>JBBQEI010000004.1:0-141791 GCA_038320545.1 Bacteroidales bacterium
ACCAACCCACCCTGCCCGCCCCTGCTCCCTGTTTTTGTTAATCAAAAAAAAAAATTTTTTTTTTGGGGGGGGGGCGCGGGGGGCCGCCCCCCCCCCCCCCCCCCCACCGCCTCAACTGACCAAAGTCTGTCATTCCGAATGAAATGAGGAATCTTTATGTCGAACTCTGGTTAACTTTTAATTAGTTTCTAGAAAGCAACTTGCTTGAAAGGGATAAGCAGTTAATTTTATATCCTTGAAAGGACATAAAATATATGAAGCAATTAGTATAATTGCAGTTCGATGTAAGATTGATATTACAGATTAAAAATAAGGGAATAAGGTTGAGTCAGTCTTCGACTCCGCTCAGAATGACAGCGTTAGTCATGGGGAGCGGAGTCGAAGCATGGTTGACTATCACAGTTATCTCATTGTTGCCAGCAATATTAGCCGACCGCCACCAAAGAATCGAGCATCGAAAAAAATTGATAACTTGCAAAAATTTAACAAACAAGAATAATGAAATTATCAGGACAGGAGTTATACAACAAATTGGTAAACGAATACATGATAATAGGAGAAAAAGGAATTATCAATTTTTCGCTCAAGGACTTGACAATTTCTATTGAAACTAAGGACACCGTTGGAAATCTACTTCAAGAATGGTTGAAAGCTTGGATGATGGCAGAAAAAATAGAATTTGAAAAAAATACAAATTCACAAGTTTTTCCTGACTTTAATTTAGACAAACACAACAAAAAATTAGACTTGCTTGAAGTAAAAACATTTGACTGGGACAGGGGTCCAGGTTTTGACTTGGCAAATTTTGATTCTTATTGCAATTCGCTTTTGACCTCTGCTTATAGAATAGATTCCGACTATTTGATTTTTGCTTATCAAATGAATGGTAGTGAAATTACCATCAAAAATGTTTGGATTAAAAAGATTTGGGAATTGGCTTGTCCAAGTGGAACTTATCCACTTAAAGTTCAGGAAAAGAAAAGTGTTATTTATAATATAAGACCTTCTACGTGGTATTCTGAAATAACCACATTTAAACCTTTTAACTCCAAAGAAGAATTTTTATCAGCACTTAACGAAACACGTTACCAATATCCACAAACACACCACGCCAACGGACATTGGTTACAAAATGTTTTGAAAAATTACGAAGAACATACAGGCGTTAAACTGCAAGTTCGCTAACGTAAACTTCCGCTAATTTATTGGCTACAAATTCCACCACAGGAACGGCAACCGTATTTCCCAATAAATCAAAAGCATCATATTCTTTTGTTGGGATTTCGTACCATTCAGGATAACCGAATAAACGCAACCCTTCACGAATTGTCAATCTACGTAAACCACTTCCGTCAGGAACAGCCAACCGAGAAACATCCGTTGCTACTATAGTCGGTGCAATATCTTTGGGGTCAAGCACTTTATTTATTTCAAAACTTAATTTACCGGTAACTATGTTATAGCCTTTTGGCTTGGTTTCATCATATTCACGGGAAGTTGCAATACCTTTTGCTGTTTGAAATTTGACCAACTTTTTAGGATGTTCAAATTTTAAATATCCTTTTTGAGTAAGGTCTTCTAATAAGGTTTTCAATTCCTTTTTAGGTAAATTAATAAAGGTGTTTATTTGCTCTAATGTTAAAGCCATTCCGTCCATCCAATTAATGCCGATTTCTTCTGCCCATTGTTTTTTACGTCTTTGTTTGAATAGTTGATTGAGAATTTCAGCTTGTTGTTTCGATACACTTCCTTTGATTTCAATATCCCAACTATGAATATTATTATCACCACCACGCTTGTCTTTTATAGATTTTCCATACAAATCTTCAAAAGGAAAATGAGTCAAAAGTTTATCGATAAAATCAGATTGTAAAGTTGGTAATCCTTTTTCTAAAACACTTTCTAAAGATTTAAATCTTGCTACGTTCCCGTTTAAATCAATTTTTTCATCTTTTATACCAACAATGAAAATTCGCTTGCGAGATTGTGGTAGACCAAATTCTACACTGTCAAAAACTTTCCAACTTGTTTTATAACCCAAATCAATTTCAAGTGTATGCAAAATAGTTTTTAGAGTTCTGCCGATTTCATCATTTTTGTTTTCTAAATCGTGTTTTACCAAACCTTCCACATTTTCAAGAATAAAACCATATGGTTTTTTCTCTCTCAAAATCCGTTCGATTTCAAAAAATAAAGTACCTCTTGTATCTAAAAAACCTTGACGCTTACCTCCTGCACTAAAAGGTTGACAAGGAAAGCCACCCAACAAAAAATCAAAATCGGGAATAAATTCATTACGAATATCAAAAATATCGCCTGCCAAAAAATCGTGGCCGAAATTATGTTTCAGTGTTTTTACTGCATAAGATTTTATTTCAGAAGTCATCACACATTCTGTTTCCATTCCTAAATCTTTAAATGCTTTTTCAAAACCTAAACGGATACCACCAAGACCCGCAAAAAGGTCAATGAATTTTACTGTATTATTTTTCATTTTACACTTTTTTTATAAGATTCAGTTGGTTCTGCTACCATTAATAATTGACTTTCATAATCTTCAATTTCTATTTTATGACAACCAATAACGGTAAGACATTGCAACAAAAAAGTAGCACTAAAACTGCCACGACTAATTTTGCTATCGATACTTGCTTTAGTTTCCTCAACTCCAATTTTGTTAAGTAACAATACTAAATCAGTATTAGACACGCCACGCTTGACCAATTCTGACTTTAGAAGACGTTTCGCCTTATCATCCCAGTTCGACATAATTAAACTAAATTTATTTTGCAATATTCGACAATAATTATCATATTTGCAAATATAATGACACAAATAAAAAATACGGCAGGTAACAGCACCTACAAAAAATTGGCGGTTCAGTGGTAAAATGATCCCGATAGCTATCGGGATTGTGCTTCGTATCAAGTTTTGTGGTGGCAGACAGTTTAGTGCTTCGATCCCGATAGCTATCGGGACGCCAACTTCTTGTAGCTGCAAAATGTTAACTTATAACTTTACATCGAACTTAAGAATGAATGCCATTATTTTCAGAAGTAGTAATATTAAACCAAATCTTTAATTATCATGAACTATACCGACCAGGTTTTGTCAGGTGCAAAAAATATCTTTAACTATCTATATATAAAAGAAGAACCTGTTAAGGCAGATGCTGTGATTGGTTTTGGCCATTTTGATCTGAAAATACCACGCCGTTGTGCAGAGCTCTATATAAATGGATTTGTCTCAAAAATAATATTTACCGGTGGAGTGGGTGCAGGGAGCGCTGATTTTATTTATCCTGAGGCGATTGAATTCTTCAATTTGGTTAAAAAGGAATTTCCAAATATTCCTCCCGACGATATTATTACAGAACCAAACTCAACCAACACTGGGGAAAATCTTCGTTTTACCCAAAGTGTGCTTCAGAAAATTAACCCAGGTTTTACCTTTACACGAGGTATAGAAAAAGTTTTGAAAGTGTCGAATGCATACAGGCAACGCAGAGCATACTTGACGTGCCGTAAAATATATCCGGCGATTCAATTTCTAAATACACCAGCAAAAACAAGCTTCGAAGAAGAGCTAGAGTTATACAAGTTGAAGAATCAGAATTTGATAACTCACCTCAAGGGAGAAATGCAACGAATGATTAGTTATCCTGCTTTAGGGTTTATTGTGTCAGAAGAAATCCCTGCAGAAATTTTGCAGGCTTATGAAATATTAAAAGAAATTGCGCCAAAATATTAAAACTGCTTATCCACTTCGGGCAAGTGTTGTTATTAATAAAGATTCCTCACTCTGCCTGCCTCTCGCCCCACCGCTTCAACTGACCAAAGTCTGTCATTCCGAATGAAATGAGGAATCTTTATGTCGAACTCTGGTTAACTTTTAATTAGTTTCCAGAAAGCACTTGTTTGAAAGGGATATGCAGTATATTAAATTTAAAAATTCCATTTACCTGCAATGGTCGGATTCACATGAAAGCCGTGCATTCCGCCAAAATTATTGCTTATTTCTATTTCACTTCCGAGAGATAAATTTTTGGTTGCGTTAAACCAAAGTTGCGGCTCGGCAAGGAATACATATTCTGTTGCTTCTTGATTAAAATAGAACATATCTTCTTTCCAGAAATCGGCAAAACCCGAGAAAGTAACTTTATTATTCAGGAAATTGGCATGCCAAACACCTGTAAGTTGGAATGATGCGTCTTGTTTATGACGAATGGTCTTGTAAAGCGCTTTTAGCGAAAAACCTTTTGAAAAATCGGCATTATTCCAGGAATAATCCAATCCTCCTAACCATGCATTGTTAATTGAATAAGCGCCATTAAAAGGGGATGCGGCAAACTGACCAAAGCCACCGTTGAACTCAGCATGAAAACCAAATGGGCTCTTACCAAGTTTTAACACACGGGCAATTTCGAAATAAGCAAGACTCACACCCTTCACATCACCAACATTATAATTCATGTCGATAAAAAAGAAAGTGTTGCCCAATTTGTCGGCTTTAAACATTTCGACAGTTGAGGTAAGATACCCGCGATCTTTGCCCATATCGTAATGTAACTGTATATTTTGAGCTTTTACAAGTAAGGGTAATAAAAGCAACGATAATAAAATATACTTTTTCATTGGTTATGAATTAATTTTGGGAGGCAAAGATATTATTTTAAAGCATAAATAAGGCCGAAATTGCTGTTGAAACCAGGATGAAGATTCGATATGCTTTTTCAGGAATTATTTTTACCAGTTTAAAACCTAAAAAAGCCCCGGCAGCAATGGCCGGAATCATTAATAAATCCAATGTTAATGTGTGGATATTAATGTTTTTCCAGAAGATAATCTGTAAAGGCAGCTTTGTGTAATTTATGATCAGGAAAAACCAGGCACCTGTTCCAATGTATGCGTTTTTGGGTAATCGGGCCGAAAGCAAGTAAATAGCCATCAGTGGCCCTGCGGCATTTCCTATCATGGTAGAAAAACCCGCTCCAAAACCAAATGAGCCGGAAAACCACTTTGAGGCAGGCACTTCGTTAGATTTTCGAAAATAGTCCTGCCAAACCATTATACCCAGACTAATTAAAATAGTTATCCCAATCAGTAATTTAAAGGTATTGTCCGAAATATTTGCTCCCATAAACAGGGCGACAATTAAACCTACAACAGTCCAGGGTAAAAGTTTAAGAATATGTTTCCAGTCGGCATGCCGGTGATAGTATAAAACTGCAAACAGATCGGCAATGCACAACATTGGTAAAACAATACCTGTAGATGGTTTGCCCCCAAACACAGAGGCCATAATAGGTACAATAATCATCCCTGTGCCTGATAATCCGGTTTTGCCCATTCCTATCAGAATGGCACAAATTATAATAATTATCCACGACCAAATTCCAAAATTGCTCCAATCCATATAAAAAATGTGCAAGGTATGCAGGAATTAAATATTAGCAAATAAAAAAGCCGCACAACAATTGTCGTGCGGCAAACCTTTACTAAAACCAATTACCAAAACCTATTATTAACTTTTAACTTTTATTTTATCTTTTACTGTTAAGCCTTTTTTCACTTCGATATTGATACCATCAGATAACCCGGTTTGAATGTATTTCTTTTCGAATGTCTGAGGTTTGGTTTCTACTTCAACAAAAGCTGAATCTCCTGAAAATTGCAACAATCCTTCTTCAATAACCATTACCTTATCACGCCTGTCGAGCACAATATCAGCATTGGCACTGTATCCCGAGCGAATAAACTTTCCTTCTTTCAGGTTAACTTTTGCTTTAATTTCAAATTGAATAGCGCCATTTTCTTCCTTTCCTTTCGGTGAAATATATTCCAGCAATGCATTAAATGTGTCAGCTTCAATTGCACCAATTGAAAGTGAAAGATTCATGCCCTGATGAATTTTTCCAACTTCAGTTTCATCCACTTTGCCTTCGAAAATCATTTCGCCCATATCAGCGACAATGGCAATAGTAGTTCCTTCATTGAAATTATTGCTTTCAATAACCGATTTGCCTTCTTCAACGGGTACATCAAGCACCATTCCGTCAATAGTAGATCGTACGAGTGTATTGGTTACCTGACCAGCTTTTTTAAGTGCACCTTCCCGTATAAGCTGCAAATTGTTTTCGGCTGCCTCCAGTTCTTCTTTAGCATTATTGAAATTTAACCTGGCTGTTTGAAATTCGGCTTCCGGTATAACACCCTGATCGTATAGCTTTTTTTGGCGATTGTATACAAGATGGATGTCGTCCAGATTGAGTTTAGCTTTGTTTACACGCGATTCGGCATTATTTAAATTCACCATATCGGGAATGATTTTGATTTTGGCAATCAAATCACCTTTGCGAACCTTTTTACCGGCTATAAGATAGATTTCTTCAATAATGCCCGAAACCTTAGGTTTGATTTCAATTTCTCTTCGAGGAACAACTTTACCTGTGGCAACTGTTTTTTTGACAACATTACTCACAAAAGGGGTTTTCGTTTGAAAAACTATGGGTTTGGGTTTCGATTTCTGGTAAAGAAAAAAGATGGTATATCCAAATAAACCTAAGAATATAACCCCAAGCAGTATTTTAAAAGTCTTTTTCATATTGATATTACGTTAATGCAGATTACTAATTTTTAATTATTATTCGTATCGAAGAGCTTCTATTGGTTTGACATTTATAGCACGCTTTGCAGGAACAAATCCGGCAATTGCGCCACAAACTATCAAGATTAAAAGAGCTGTCATGGCTACATTGAAATCAACTTCCGGCCTGGTAAACATTACATTGCTTCCGGCTTGTTGGGTTTTTTCGAGCGCAAAGTTAATTGCTTCCACTACCCCAACACCAAGGAGCAGACCAATATATCCTGCAATCGATGTTAGAAAAACGCTTTCAGAAATTATTTGAGTAATGATATTCATAGGTGTTGCACCTAAAGCACGTTGTATACCTATTTCCTTGGTCCTTTCTTTAACAATGATGAGCATAATATTACTTACCCCAATAACGCCGGCGAGAAGGGTTCCAATACCAACAATCCAGATAAGTGCTTTAATGCCCAGGAAAAGTTTGCTTATTTTCTTGAATTCCTTTTCAACATTTTCCGATCCAATTGCCTGCATATCCTCTGGCGCAACTGAATGACGTTTTTTTAGTATGGTTTTAGCTTTTTCTTCGGCAATGCTCACTGACACATCCGATCGTGAAGTCATTGCAAACCATCCCACCTGACTTCCAAAATTATACACCTGTTGCAAAGTTGTCAATGGCATTTCAATGGTTGTCTCCTGCCATTCGGCCCATCCTCCATTGTGTTGCGATTTATATACCCCAACCACCATAAAGTAAACCCCACGAACCTGAATATATTCACCAACTGGATTTTCATCCTTTTCAAAGAGCAAGTCGGCTACACGTGCACCAATTACAACGTTTTTCCGTCTTTTCTCAATATCTTCATCGTTAATATATCTACCTTTTACCAAAGTAACCGGGTCAATTTTATTAAAATCGGGAACATCACCAAAAATGTTAAAGGCACCCGTTTTTAATCCTCTCACCACATTATTCTGACCTTCGCTTTCCCAAAAACGTGCCTGCAGGCGTGGAGCCAGATATTCCAGTTCAGGGATCTGTTCTTTTAATACCTTGGTATCGCTGTTGTTAAAGTTATACCAACGACCTTTTTTGAATCCTTTGTAAGCAACTGTTGTATTTTGCGACCATAAAAAAACGCTGTTTGTAGCAAAACCACCCATTCCGTTATATACTCCGTTTTCTAGTCCTTTGCCCGAGCCTAGCATGATCACCAGCATAAAGATACCCCAAAACACTCCGAATGCAGTTAAGGCGGTTCTTAGCTTGTTTTTTTTAAGTGCAGAAAATATTTCTTGCCATCTGTCGCGATCAAACATACGATTGATATTTTATATTATTATTACTATTCATCGCGTAAAGCATCTACCGGTTTAATTTTGGAAGCCCTTAATGCCGGGAATAATCCAGCAATGGCGCCTGAAACAATTAAGAGTAAGGTTGCTTTTACGGCAATTCCAAAATCGGCCGAAGGATTTAAAAAGTATGAATCGGGCGAACTGAATTGCGGGGCTAATAATTCCAGTAATCCAACTCCCATTGTTAAACCTATGTAACCGGCAAAACTCATGATCAGTATTGACTCGAGCAATACCAATCCAATAATGGATGAAGGAGTTGCTCCAATAGCTTTTCGAATCCCGATTTCTTTGGTACGTTCTTTTACAACAATGATCATGATATTGCTTACACCTACAATTCCGGCTATTATTGTACCTATGCCGATAATCCAGATAAACATCCTGATTCCTGAAAAAAGACTTTGCATTCGCTGATATTCCTGAACATTGTTCCGTACCCAGATGGCTCTCTTGTCGTCTTTACTAAATTTATGCCTTGTGGCATATGAGGTCCTGATTATTTCTTCTGTTTTCTGGCTTTCTTCAATTGACATTTCTTTAGTTGTAAAAGCAATATTAAAAAGCCGGTTGCCACCATTAAAAATCATTTGGGCTGTGGAAATGGGAATATAAACTCTGCGGTTATCCCTTTCGTTTTTATCTTTAAAAATTCCTACTACCTGAAAGGGAACTCCGTTTACTTTTATAAATTCACCTAAAGCTTTAGCTTCTTTAAAGAGTTCTTGTTTAACTATGGTACTGATGATTACAATTTTATTTTTACCTGAAATGTCAGGATTGTTAATAAACCTTCCTTCAATTATGTCAACTTCTTCTAATTGTTTTGTTCCGGGATGAACAGGTGTTGTTTCAAATGAACCATATTGATTTTTGTATGAAATAACTCCTGTACCTCCTATACCAGCCCTGCCTGAAAAACTTTCGCCTTTTTCATTTAGCATTGTTTTGGTGCGTTCATAATCTTCATTGGTAAACTGAATATTACGTCCTACCTTCATTCCCTGGAAAGGCATTGAGGTTTGACCCTGATAAATCCATATACTATTTATGGCATCACCTTCAAAATCCTTTTTAATACCATTTTCTAAACCAACACCAGAACCAAGCAGAACTACCAGCATAAATATACCCCAGGCAACACTAAATCCTGTAAGAATGGTACGTAACTTATTCTTTTGTATGGTACTGAAAATCTCCTGCCATTTATCTAAATCGAACATGGCCTCTTAATTTAAATTATAATAATCATGTTCAATAATTCCGTCGCGGAGGCGGATTACACGTTGTGTGCGATCAGCAATATCTTTTTCATGGGTAACAATAACCATTGTAATTCCGGTTTTATTAATTTCCTGAAGAAATGCCATTACTTCGAGGGAAGTAACAGAGTCCAGTGCTCCGGTAGGTTCATCGGCAAGAATAACTTTAGGTTTGGCAATTAACGAGCGAGCAATTGCAACACGTTGCTTCTGGCCACCACTGAGTTCATTAGGCATATGCTGAGCCCAATCTCTTAAACCCATACGATCCAGATATTCCATTGCTATCTTGTTTCTTTGTTTACGGCTGACTTTTTGGTAGTAAAGGGGAAGTGCAACATTTTCAAGAGCATTTTTAAAGGATATCAGATTAAAGCTCTGAAATACAAATCCTAAGTATTGATTTCTATAATAAGCAGCTTTTTTTTCGTTTAAATCGCTCATGAGAGTGCCATTCAGGTAATATTCTCCTGAATCGTATGAATCCAAAATCCCCAATATATTAAGAAGTGTCGATTTCCCGGAGCCTGAAGCGCCCATAATGGAAACCATTTCACCTGGATCAATATTTAAATCTAAGCCTTTTAAAACGTGCAGCTTAGTATTTCCGGTGTCGTACGATTTATTAACTTTTTTAATATGAATCATAATATTACTGAATTTAAAGGATCATTTCCCGATAAATCAATATGTATGCCATAGGCCAATATGTGTTTTGTAGGCAAGTGGTTATAATGATTTTTGAAGATTGTAAATTGTACGCTATCGTAACAGGAGATGTTCACTTTCGAACAAATTGCCGCAATGCCTGAGGTTTTAATAAAAAACAAAAACCCCCTGATGAAACATCAGGGGGTTCTGTTAATTTATTTTGAAGAATTTTACCTTGGCATCATTGGATTACTTGCTTCTGGTACGTCTTTTTCAATATTCATTAACTCTACATCGAAAATTAATGCTTCGTTAGCTTTTAAAGGACTTCCACGACCAACTTTTTCACCATATCCAAGTTCGGTAGGTACAAAAAGTTTCCATTTCGAACCAACACGCATTTTCAATAAAGCTTCAGTCCAACCTGGAATAACCTGAGTAACTTTGAATTTTGCAGGCTCACCTTTTGCAGTTGTTTCAACTTGTTTTCCATCGATATGGTAAAGGGTATAATGAGCAGTAACTAAGCTTGAAGAATCGGGCATTGGGCCTGTACCTTCTTTAACAACCTGATATTGTAATCCGCTTGGAAGAGTTATAACACCTTGTTTGCTTTTATTCTTTGCAAGAAATTCCTGTCCATCTTTTAGATTTTTATCTGAAACTTTCTTTTGCATTTTTTGAAAATAAATATTCAATAGACCATTCAATTCTGCATCAGTCAATTTAATTGAATCTCCGTTGAACGCTTCATTCATTCCTTTTGCAAGGGCATCAATATTTAAAGTTGTAAATTCTCCACCCGATTTTAACTGTTTGCCATAAGCAATACCAATTAAATAACTTACAGAATCAGTTTCTGTAGTAACCTTAACATTATAGTTTGGTTTGTTGCAAGAAGTTAGAATTACGCCGAGTAATCCTACTAACACTACTAATTGTTTCATTCTCATCATTTGTTTATTTTATTGAATATTAATTTACTGTTTATTAATTATTTTGCGGAGCATCATTATTTTGCGGAGCATCATTATTCTGAGGAGCATTGCTGTCAATTGAAATTAGCTCTACTTCAAAAATCAATACTGAATTTGGTTCAATGGGACTTCCTTGCATCTGATTTTCGCCATAAGCCAAGCTGGAAGGAACAAATAATTGCCATTTTGCGCCTGGTTTCATTAGTTGTAAAGCTTCTTTCCAACCTTCAATCACGTCGCTTACACCAAATTGAGCTGGTTCGCCTCTTTCATAAGAACTATCGAAAACCTTGCCACTTGTAAGTGTTCCTTTATAATGGGCTGTAATTTTATCTTCAGCTTTTGGGGACACACCGGAGCCTTCATTTATTACTTTATATTGTAATCCACTGGGTAATTCAATAACACCTGGTTGTTTTTTATTATTTTCCAAAAACAACTTTCCATCAGCAAGGTTTTTTTCTGATTTTTGCTTTTGAATAGTTAAAACTGCTTTTTGAACTATTTCATTTGCCTGTTCAGCTTTAATTATTGTATCCTTAGCCAACAGTGCGTCTTCGATTGCCTTTGTAAATACTTTTATGTTCAAACTCTTGAAACCATAATTGTGCAAATTGCTTCCGAATAAAGTTCCAATCGCATAACTTACGCTATCCTGGTTATTTTCCAGTTTAATGGTTTTCTTTTTTTGGGCATTTACTGACAATGTTGATACTGCAATAGCAATAACAATGAATAGAAAATTCTTAATTTTATTCATAAAATAATTGTTTTAGTGAGATGAGACCCATAAAATATTCATATCAACAAACATGCTTATCACATAATTAATGGGCTTCATGATAATAAATTTTAAAGGCGCTAATATAAGTGTTTTATGAATATGCGAATACTTAAATTTTTGATTTGAGTCTTTAATGAACCAAGAATTTGTTAAAAAAAATTAAAATCGAAATCAAGGTTTGGTATTTTCTTCTTTTTTAGCAGATTCTGATTTATAATTTTTAAAGCAGTCCAATACTTTTTCACTGATATCTAACTCTAATGCATTTTTTAAAAATTCATTACTTAAGTTGCAGTATTTCATGAATTTTTCTAATTCAAGTTCTTTTAAACCCGTTAGTTTGGAAACAATTTCAGGACTGTATTTGTGTTTATACAAATTTATTTCACTTTCCTTTTGCTCAGCTTTTTCCAATTTACGCAACGATTTACCTTCTTTACTTAAAAGCATATAGATTGCCGTTACAGGACTTCCTAAAGGAATTCTCGACTGAGGTTCAAGTATAATAACCTTTTGTTCAAATGCTTTTTTGAGTTGAGGATTTATTTGATTTTCATCCTTAGGCAATTCTGAGTTAATTACCTTATATTTAAACGATTCATAAGATCCTAAGCCTTCAATATTAACTGCATGAAGCTCATAAGTTCTTTCGATGAGTTCAATAATATGATAATTTTCAAGAGTTAACAGCGCATCGGTAATAATTATTTCTTTTTGATAATAACCTATTCTCGATAAAATTAAAGTATCGCCCGGGGTAACTATTACAGAAAAATTTCCCAATGAATCGCTGGACGGACTTAGTACTCTTGTTTTATTTATAATCATAACATAGGTAACCGGAGCTTTATTGCTACTGTTTACTATTTTACCTATTAAGAAGTGAGATTTTTTTTGTTGAGCATCAACCGTACAAAAAAATGCAGTAGTCAAAACAAAAAAATACAGAACCTGAATTTTTCGATTTGTAAGCAGGTTCATTTTAATTAATTTAAATAAAACAAGTGTATATATATGTCCTTTTATTAATTACCGATCCAAATTTTGGGCAATCGCAAGGCTTCAGTTTTCGATTATTTTTTTTTGTTTTGGCATGATATTTACTTGAACTGCAACTTACACCTGATATCAAAAATAATATGAATATGCTTGAAATAATATTCTTTACCATATTATAAAAGTGGAATTTCTTGATTTACTAATATCTTTTTATCCTGAACGAATTTTCAAATCAAAGGTATGTCAAATTGTTCTACACTGCCACTCATTTAGGATTATTTAACAATTCATAAAACTGTTAGAGATCTCAATTATGGTAATAAAATAAAAATACAAATTGATTCAGATTTTAACTTTTATAGAAATATACTATATGACAAATAGCTTTAAATAAAATTGTTTATTTTAGCCAACTTTAGAACTATAAACAGCGGGCATGAATCAGCTTTTTAAGAAAAAATCAATTACTAAACTCATTACCGAATCGGAAGATACAGAGATGGGTTTAAAACGCACCCTTACAGCCTGGGGGCTTATTGCGCTGGGTATTGGAGCTATTATTGGTGCAGGATTATTTGTAAGAACAGCTTCTGCTGCTGCCAATTATGCCGGGCCTGCAGTTACAATTGGATTTATGATTGCAGGATTAGGCTGTGCTTTTGCCGGTTTATGTTATGCTGAGTTCGCATCAATGATACCCGTTGCCGGAAGTGCTTACACCTATTCGTATGCCACCATGGGAGAATTTGTTGCCTGGATTATAGGTTGGGATCTTGTATTGGAATATGCATTGGGCGCAGCAACTGTTAGCATTGGCTGGAGTGAATATTTAAATAAATTGTTAGGTTATTTTGATTTAAGTGTTCCTTATCAATGGTCGCATTCTCCTTTTGAAGTACTTCGGAACAGCAGTGGTGAAATTATATCTCACGGAATTATGAATCTTCCCGCTTTGCTGATAGTTTTCCTTTTAACAATACTTCTGATCAGAGGAATAAAAGGATCCTCCTTTGTAAATAGCATAATTGTAATTGTAAAAATTGCCATAGTAATCTTATTTATTGTTTTGGGCTGGTCATTTATAAACCCTGTAAACCATACTCCTTTTATTCCTGCTGCTACAAAATTTGTTGATGCTCAGGGAATAGTGCATAATTATGGAGGATTGCTTGGAATATTAGGGAGTGCAGGAGTTGTATTCTTTGCATTTATTGGATTCGATGCCGTTTCTACAGCCGCTCAGGAATCGAAAAATCCTAAAAAAGATATGCCTGTTGGAATCCTGGGTTCCTTAATAATATGTACCTTATTATATGTATTGTTTGCATATGTTCTAACAGGAGTAGCCAGTACAAACGATTTTAGAACTGTTGGTAAAGAGGCTTCGGTAACTTATACTATTCAAACATATATGGCAGGGCACGAATGGCTTGCCAAGCTGGTAACCGTTTCTATTCTGGCTGGTTTTTCATCTGTAATTCTGGTGATGCTTTACGGACAGTCCCGGGTTTTTTATTCAATGAGCAGAGACGGTTTGGTTCCTCCCATATTTTCAAAAATCCATCCAAAATTTAGGACACCATATAAATCAAATATTCTTTTCCTTGTTTTTGTAGGCTTGTTTACTTTATTTGTACCAGGAGAAGTGGTAGGAGATATGACAAGTATCGGAACTCTTTTTGCTTTTATTCTTGTTTCGGCCGGCGTATGGATATTGAGAATTACTAATCCTGACATACCTCGCCAGTTTAAAACACCTTTAGTGCCTTTGGTTCCCATATTAGGGATTATAGTGTGCGGTGCCATGATTTATGGTTTGGGATGGCCTAACTGGATGCGTTTATTAATATGGATGTTATTAGGTGTAATTGTTTACTTTGTTTATAGTAAAAAACACAGTAAACTTGGGAAAGAGAAATAAATTTAAGTTGCTACTTTACACTAATTGTGGGTGAGTTTTAACAAGTGTACATCACTTACCAGCGTTACGTGATAATTTTTATGTAAAAAAACTTAATAAATTAGATGAACTAAATACTTTTTAAGCTAAATTTAATGTTAGTTAAGTACGTGATCAAAAAACCTTGTTTAAAAAAAACCAAAAACCTTTAATATTTTTTGAACATTTTTTTTACTTAATCCTTTTAATTAGAAAGGAATATTTATTGCTGATAAAAAACAAGTTATAGAAATAACTTAAAGAAATAGTTTTTTGAATCATCTGATAATTAATCAAATATTTAATCATTTGTTTTTTCTAATAGAAAAAAATTTACCTTTGTATCAATAAAAATTAAAACAATTACGGCGTGAGCCATAACCATTACAACCGCAAAATAACATGAACCGCGAAGAATTAGAAGAAAAAGACGATAGTAGGAACGATCAACAAAAGCCAAATAAGCGTCCAAGAATTAAAAAAGCACCTGAGCCAGATAGAAACCCATATACGGAGAGACCATTGTACAGAAGCGATCGGGAAGATACTCCAAATGAAGGAGGATGGGGAGCGCGAAGTTTTCCTGACAGACCGGAAAGATCTGACAGGCCAATAAGATCCGACAGACCTCACAGGTCCGACAGGCCGCACCAGTCTGACAGGCCTGACCGCCCTTACTCACCCGAAAGAAGAAGCTATGGTGGCGATTCTGGTGAAAGGCCTCCACGTCGTAACGATTGGGATTCAAGAGGCGACAAAGGCAACAGGAGCGATAATGGCAACAGGAGCGATAACGGCAATAGAAGTGATAATGGAAACCGGGCCGATAGTGGAAACCGTTCCGATGGAAATCGCACTGACCGTGGAAGCCGTGACAATGCTAGTGAACGTCCAAGACGTCCATGGAGTGATCAGGGAAGCAGAGATTCCAGAAATGACAGGGGAAATCAAAGCGACCGTCCTAATCGCAGCAATTATGGCGATAGAAGCGAAAGACCTGCAGGAGGCTCAAGCTGGGGTGGTAACAGGACTGAAGGCGACAGACCTCGTGGCGACAGGCCATATCGCAGTAACGACCCAAGTCAGCGTGGATTTCCGCGAAAAAGCAATAATCGTCCGGGATCATTTCAAAAACCAGGAGGATATAAAGGAGGAAAACCACAACGTGGTGGCCGTCCGGCTTATAGAAACGCACCGGACATTGGACACGTGCGGCCGGAATATCCTGCATCCGTCGATTTAATGCCTGAAGGTCCTATACGTCTGAACAGGTATATTGCCTGCACAGGATTATGCTCCCGACGCGAAGCCGATGAATATATTAAGAATGGCTTAATAACTGTGAATGGTGCAGTTCAAAGTGAACTGGGATCCAAAGTTAATTTGGGTGACGAAGTTTTATACAATGGCAAAAAGCTGGAAGCAGAAAAAAAAGTATACATTCTCTTAAATAAACCCAAAGATTACGTTACCACTGTAGAAGATCCAAATGCTAAAAAAACAGTAATGGAACTTGTACACGGCGCATGCACCGAAAGAATTTACCCGGTTGGCCGCCTCGACAGGATGACTACCGGAGTACTTTTGCTCACCAATGATGGCGAACTTACCCGTAAGCTTACCCATCCGGAAAATGAAATGAAGAAAATTTATCATGTTCAAATCGATAAAGAATTGAATGCTACCGATTTTCAATCAATCATGACAGGGTTAACTCTCGATGATGGTTTTATCCGCGCCGATTCATTAGATTTTACACATGAGAATGATTTCATGAAAATTGGTATCGAAATTCATACAGGAAGAAACCGTATTGTTCGTCGTATATTTGAACATCTTGGATATAAAGTTCAGAGACTTGATCGTGTATTTTTTTCGGGACTTACCAAAAAAGCACTGAAACGCGGACAATGGAGATTTTTAACTCCCAGGGAAGTGGGTTATCTTAAAATGTCCCGTCAACCAGTATAAAAAACAGGAAGTTTCTTGAGTACTTGTAAATTTTCATAATCGTTGTATTTTAGCTCAAAATATACAACGATTATGAAATTTTTTTTTGTGGCTATATCAATCTTTTGGAGTTTATGCAGTTGGGGTCAAACGACTGAAATTTCGGGAAGGATAAAAGATGCCAAAACAAATGAACCGCTTGCTTTTGTAAATGTTATTTACAACTCGGGAAAACATGGCGTTGTAAGCAATATCGATGGTTATTATAATATCCGCAACACGGGTCAGTCGCGATACATCATATTCAGCCTTATTGGATACGAAACAAAAACAATTAACTTAGATACGATCCATAGCAAAGTATTAGATGTTGTGCTTACTTCTAAACCAACTGATCTCAGTGAAGTTATTGTAACACCCGAAATTAATCCGGCTTTCAGAATCATCAACAAAGTTTCCTCCAACAGAAACCAGAATAACCCTGAAAAATTATCGTCGTTCAGTTATTCTTCCTATAACAGAATGCATTTTACAAGACAGAATGAGCACTTAGCAGGGCTAAACATCGATTCTGTCCAAAAACTGGAGAAATCGTATTTATTGCTGATGGAATTCATTAGTGAACGTAAATTTAAATTTCCTGATAAAGACCAGGAGAGAATTGTTGCATCAAGGGTTTCAGGTTTTAAAGACCCCTCGTTTACGCTTTTGGCTACTCAGCTGCAATCGTTTTCATTCTATAATGATTTTTTCACTTTATTCGATAAATATTATATTAATCCTATAAGTCCCGGGAGTACTTCCCGATATTCTTTTTTGCTGGAAGATACTTTCCTAACCGAAACTTTCGACACTTTATTTGTTATTTCGTTCAAACCCATTCAAGGAAAAAATTTTGAAGGGTTGAAAGGAATTTTGTATATCAACACCAATGGATATGCTATCCAGAATGTAATTGCCGAAGCATATTCAACAAATGATGATATGTCGGTTAAAATTCAGCAACGATACGAGCTTATTAACAGGCAAAAATGGTTTCCTACTCAGTTAAATACCCAGTTAACATTTAAAAATCTCAAAAACAATAAAGATCAGATTGTGGTAGGAACTGGGAAATCATATATCCGAAATATTTCCATCGATCAGGATATGAGTGCTACGCGATTCTCAAATATTATTCTGAGTGTGGCACCAGAAGCCTATTTTCAAACCGATTCTTTATGGAAGCAGTACAGGTCGGCACCTCTTTCCAGGCGCGATTCTTTAACATATCAAATTCTCGACAGCATTGGCAGGGCAAAAAATCTGGATCAGCGGCTCGAAATATGGGAGACATTGTCAACTGGATTTATCCCGCTTGGTTATGTGAATGTCGATCTCAGAAGGTTTGTCAATTATAATCGGAAAGAAGGTTTTCGGGTAGGACTGGGACTTCAGACTAATAACCATTTGTCGAAGTATTTTTCGGTGGGAGGTCATTATGCCTATGGTATTACTGATAAGAAAAGTAAATATGGCGCTTTCATGCAGCTTTTTCCTTCCTGGACATCCGATTTCCGGTTCAGTATTAATTTCCTGAATGATGTTATTGAAACCGGCGGTTACCGCTTTGTCGACGATCAGTTTTTATTTTCGACAGAGTTGTACAGAAATTTTATGGTAAACAGAATGGATAAGATCAAAGGTTTTGAAAGCGCTTTGACATTCAGGGCTCTCAAATATATGAAGTTTAAAATTAGCCTGGCCAATGCTTCACGATCGCTGAATGGCTATTCATATATCAATCCGGAGGACACTTATCTGGAATCGTACAATGTTAATGAAGCTGGAATAGGAGTAAAATTTACCTTCAACGAAAAATTTGTCCAAACCCCACGAGGAAGAAAGATTTCAACGGGAACCATGTATCCTGTTTTGTGGTTAAACTTCAAACAGGGAATGGAATTGTGGAATGGCAGTTTTAATTATCACAAATACGAATCAAGGCTTTCGAAAACCTTTACCACCAAACGATTTGGCAAAACCTCTATTACTTTAGTTTCAGGCAAAGCCGACAAACCATTGCCTATTGGACTGCTTTATAACGGTCATGCTAATTACAGCGGATTTTCGTTCGAAGCTGAAAATAGTTTTGGAACCATGCGCATGAACGAGTTTTATTCTTCAGAATTTGTATCAGGGTATTTCAGGCAAAATTTTGAAAACTTATTATTTAGTAAGGGAAATTTCAAACCAGAAATAAGCATTGCTTTTAATGCAGGTTTTGGAAGAATGCAACATCCTGAATATCATGAGGGAATTATTTATAAAACTATGGGTAATGGATTTTATGAAACCGGGATCATTTTCAACAAAATCATAAATCAAACGCTCTTTGGTTATGGCTTTGCCGTTTATTACCGGTTGGGATCCTATGCATTTCTCAAAACAGCCGATAACTTTTCGTTTAAAATGGTTTTAAATTTTAATTTTCAATAGATAAATTCTGCCAAAGTTTGGAACTCTGGCGAGCTTTCTTTCCCTCGAAAAGTGTTTCGTAGTAGGTTGATTGCGAGTTAAAATTCTTCCAATGGTATATCCTTTTAACTGCTTATCCCTTTCAAGCAAGTATTTTCTGGAAACTAATTAAAAGTTAACCAGAGTTCGACATAAGATAAGATTCCTCATTTCATTCGGAATGACAGACTTTGGTCAGTTGAAGCGGTGGGGGGAGAGGCTGGCGAAGCCAGCCTCTCTCCCCACCCATATAACAAGTTTTTTATTGTCATTCCTCACTCTGCCTGCAGCAGGCAGGCAGAGTGAGGAATCTTTATTAATAACAACACTTGCCCGAAGTGGATAAGCAGTTTTGTTTAATTGTATGAATAGATCAGCCCGGAAGTTCGTCCGCTTATGCCGGAAGCTCGTCCGAGCTAGTTCGAAATATCGGCGAGCAAACCGGAATACAATACGAGTGGTGTCGAAACAAATCCGATCGGTCGGGAAGAAGGATTGACTGGCCGGGAAATTATCCTGAGTGATGCGGAAAGAAATCCGTGTGCTTTCGAAATGGATCCGATCGGTCGGGAAGCTTCAGCGAGCGTATTCGAAGAAAGTGCAGTCACAAGGAAAGGATTGAGAAACAATAGAAATTTATAACAAACCTTCAGCCTTCAGTCTAAGTCCCTAACTTCTAATTTCTAACCTTTAACTTTCTAATAATCCTCTCCCAGCGCAAAAATGCTCTTCCTGGTCATCCATTTCCCTCTCGTAAAGTCAGGAAACATCTGTGGTTCGCCACCCCGGGCTATCGACATTTCCGAAAGTGGTGTTATGGAACTCCAGGCAGCGGCATCGTAAGCATCCAAAGGCGATTCAGCTTTGCGTTTTACAATTTCCACAAATGCCCGATCCACAAAAAAGTCCATTCCACCATGCCCTGCACCTTCAGCTTCTGCTGCATATTTTTTCCAGAGTGGGTGATCATATTCTTTTAACCAGTTATCGGCATTATCCCAAGTGTGGGGTTTGCTTTTATCTTCTATATAAAGTGTATTTCCATCGTCCATCCATAATCCTTTTGTTCCCTGAACCCTGAACCCAAGTGAATAAGGCCGGGGCAAATTGGTGTCGTGAATGAGAACAATATTTTCACCATTGTAGGTACTAATAGTGGAAGTAACAATGTCTCCCAATTTAAATCTTACATCGGCATTAGGATGATCTTCTCCTTCCTTTTCAACTATATAGTTATGCAATCCTCTTGTTTTTGTTGCACTTGAAGTAATGCTTAGAAACCTGTTGCCATTATTTATATCCATCATGGTGGCAATTGGGCCTAATCCGTGGGTAGGATACACATCGGCATTTTGCTTCACCGAATGTTGTGTACGCCAACGACTTTCGTGAACTCCTTTTTCGCCAAATTCAACGCCCGGTTCAAATTTCACCTGACGTAAATCGTGCTGATATCCGCAATGAGCATACATCATTTCGCCAAAAATTCCCTGGCGTACCATATTTAAAACAGCCATGATATCGCGGCGGTAACAGACATTTTCAAGGATCATAAGTGGTACCCTGGTTTTTTCATAGGTATTCACCAAATCCCAGCATTCTTCTAGGGTAATGGCAGCAGATACTTCTAACCCGGCATATTTTCCTGCTTTCATGGAAGCTACTGCCATGGGGGTATGCCAGATCCAGGGTGTTGAAATTACCACACCATCAATGTCGGTGCGTTGAAGCATCTTTTCGAAAGCAAAATCACCCTCCTTATATTCAGCAGCTTTTGGTCGCCCCGATTTTATTATCATATCCTGGGCAATGGCAAGGCGTTCGGGATCGATATCGCAGATAGCCGGAATGTCAACATCAGGTCGCGACAGGATATTATGCAAATGATTACTTCCACGAAGTCCGACACCGATAAATCCGATTCTGACTTTAGTATTTTTTTCTTTATCGAAAAAGACATTTGGGGCAAAAGCCAGTCCTGTTGCAGCTAAACCTGTTGTTTTAACAAAGTCGCGACGATTAAAAGTAGTTTTCATGTTGTAGTGTTTAGAAGAAGCAATTTATAAAATGATTTTGCTATTAAAGCTGAATAAGATCAAATAATTATAGAGAACAAATTGTATTAATGGAACTTGTATTATAATAGGTGAATTTAAAATTTCGAATTGTAAAAAGCGCTCATTTCAATTTTTACAAAAAGCAAACGAATATAATTTTATCTTTGCTTTTGCGTTAACTTATTACTAAAAGAAACAGTGAATAACTTTATTTCATTTTTGAAAAGCAAAAGGTTTTGGAAGCATTTCGCATATGCTTTTGGAGGTATAATTGCAGGGATTTTTGTAATTCTTTTATTGCTCAAACTTTACACTCATCATGGACAGGCCCTTTCTGTTCCGGTATTTGAAGGGTTGACATTGCAGGAAGCAGAGCAATTGGCTTCCGACAAAAACCTCCGGTTAGAAGTTGTCGATTCAGTTTATATCCCCGGAAAACCAGGCGGAACGATAGTTGCCCAAACACCTTCTTCCGATTCTAAAGTTAAAGCGAAAAGGTTTATATTTATTACCTTAAATGCTATCAGTCCTGAAAAAACAGAAATGCCAAATGTAATTGGCTTTTCATTGCGTCAGGCACAGGACAATATCGAAAACAGAGGATTGAAAGTTGGAAATATAAATTATGTTCCGGACATTGCCTTCAACTATGTGAAGAAGCAATTATATAAAAATCGTGAAATAGCACCAAAAACAAAAATAAACAAAGGTTCACGAATCGATTTGGTGGTTGGTATGGGAGTAAGTAACGAAAGGGCAGCATTGCCTAAACTCCTGGGATTGAATCTCGACGATGCCCGTGAAACAATTTCTGAGGCTTACTTAAATCTTGGAGCTGTAGTTTATGATAAATCAGTTGAAACATTTACTGATTCAATAAATGCTGTTATCTGGAAACAAATTCCCGAATATCATCCTGGAAATACCATAAATCTGGGATCGCCTGTAGATGTTTATCTTACAGTTGATCGGGATAAACTCGGTATTTCTGATACTTTATCCATACAATAAATTATTCATGTTTCTGAAACGGTACCTGATTTTAGTTGTCTTAAACCTTGCCTTATTGAATGGGTTCTCTCAGGAATATGTAGTTCCTTTGATTGATAATCCTGTGCTTCCTGCAAAAACAATTAAAAGCAACAAACTTAAAAAGGCAATACTTAAGGATACTCTTTCACTTCCATTTTTTGATGATTTTTCAGGTTCCTTATCTCCTTATCCCAAGCCAGCTTTATGGCTCGACAGCTTTGTATACATCAACGATTCTTATGCTGTTAAACCTTTATCCATTGGTGTTGCAACTTTCGATGCCATCGATCAATATGGGAAGATTTACAAGAATGCATCCGAAAAACCGTTTTATGCCGATGCTCTTACTTCCAGGCCAATAAATCTGAATTATCCGGCTACTTCCAATGTATTTCTCTCATTCTTCTATCAACCTCAGGGTTTGGGCGATAATACTGAAGTTCGGGATTCATTGCTGGTCGATTTTTATAATCCGGCAAGCAAGAGGTGGTATAATGCATGGCAAATGAAGGGAAGTGGCTTACATTCGTTTAAGGCAGTTATTATCCCTATTACTGCCGATTCTTTCCTGGTCAAAGGTTTCCAATTCCGTTTTCGCAACATTGCCAGCATTTTGAAGAACAATTTTATTCCTGGAAAAATGGGCGATGTAGATCATTGGAATATTGATTATGTTAAGCTGGATATAAACCGATCAGCTTCTGATACCATTATGCGTGATGTTGCATTTACAAAACCCATGACATCGTTATTGAACAACTACCAATCCATGCCATGGAAACATTTTCAACGGGCTTTTACTAAAGAAATGCGGCAAAAAATTGACATTACTTACAGAAATAACGATACAGCAACTCATAAGCCCGACAGGTATTTCGAAATTCGCGAAATAAACGGGACAAATGTTACTTCTTTCTATGGAGGGAATGAAAATATTATGCCTGATGAAGTGTTTCATTTTACTACCAATCTGGAATATCCATTCGAAAGTGATAAAGAATCGGTAAATTTTGAAGTGCGCAGTTTTCTTAAAACCGAACCATACGATATTAAAATTAACGACACGGCTCGTTTTATTCAGGTCTTTTCCAATTATTTTGCCTACGACGATGGTTCGCCCGAATATGGTTATGGTTTATCGGGACAGGGAACAACTGAAGGTAAGGTAGCCTATAAATTCACCTCGGCTTTTGCAGATACCCTAACAGCAGTAAAGATATTTTTTAACAGCACTCTGAATGAAATAAGCAAATCCTATTATTTTAATTTAACCGTTTGGAAAGCAGGCACGTCGGGGCCAGGCGATACAATTTACAGATCAGAACTTCAGGCGCCTAAAGATTTGGGAAAATATACTACATATATTTTAGACACTGGTTTACTTGTTAATGGCGATTTTTATGTAGGGTGGGAACAACCCAACGAGAATTTTCTTAACATTGGATTAGACAGGAATAATTCTGCAACTGAAAGGTTATTTTTTAACGTGGGAAGCTGGCAAAAATCTGCATTCGACAGTGCTGCATTGATGATACGTCCTGTATTTGGTTACAAAGGATTAATATCAGGTAAAAAAGAGTTGAAAAATGAAAATTTCAGAATATATCCAAATCCTACCTACGGTATTATTAATATTGAACGTTCCAGGGAAATTAATGGGAATCTTTACGCTACACTGCTGAATATTACCGGGAAAATTATGCTACAATCGGAAGTCTCTTCCAATACATTAAATCTTGGGGACCTTCCAACAGGTATTTATTTCCTTATTTTAACCGAAGATGGCCAAACAATTTATAAAAGCAAAGTTTTAGTTCAGCATTGATATGATAGAGGAAGAAATGGAATTCCAGGAAGAGGATCTACCTGAAGAACAAGCAGAGTTATTTGAACATTTCAGAATTGTAGTTGATAAAGGCCAGTCTCTTTTGCGATTGGATAAATTTCTTTCCACAAAAATTCAAAATGCTTCACGTTCCAAGATTCAGCAAGCTGCTGATGCTGGAAATATTATAGTAAACGGGAAGCCTGAAAAACCCAGTTACAGGGTAAAACCATCTGATAATATTTCAGTGGTATTGCCTCATCCACCTAACGATACAGAGCTAATTCCCGAAGATATTCCATTAAACATCCTATATGAAGACGATCATCTGCTGATTGTTAACAAAGAAGCAGGAATGGTTGTACATCCCGGTTATAATAATTACTCCGGAACATTGGTAAATGCGCTTGCATGGCATTTAAAGGACAATCCGATGTTTTCGTCGGGCGAAATGCGTCCGGGCCTTGTACACCGGATCGATAAAGATACTTCCGGAATTCTGGTGATTGCAAAAAACGATTTTGCGATGAACCGTCTGGCCAATCAATTTTTTAATCGTACCAGCGATCGCAGATATATTGCTTTGGTTTGGGGAGAATTAAAGGAAGATGAAGGTACTATCACCGGTAACATCGGACGGAGTTTGAAAGATCGAAGAGTAATGTCGGTTTTCGAAGATGGCTCACAGGGCAAGCATGCCGTTACACATTGGAAAATATTAGAACGACTGGGATATGTGAGCCTTGTAGAATGTAAACTGGAAACAGGCCGCACTCATCAAATCAGGGCGCATTTCAGGTTTATACGTCATCCTTTGTTTAACGATGAAATGTACGGAGGCAACGAAATATTAAAAGGAACTACATTTACAAAATACAAGCAGTTCGTAAATAACTGCTTTAAAATACTTCCCCGGCAGGCTCTACATGCAAAATCCCTGGCTTTTGAACATCCTGTTACCAAAGAGTGGATGAGTTTTGATTCTCCTCTTCCCAGTGACATGGAGCAAGCAATTATAAAATGGAGAAATTATATTGCGAACAGGGAAATGGAACAATAACTACAAATGCTAACAGTATTATCCAATGAAACATCTCTTTTTTTTATTTCTGGCTATTTCAACAAGCTTAATTGCATTTTCCCAGAAAAAAACATTTACGGTTAAAGACACTGAAATTGGGATTCGCAGGGAATTAGCACCAATGACAATGCAAAATCTGCAATGGCGTGGTTCAAGTGATAATTTTACATATCACGACAGGCTGAATATTATGCAGCAATCAGCAACTGAAGGTGTTCCTAAAAGCCTTCTGAATATCTCAGAACTTAATCAGATACTAAAAAAGGGGAATTTAGATACATTGCCTTCACTTCCATCCATCACCTGGGGGAATGATAGTGAATTTTATTTTTCAGCTTCAATCAACTGGTATTTCATCGATATTACCCTCAAAAAAATTAATGCAATTATTAAGACTCCCGAAAATGCTTCAAACCCTTCTCTTTATTATCCTAAAAAGCTTTTGGCATTTACGATAGATAATAATTTATATTTAACTGGAACAGATAATAAACCCCTTCAAATTACACACGACTCAGATAAAGATATTGTAAACGGGGAATCGGTTAGCCGGAATGAATTTGGTATTAATTTAGGAATAATCTGGTCGCCTCGTGGGAATTCAATAGCCTTTTACAGAAAGGATAACAGGAATGTCGGTGATTACCCACTTGTTGATATTACAACCAGGGAAGCAGAGTTGAATAATATTAAATATCCAATGGCTGGAATGCCCAGTGAACATGTAAGTGTTGGCATATACAATGTAGGTTCCGGGAAAACCACGTTTATTGAAAAGCAGGATACAGTTAGTGAAAAATATCTTACCAATATTAGCTGGGATCCAGGCGAAAACCATGTTTACATTCAGGTTTTGAACAGGAACCAAAATCATATGCTGTTTAATAAATACAATGCTTTGGAAGGTTCGTTGGTGAAAACCCTTTTTGAAGAGCGAAACGAAAAGTATGTTGAACCATTAAATGCAATACAGTTTCTAAATAAAAATAAGAACTGGTTTATTCATCAGTCGAGGCGCGATGGATTTAACCATGCCTATATTTACGATACTGAAGGAAAACTCATCAAACAACTTACTTCAGGAAACTGGGAAATAATTTCGATTTTAGGGATAGACAAGCTTGACAATGTTTATTATTTATCGACTGAAGGCAATCCACTTGAAGAAAATGGATTTAAAATTAATGCAGTGACTTCAAAGAAATTGGCACTATCCATTGAAAAAGGAACTCACCGGATTGTACCAAGTCAGAATTTCAAATACTATATCGATGATTATTCGAGTATTACGGTTCCCCATATTATCAACTTAAATTCCGAAAACGGTAAGCTGGTAAGGAACATTTTAACAGCACAGAATCCATTGGTAAACTATAACATGCCGGAGATGACTATCGGAACCATTAAAGCTGGAGATGGTAATACAGATCTTTATTATCGTATTATCAAACCAATAGACTTTGATGCTACAAAAAAATATCCTGCCATTATTTATGTATATGGTGGTCCGCATGCTCAACTTATAAATAATCAGTGGCTTGGTGGTGCCAGATTGTGGGATTACATGATGGCACAAAAAGGATATGTGGTTCTTACGGTAGATAACCGGGGCTCTGATAACCGTGGGCTGGCTTTTGAAAATGCCATTCATCGCCAATGTGGTGTGGTTGAAATGCAGGACCAAATGGCAGGTGTAAAGCTGATGAAGGATTTAGGCTATGTGGATATGAACAGGGTAGGAGTGCATGGCTGGAGTTATGGAGGTTTCATGACAATCTCGCTGATGGTTAATAATCCGGGAGTATTTAAAGCTGGAGTTGCTGGTGGACCCGTTATCGACTGGAAATACTACGAAATAATGTATGGAGAAAGATATATGGATACTCCACAGGAAAACCCTGAAGGGTATGCATCCACTTCGTTGATTTCTAAAGCTAAAGATCTTAAAGGAAAGCTATTGATTATTCACGGTGGAATTGATCCTACTGTAGTTTGGCAAAACAGCCTTGTTTTTATCAACGAGTGTATTAAGAACCAGGTACCTGTCGATTATTTTGTATACCCAAGGGCTGAGCATAATGTTCGCGGAATGGACAGGGTCCATTTAATGAGCAAGATAACAGCATATTTCGAAGATAACTTGTAAAATATCTTTAAGTTCTCTTGAGTTAAGACAAAAGAACGGGGTGTGAATAATAAAAATAAACCACACCCCGAAAAAGTTCCATAGCTATCCTGTTATGAAACTAATATAATCCGGAACAGGCGCAATTCCTATTTTTTTACGGTAAAGACCTAACAATTGCAAGTCATTTGCATTTGTATTCCTGTGTTTTTGGAATTTAAACCTTCGGTAGCATAACCATCCCGTTTCCACCAATCAATACCGCCAATGAGCTCTTTTACCCTGAAACCCAGCTTTGCCATCTTTAGCGCTCCATGCGTAGAGGCGTTGCAACCAATGCCATCACAGTAAATAACGTATAAGCTGCTTTTGTCGAGATGTCGGGTGGTGTCTTCATTTATCTCACGATGAGGAATATTTATTGCACCTGAGATATATTCGTTTTCGAAACCCAGAGGACTTCTGGCATCTATTATTCTAATTTTTTCACCTGAATTTATAGCTTCAAATAAATCTGTAGAATCCATTTCGTAAGCCAGTTTATTTTCGTAATACCGTATCTGAGTGTCCATCTTTTATGGTTTTGAATGTTGTATATTAACAAATGCAACCACGAAATGATTTGTAAATTATTATAATTATCAGCATAAAATCTGTTATAATTTTAGTTCTGATTTTTACTCACAATTACCAACTGCAAATTTAAGGGCATCTGCAATATTTTTAGAAAGTTCAACATCGGCAGATAAAATTCTCACATCGGCGGCGAAAGATTGCTGTGAACCATCCTTATAAGCTTTAACTAATTTTTGTTTGTTTTTACAGGTTAAAACTATCGAAATATTTGCTCCTTCAGGTTTAAAGTCAATTAACTGTTTATTTATATCTGATAACGAAAATTCATAAATTTCCTCAGTAGTTTTGCTTTTATCGTCAGTTGTATTAATGGTAAAAGTAGCGAGGCATGGGTTTTCAACTGCAAATTCCACTTTTTGTTTAATGTTTTTTGTTCCAGCATTAACTTCAGCGATATTCTGTTTTACAAATTCCAACGCGGCTTGTTTGGTAGCGTATGTTTTTGTTTTAGGTGCAGTATTAGCTGATAAAAACCTCAAGGCAGCAGCAATATCTTTCGCTTTTTTCACATCAAAGCACATGAATGACATCTCATTATCAAAACTGTTCTGTTCTTTCTTAATCTTTTTAACAAATGCTTTTTTCCCCGTCATTGTCGCAACTACTGACAGATATTTTCCATCTGTTTCAACTTTAACAGCATTTACATCAATAAAATAAGGATAAAACAAATAATTTTCTTCTGTTGTCACGCCTTTTGCATCGGTTTTATTGATTATGTAATTACAAGCAAAAGGTTCGGCAGTTTTACATTCGAATGACAATTTGTATTGATCGGCTCCGATCGTAGCACCTTCAATATTAGTCTGGATTAGTTTCATAGCTTCGGCAACTGAGGTAAATTTAACAGGAGTTTCTACCGATGTCTTAATTGCCGTATTTATGGCTTCCAATAAGTTACGGGCGGTTTCAATATCGCCTGTATAAATTTCCATGTCTTCAGTATAATTCTGAAGCACATTATCTTTGGAATAACGGATGTATTTGCTTTTCCCGGAAATCCCCATTGGAATTGAAACCTTTTTTCCGCTAACTTTAAAAATAACATTGGGTTCAATATCAATAAGGTAGAATTCGTATTGATTGCTTATATTTTTTCCTTTGGAATCGGTTTCATCAGTTACAAAAGTGCAGTACACTGGTTTTGTATTCGAAAACTGAATTTTTTGCTGCAAGCTTTTCTGACCAGTTTCAACTAAATTGGTCTTAATAAATTCCATAGCTGCCTGAGGAGTTTTGAACTCCATTTTTTTTGCAGTGCTTTTTTCAATAGCAATCGAAAATGCAGAAATTATATTTCTTGCCAAATCAATGTCATCTGCAGCAATTTCGATGTCGGAAACATAATTTTGAATCTCATTTCCTTTATTAAACCGGATGTATTTGTCGTTGTTTTTGGTTTCAAGAACAACATTAAGTGAAGCACCCGAAACTTTGACTGAAAGCTTGTTTTTGTTGAGGTCGGTTAAGTTTAAATTATAATTATCTTCAGTAACAGCTCCTTTCGCATCGGTACTTTTAATATTGATTTCAATTAAATTATTATTTGTTCCGTTGTATGTTAAAGATTGTTGTTTTGAGACCGTTTTATCTTTAGCTTCGCCAATGTTCGATTTAAGCCAGTTTAGAGCTTCTATTGGGGTAGTCCAGGTTTTTTCGGTATTTTTCACCAAAGGAATTGCCGACTTAAATATATCTATTACTTCCTGAGCAACATCAGCCCCCAAAACCATAATCTCTATATTGTCAGTGTAAGCCTCTAATTTATCTTCTTTATAATATTTGATAAATTTTTGTTTGTTGTTAAGCCATAAGCTTACAAAAAACTTTTTCCCCGATGGTTTTCTTACAAGTGTATTTTTGTCAATATCAGAAATATAGAACTCATAGGCTGATTTTGAAGATTCTCCTTTTTCACTTACAGCTACCGATTCGTACTTAATTTTCCCTTTAACCTCGTCTACAATTTCAAACGATTGATTATAAGTTGTTTTATCAATAGTGATTTCTCCTGCTTTGCTTTTTAAATCATTTAAAAGCTGGCTAATATTTTGAGAATAGGTACTTCCTACAAAAAAAAAGGAAGAAAAAAAATACAGGTTAAAAAAAATCAAAAATCTTTTCATGTTTCAACTTTTAAACTGTTATTATATAAAAAAATATGATTAGAGTAGAATATTGCTCCGGGTGTTTTTGGTTTTGCCCATTATTCTAAAATGTCTTTGTATATATTGTTGTAATAAAAGTAAATTTAATTTTTTTATTCTGGAATAAAATACTTTTTTAACAATAATAACAGTATTACAACGACACGCTAAGACGATTTATTTTTTTAGCTACTTTTCAAAATTTTACATTTGAGCCTTTAAACAGAAAATTTATGACAGCCTCTTCGGGAGACAAACAAAAGCAAATTTCGGCTTCGCCTGAAAAATATATTCGGTCGAAAGCCAGATTACTACCATTAGGGAAATGCTTTATTAATGAGAGTTGGTATGATATGGGAAAGGGATCGTTGATTATTTCCCGGAATCACCCTGATGGAAAAGTTACATGTGGTTTTTATCTAGTCGATTTATTCTGCCTTGGAATTAAAGATTCTTTCTACTTATATAATATTTCGGTTAAGGAATTCGAAAATGTTTTAGACGAAATGTGCGAAAAGGAGGACCTGTTGGAAATTGAATATCCGCTTGCCCATAATATTATTTACAGGTCTATGGATTTTGCTGATTTATACGCTTTTAAGCCACATAATAGTTTTCAGCTAACTAAATTTATTCTTGAGGATGATACAGATAAAGTTGAATTTATCAATGTTCCATTTGGAATTGATAATAAACCTGCAGTTGTTGTTTCAGAAGACGATCCAAAACTTGAAACTATTAATCACCTTAAAAAGCTGGTAGGGGAAAATAATTTTATTGTGATGGATGAATCTGAATTTGAAAGTGAAGAAAGTTTAATTGAAAGACATTTTGAAGATAATATTAGTTCGGATGATGAAAATGTCTCGCACAATGGATTTGATATAGAAGTGGTTGAAGAAGAATCGCTATTAGGCGATTATCAGTCGTATTCGGAAAACGATTTGCTAAAGGAAGTTGATGAACTCGATGAAGAGGATACAGCTGATGCAATTGGCCCTATTCATGAGTTATTTGTCCGCTTGCACGATGCTGATAATTTCGAAACGTTATATGAAAAGCATTCACAGGCATTTGATGAAGTATTGGTAGTGAATGACTTCAATTATCCGGGTTTGAATTATTTACCTGAGAATCAGCTTGAACATTTTTACGAATTAGTAGAGTTAACTGAAAAAAACCCTGAGGATGCTCTCATTGCTATTAAAAAAGCTTTGGATAGTTTTCCGCATCCTGTATATGAGCATCTGATGGTAAGTGCCTATGGATATATAGGTATGCACGAAGAGGCTACTGATCTTTTGAAAAAAGCCATGAATAAATATTCTAATGATTTTATGTTAAGGGTAGGGTATGGCTTTATTCTTCTCATGAACGATCAGTTCGATTCTCTTAAAATATTTATGTCGGGATTTGATTTAAAGAAAATTGTTACTGACCGTAAAGTTTTTCATATCATGGAAATAGGTCGGTTTTTGTGCCTGGTTTGCAGCTATTACGCACTTACCAATCAACTCTTAATGGCGACAGTTTATCAAAAAATACTGGACGACTTTACTGACATTCCCGAAGGTACATTTTACCAGAAGCTCACAACTTTCAAAATATTATGTCCGCTTCAATGGGAGTATATTCAGGAATTTTATAAAAAATAATATAATTATAAACTCTTAACGTCAGTAACTAATTTCTGTAATGTTGATTTGGCATCTCCAAAAAGCATACGGGTTTTATCGTTAAAGAACAGCATATTTTCAATTGCAGCATATCCTTTTCCCATTCCACGCTTCATTACAATTATATTTTTTGCTAAATGTGCTTTGATGATAGGCATGCCATAAATAGGACTTGAAGGGTCGTTTTCGGCTGCCGGGTTTACAACATCGTTTGCACCAATTATTACAACCACATCAGTATTTTGGATTTCGGAATTTATTTCTTCCATTTCCACAAGCTTGTCATACGAAACATCAGCTTCTGCCAGCAATACATTCATGTGTCCTGGCATTCGGCCTGCCACCGGGTGAATCGCGTATTTTACTTCTACTCCTTTTTCTTCCAGTAACGTTTCAAGTTCGTGGCATAGATGCTGTGCCTGCGCTACAGCAAGTCCATAACCCGGCACAATAACAACTTTTTGAGAGTAGCTTAGCACAATACCTGCATCGCTTACCGATATTTCTTTTATAGCACCTTCTTCTTGTTCGAGAGATGATCCTCCACCACCAAATACACCAATAATGACATTTAACAGCGAACGGTTCATTGCTTTGCACATCAGGATGGTAAGTATCGTTCCTGCCGAGCCAACCAAAATACCACCTGTAAGCATTGCCTGGTTATGATACAGAAAACCTCCGGTTGCTGCAGCAACACCTGTAAATGAATTAAGAAGCGAAATCACAACAGGCATGTCGGCGCCACCAATGGGCATTACAAAGAGCACTCCATAAAGAAGGGCAATAGCCATCAATAAATATACTCTGATCATCACTTCTGAAGGTTGCACTGATCCAAGCGTCATGATATAGCCAACATAACCTATAATTACAATCAGCATTCCAATGTTTACATATCGCAGCCATTTAATCCGCAGGTCACCAACATTTCCGTTGAGCTTACCAAATGCAATCATACTACCCGAAAATGAAATACTGCCAATTACAAGTCCGGTAAGGATACTTAATACTTCTCCCGAAAACATTTCTGCATACACCTCATTGTGGGCAACATGCGGAAATTCCATTATTGAAATTAATGCAGCACATGCTCCCCCCATTCCATTAAAAAGAGAGACAAGTTGAGGCATAGCCGTCATTTTAACTTTCCTCGCAACAGCCCAGCCAATTGCAGTACCAATGGCCAGAGCAATCAATATATAAAGGATATTTCCAATTGACTGACCATCCTTTTTGTGAAAAAGAATTGTAAATAGTATTGCCACAACCATGCCAACAGCTGCTAAAATATTTCCCCGCCTCGCACTTTCAGGCTTGCTTAACATTTTCAGGCCTACTATAAATAATACGGAGGCAAGGATATAACTTATTTCGAGAAGGTACGATCCAATCATAATTCTTTAATTATCGTTTTTATTGCTTCTTTTTCTTTTTGAACATTTCGAGCATGCGGTCGGTAACCACAAAACCACCTACAACATTAAGTGTTCCAAGTATTACAGCTATAAATCCCAGAACCATCGGTAAAATAGTTTCTGCATGGCCCATAACAATGATGGCTCCAATGATTACAACACCATGTATGGCATTTGCACCCGACATCAACGGAGTGTGCAATACTGCCGGAACATTTGAAATCACTTCTATCCCTAAGAATATCGATAGGATAATTGCAAAAATGGGTTCTTTATATTCGTATATGAAAGCGAGTATACTTTCCATAATTATAGATTTAATGCTAGTTTAACCCTTTCGTTCAAAAGCTGTCCCTGATTTGTAAGGCACGTACCTTTAACAATTTCATCGTTAAAGTCAGGACTTATACTTCCGTCTTTGCCAATCATTAATTTTATGAAATTGAATAAATTATTTCCGAACATTTTACTCGCATCAAAAGGCATATCCGATGGATAGTCTGATTTCCCTATGATGGATACCTGATTATAAACAATAGTTTTTCCATCCTGTGTAAGTTCACAGTTTCCACCAGTTGAAGCAGCCAGATCAATTATAACAGAACCGGGCACCATTGCACCTACTGTTTCTTTGGTGATAAGCAATGGAGCTTTTTTACCTGGAATTTGGGCTGTAGCAATAATAACGTTCGCCTTTGAAGCATGATCGTGAATAAGCTGACGCTGTTTTTGCCTGAATTCTTCAGTTTGTTCAACAGCATAACCACCGGCAGCCTTATCTTCGCGAGCACCTTCTACTTCAATAAATTTAGCGCCTAAGCTTTGTACTTCTTCTTTAACAGCCGATCGTACATCGAAAACTTCAACTATGGCACCAAGTTTTCGTGCAGTGGCAACCGCCTGCAATCCCGCCACACCTGCACCGAGAATAAGTAATTTAGCAGGTTTTATTGTTCCTGCCGCCGACATAAACATTGGGAAAAACTTTGGAAGATGAAGTGCAGCATCCAGCACAGCTTTATATCCCGAAACAGTTGCCATGGACGATAAAATGTCCATAGATTGCGCCCTGGTGGACCGCGGAACCATTTCCATGCTAAAAGAAGTTATTTTTTTCTGAAGCAATAATTCTATTAAGTCTTTCCGGAAAAAAGGATTGAAAATGGATATAATTATCTGATTTTCATTTATTTGTAAAATTTCTTCCTGGGAAAAAGGAGTAATTCTAAGCAGCAGATCCGAATTTAAAAGTACTTCCTGTCTGGGCTTAATTACAGCTCCAATCGTTTCATATTCTTTGTTACTAACGAAGGCACTTTCGCCGGCACCGTCTTCCACCCAGATATCAACCTGTAGCTTTTTTATTTGTGAAACTGTTTCGGGCAGAAGTGATATCCTTTTTTCAGGAGATGGTTCTTTGAATATTCCAATAACCATAAAAACTATCTTTAATTAAAACACTAATATATGGAAAATTAAGGGAATTATGGTTAATCAATATTCTAAAAACCAATGAAATCTGATGTGTTAAAGAATATGAATTTAAAGTTTTAAACTAAATACCTGAACAAAAACCTGCAATTTTATTTAATATACCGGGAAATTTTTTCGAAGAGTTCACTTTTTTTGATTGGTTTGGTAACATAATCATCAAAACCTTTACTTGTTAATTGATTTGTTTCAAGTGCGAGAGCATGAGCTGTCTGGGCAATTACAGGTAAATCGGGACGAAAACCTTTGATAATTTTTGTTGCATCCCAACCATTCATTTCAGGCATTTTCAAATCCATTAAAACCAGATCAACTGATGGGTTTTCACGGCAAACCTTTACGGCTTCTTTGCCATTTTTGGCATATAAAATGAATGTATTGGTTTTACTAAATAATTCTTTAAAGTATAAAAGGTTATTATCGTCGTCTTCACAAATGAGGATCACATGGTTTTTCAGATCAGGTTTTTCGGGTTCTAACTTAGGTTCTGAGATATTTAATACTTTTTTGTATGGTACAGTAAAATAAAAAGTGCTTCCATTCCCTGGCTCCGAGTGTAACCATATGTTGCCTCCTAAAATTTTCACATACGACTGCGATAATGTTAAACCAATACCCAAACCTCTGAAAAGCGAAATATCGGAATGTTCAACTCTCCTGAACCGTTCGAAAATTTCTTCATGAAATTGAGAATCAATACCAATTCCGGTGTCCTTTACATAAAATTCCAAAAATTCAGTGGCCGAAAAATATCCAATCTCCACAAATCCGTTTTCGGTAAATTTTAATGCATTCGACAACAAATTTGAAAGAATCTGGCGAAATTTAACTTCATCAGTTGTAATGGTTGCTTCAGAATTCTCCAGACCTGGTTTTTTTCTGATTTCAACCTTGGAGTCTGCTGACATTGAAAAAGATGAGTAAACTTCATCAATTACCTGATTCACGTTAACAGCACTTAAGTGGATGTTTACCTGGTTGGTATCTATCATCGACATTTCAATAATGTCATTTATAATGGATAACAGTTGTAAACTGCTTGCCTTTATGATAGATACGTATTCTTCCTGTTTTTCATCCCGGGTGCTTGTTAAAAGATCGGAAAATCCAACGATAGCATTCATTGGAGTTCTTATCTCGTGTGAAAGGTTGGAAAGAAATGCAGTTTTTAATTGACTTGATTTTTCAGCTAATTGTAAGGCATTTTCAAGTTCGGTGCTCTTGTTTTTAAATTCTTGTACAAAATGCTGTTCTCTTTTACGAATATGTCTTTCCTTATGGAATAATTTAAAAAATATAAAGATCAGACCTATTAATAAAATAATTAAGATGCCTACAAACACAATAACCTTCAGATTTTTTTTTAATACCGAAAATGGTGAATTTATGATTATTGATTCTGCCGGGAGCTTTGATTTTTTTATTTTAAAAAATTTTAACTGGCGATAATCATACATGTATTCAGTAGTCCCAAAACTTACAGGTATTGTTGATGTAAATAATCCATGTAAAACTTTTAATGCAATATCTGCTGCATTTTCACCATGAGTAGCTGATCTGGTGATTTTTCCGCCAACAATGCCATTATTTAGATAAAAATCCCATGTGCCATAAACAGGAACTTTACAAAAGGGATTGATTTCCTTCAAAATATTATCATACGAAATATTATATCCGTTTTTATCTATATTGAATGTGAATAAAAGGACAATACTTCCTTCAGTTATTGACGCCAGCTTAGTTTTAAGTTCGGAAAATGAATAATCAGTCAGAAACTCATATTTTAATTCCGGAAACGAGTTTGAAATAATTTCGTCGGTTTTGGTTCTGATAACAATTCCAGTTTCAGTTCGGTCATTGATAATGTATAACTTTTTATAACCGGGGTGAATTTTTAGAATTGATTGAATATTGGATTTTATTTCGATATCCTCCATAATACCGGTAAACCCATCGGGGATAGAATCGACATAATTTAACCCGCAAAAAACAGCAGGAGGATTTCCCGGGAGGTACTTTTTATATTTTACCAAAAAATTAAAAGCTGCATTATCCGTTGAAATTACCAGATCGAATTTTGTGTTTTTATATTTTAATAGAAAAAACTGAGTATAAGCCTGGAAATAGCTTTCGGATTGATCGTGTTTTACATCCATGAATTCTACCCTAAATTCGGGTAAAAAAAACGAATCGGATTTTAAGGTGTATATTATAGATTTATTTAAACTATCGGTCCAGGATAAACCTGCATTATAAGAATGTAATAAAAGAATCTTAACAGGTTTTTTTATTGCATAAATATTGAAAAAACTAAAAACCAGCAAAAAACTAATTAACAATAGCCTATACCGCATATTTTTACAGATTCAATTTCAAGAGCCGATCTATAAACTAATAAGTCATTTTATTATTGTTCGAAAAAAGAGGAAGCGATTTACCTCTAATTAAAATTAGTTATTATTTTCAATATTTGAAAATAATTGTTAGTAATATACAAAACAATGTCGTTTAGTTTAGGAATTGAATAATTAATCCACACTTCGACTCCGCTCAGAGGGACAATAATACCTGTTTGTTAACTGCAGTATTTTTTGTATTAAACCGGCACTCATTTCTCTTTCTTGCACCGTTATGGAAAAGAACATACCTTTGCATTGAATATTGAACAGGAGGCGAATTGAAAAAGCAGACATTATATGGTAAAACTTCTGCCGAACTTAAAGAGGTTACAAATTTATTGGGCTTACCGGCTTTTAATGCGAAACAGATTGGAGAGTGGCTTTATAAGAAAAATGTACAGTCGATTGATGCCATGACTAATTTATCAGTAAAAGCAAGGGAATTATTAAAAGAGAATTGTGAATTGGGACTGGTTCCTCCTTCGAAAGTTCAAACTTCGATAGATGGTACTAAAAAATATCTTTTTACAACTTCAAACGGTAAATTTATTGAAGCTGCTTATATTCCTGATAAAGAAAGGGCAACCTTGTGTGTGTCGTCGCAAGTGGGTTGTAAAATGGGCTGTTTATTCTGTATGACTGGTAAACAGGGGTTTCAGGGAAATTTGACCAGCACTGAAATAATAAACCAGGTACTCAGTATCCCTGAACGTGATAAGCTGACCAATGTGGTGTATATGGGCATGGGAGAACCTTTTGATAATTTAAAGGAAGTTCTGAGAAGCCTTGAATTATTCACTTCCGACGATGGATTTGGATGGAGCCCAAAGCGAATAACTGTTTCTACTATTGGAATTATTCCCGGAATGAAAGAGTTTTTGTTAAAAAGTAAATGTCATTTGGCAATTAGTCTGCACACTCCTTTTGATGAGGAACGGCGTAAACTGATGCCGGTTGAGAATATTTATCCTATCAAAGAAGTGCTAAAGGAAGTAAAGAGTTTCGATTTCGGATTGCAGCGCAGAGTATCCTTTGAGTATATTGTCTTTAAAAATTTAAACGATACGCCTCGTCATGTGCAGGAAATGGCGCGTATGTTAAATGGAATACGTTGCCGCGTAAACCTGATCAGGTTCCATCCTGTTCCCGGAACTCCACTCGAAGGTACTGATGAAGAAACTTTACAGGCTTTCAAAGAAGCATTGAATGCAAAAGGAATTCTAACTACCATTCGTGCATCCAGAGGGCTGGATATTTATGCCGCTTGTGGCTTGTTATCCACCAAAGAATTACTGAAGCAGGCAGAGGACGAGTCGTAAATGCAAGAGGCTGTCTCAAAATTTAATTATATGCTATATTTTGTACTTCGACTTTGCTATCAGTATGACGCTCAATGTGACAATTAATTGATTTTTTGCGGTCAGGCTCAGCAGAGTCGAAGCCTTTACAACTTACTCTTTTCTCCTCAACAAAACCACATTTTCCACATGATGGGTTTGAGGAAACATATCAACCGGCTGAATTTTTTCGACAGCGTATGCTTCGTTGAGCAATGCAATATCCCTTGCTTGTGTTGCCGGATTACAACTTACATATACAATTTTTTCGGGAAGTGTTGTGAGAAGGCAATCAATTACATTTTCGTGAATTCCGGCCCGGGGTGGATCCAGAATAACTACATCGGGTCGGCCATGTTCATCAATAAATTTGCTCGAAAAAACATCTTTAATGTCGCCTGCATAAAAACTTGTATTTCCAATATTGTTAATCTGCGAGTTTATTTTTGCATCTTCAATAGCATCTTTTATAAGCTCAACACCAATAACTTTTTTACAGTTTTTCGCCACAAAATTGGCAATGGTGCCGGTTCCGGTATAAAAATCATAAACAATTTCCCCACCTTTTAATCCGGCAAATTCACGGGTCACGCAATAAAGCTTATAAGCCTGTTCCGAATTGGTTTGATAAAATGATTTAGGCCCGATTTTAAAATGCAGATCCTCCATTTTCTCCATGATATGATCTTTTCCATGGTAAAGAATTATCGGAAGGTCGAAAATAGTATCGTTAAGTTTCAGGTTAACCACATACATCAATGCAGTGATTTCGGGAAACTTGTTGTTCAGAAAATCCATTGTTTTTTCAATGTCAACAGGATTATCTTCTCCAAAACTCATAATTACCATAATTTCACCAGTACTGGTTGTTCGAATAATCAGGTTACGCATAAAACCAGTATGCATCCTCAAATCACAAAAGCTAAAACCCTGCTCTTCAGCAAAAGCTTTTAATGCCAACCGGATATCATTCGAAGGATCGTTCTGCAGATGACATCTTTTAATATCCAAAACTTTATCAAACAAACCCGGAATATGGAAACCAACAGCATTCCGGTTATTTATTTCTGTATCGCTCCCAATTTCCTCAAGTGTAAGCCATCGGCTGCACGAAAATGTATATTCGAGTTTATTCCGGTAGTAATATTTTTTGTCCGAAGGAATAATTGGGAACATCTCTCCTTCATCTACTTTTCCAATTCTTTTCAGGTTGTCTTTTACTTGTTTTTCTTTGTAGAACAATTGATTTTCATAAGGCAGGTCCTGCCATTTACATCCGCCACAAACTCCAAAATGTTCACACTGAGGTTCAATTCTTAAGGGTGAAAGTTTTTCAAACCTTAGAACCACGCCTTCCAGGTAATTGGAACGCTTTTTTTTGATCTGAACATCAACTATATCCCCGGGAATTGCGTGTGGAACAAATACAACTAAATCGTTTTTTTTTCCGATAGCATTCCCTTCTGCCGCAATATCTATAATCTCAAGGGAAGTAATGATAGGTAAATTCTTGTTATTTCTGCTCAATTGTATGCTTTTCAAATTCGCGGGCAAAGGTAAAGCAATTATTTTGAAATATCCATTGATTGTAAAATCAACCGGTACAATTGCTAAAATTTCATTTTTGGCCCTAGTTCATAATGAACCGATTTCTATCTTTGCAGCCAAATAAGTGAATAATGATATCGATCAACCAGTTAAATGTTTCTTTTGGAGGTTTTGAATTATTAAAGGATGTTTCTTTCCTGATCAATCCCCGCGACCGTATTGGTCTTGTTGGTAAAAACGGGGCTGGAAAATCTACTTTGATGAAAATAATTGCGGGACTTCAGGATCCCTCGTCAGGAGAAATTGCTAAACCGGCTGATTTCAGGATTGGATATTTGCCGCAGACCATGGCACTTGCTGAAGGCCGTTCGGTTTACAACGAAACCAAACGTGCTTTTGATGAAGTTTTGTCGATTGATAAAGAAATAAAGGAAATTAACTTGGAATTGGCCAGTCGCGAAGATTATCATTCCGATGCATATGAAAAGTTAATTCACCGCTTAACTGACCTGAATGAGCGTTTTCATCTGTTGGGCGGTGGTAGTATTGATGCCGATATCGAACAAACGCTTACCGGATTGGGTTTTGAACCGTTCGACATGCAACGCCAAACCCGTGAGTTTTCAGGTGGATGGCGCATGCGTATTGAACTTGCAAAACTTTTACTTCAGAAACCCAATATTTTACTGCTCGATGAACCTACAAATCACCTTGATATCGAATCAATCCAGTGGATCGAAAATTATCTGATAAACTTCGACGGGGCTGCATTGATTGTATCGCACGACAGGGCTTTTCTCGACAATGTTACCAATCGTACTGTCGAAATTTCGCTGGGGAAAATATATGATTATAAAGTTAATTATTCCAGATATGTTGAACTTCGGCGCGAGCGCAAGGAGCAGCAAATGTCGGCTTTCCGGAATCAACAAAAATTAATTGAAGATACCGAAGATTTTATAGAACGATTCAGGTATAAAGCTACAAAAGCAGTACAGGTGCAATCACGGATCAAGCAACTGGACCGGTTAGAACGACTTGAAGTGGATGAAGAAGACATATCGGCGCTTAACCTGAAATTTGCACCCGCACCGCGATCGGGCAACATGGTGGTTGAAGCTCTTGAAGTAAGTAAATTTTATGGCAAGAAGAAAATCCTCGAAAATGTCGTTTTTGAACTTGAAAGAGGTGAGAAGGTTGCTTTTGTTGGACGCAACGGAGAAGGAAAAACTACTTTTTCGAAAATGATTGTTGGCGATACAGATTTTACCGGAAATTTGAAAGTTGGTCACAATGTTAAAATCGGATATTTTGCGCAGAACCAAGATGAGCTGATGGATGAGAATATCACTGTATTTGATACCATTGATAAGGTAGCAACAGGCGATGTGCGTACAAAAATACGGGATCTTTTGGGTGCTTTCCTTTTTCGTGGCGATGATGTTGACAAAAAGGTTAAAGTACTCTCGGGAGGGGAACGTTCCAGACTTGCAATGATCAAATTATTATTGGAGCCATATAACCTGCTTGTTCTTGATGAGCCAACCAATCATCTTGATATGCGTTCCAAGGATATTTTGAAACAGGCATTGATAAAATACGATGGCACTGTGATTGTTGTATCGCACGACCGGGAATTCCTGAGTGACCTGGTAACAAAAGTTTACGAATTCCGCCATCATAAAATAAAACAGCATATTGGCGGAATCTATGAATTTCTTGAAAAGAAGAAAATTCAAAATTTCCGGGCACTGGAACAGAAAGAAAAGCAGCAATCACTAAATACTGATAAGGATGTTGCTGTTGGAAAACTTGATTACCTGGAAAAAAAGGAGTTTGATAAAATATTGAGAAAACTTACGAATCAGGTATTGCAATCGGAGTCGAAAATTGAGGAACTTGAAAATAAAATGCTTGAAATCGAGAACAAGCTTTCGGATCCATCGTTACATTTAGAAATTGAAAAACTGTATATTAAACACGACGAAGTAAAACAAGCTTTGGAAAATGAAATGAAATTGTGGGAAAGCTTAAATATTGAACTCGAACAGTTTAAAGAACAAAGAAATTAAGTATTTTTACTTTTCGAATATTCTTAAAGCCATGTACAATCGATATCTGCTGTTTTTAACATTATCGGCGCTTTTGGTTATTGCGGCCTGTAAATCCAGCCGTAAGGCCATGCAAATAAAATCGAGCAATCAATATTACCTGTATAATCCGGGAAGTACTTTTCTTCATCCTGAGTTTTTAATATATCATCAAAGCGATACTTCTTCTCAGTTTTTTATTAAGTTTTTTACTGACGAGTTATTGTTTAATCAAGCCAATGCTGAGCAAACAATGCAGGCGGCAATAAATATCCGGTATCAGCTATACGATATCACCGATGATAAAGAAAACCCTGTTTTAGCTGACAGTGCTACTTTTTTAAGAATTGTTGAAAAAAGAAATCTTAGAAAAGTTTTAGTTGTTCCTTTATTTATCAGGGCTAATGCAGGAAGGGAATACACCATGAAAGTTGTATCTCTTGATGTGAACAGGAAAGCATCTCATACAGCTTCTTTATATGTTGAGAAATCAGGGACTGGTTCAGTGCAGAATTATAAAATGCTTCAGACACAGGGGGGAGCTCCATTGTTTCGGCAATACATCAATAAAGATGATTTGTTTAAAATTATCAGTAATCGGAACCGAATTGAAAATCTCTATATTGGTTACCAAAAAAATGATTTACCATTGCCTGCACCTGCATTCTCAATGACAGGGGAAAAAAAGTTTGAATTTCAGACCGATAGCAGCTGGACATTCAAATATAATCCAGGACAAAATTTCAATTTTCAAACTGAAGGCATGTATTTTGTTCAGCCAGATACTATTCAGGCTGAAGGATTATATCTGATGAATTTTGGAAAGTATTTTCCAAAAATAAAAACTCCCGAAGCAATGGTTGAGCCTTTGGAATATATCACCACCACTGTTGAATACAAAAAGCTTAAATCGGACAATAACCTCAAGCTTGCTATTGATAATTACTGGCTTAAATTAGGAGGAAATCCGGATGTGAGCAGGGAACTTATAAGAGTTTTTTATACCCGGATATATTATTCAAATTATTATTTTACAAGTTTTAAGGAAGGCTGGAAAACTGATCGTGGAATGATTTACACTATTTTTGGCCAGCCAAATTATATCACTAAAACAGCTACCGACGAAATCTGGGAATATTATAACACCCAATCAGCTAAAAACATTGAATTTATTTTTTATAAAACACCTTCGGCATACTCAGTTAATCACTATGTTTTGGAGCGAAGTGAATACTTCAACAGCTTCTGGCGACAGGCTGTGGATACATGGAGGAGTGGCAAGGTTTACAGTGCTGAAGATTAAATCAGAATTTATTTTAGGAACCTCTACAAGGATCCAGAACAACTTCGTATCCCAATAACTATCGGGAGTTGCACAATTGTAGAAAACAAAAAAAGGAGGTGACTTCTGTCTCTACCTCTTAGAGGTTGTAGATCTGATGAGACTTTCACGTGATTTCTCCTTTTTAATCAGACAAAATGATTTATTTTTAAAAACAGGCTATATATGAAACTTTCTAATTGGAAAGATGCTTTAATAAACAATAAAAAGAATCCGAGATTAATGATTCCCAGACCATCTCCCAGAGTGGGGTGGACTTTGGACAGCCATTAACTTGGATTTTTATTATAGTTTTAATCTTAGGACTTGAAATTAGTTGTGTTTTATTTATTAAATAATTAATAGACTTACTAAACAGGGCATAACATATATTTTATTGGGATGAAGTTGCCAGTTTAAATTAGGCTTTTAACGTGGGATAAGAAATTGTTTCAAATTCCCGACAAAACATATGCTCATGTTAACCATTACCAGAAATATTTTTCTTTCAATTACTTGATAACAAATTAAATATAAAAATTTCGTCCGAAATCAGAATGGAGGCTCTTCAAATCCCTTATTTCCACCCAGAGGGAAATCAGATGGAAGTGCTGCGGCTTTTTGTTCTTCGGCATTCATACGCGAGCTGAATGTCATGGCAGGTGTAGCAGTACCTAAAGTTAAAGGATCAAAATCTTCAAGTTCAACAAACTTCGCAAATTCCTGTTTAAAGCTTAATCTTACATCATCCAAAGCTCCATTACGATGCTTTGCTATAATAATTTCCGCAATACCTTTGAGTGAATTTCCTTCTTCATCTTCAGTAAAGCCATATTTTTCGGGTCGGTGAATAAAAATTACAATATCGGCATCCTGCTCTATCGCACCCGATTCACGTAAGTCGCTCAATTGCGGACGTTTGTTACCAGTACGACTTTCTACCGACCGGTTTAACTGCGACAAGGCAATTATTGGCACATTCAGCTCTTTGGCAATACCTTTTAGCGAACGAGATATCAAGGATACTTCCTGTTCGCGGCTTCCTCTGGAATCAACATTGCATGTCATTAACTGCAGGTAATCGATGATAATGATATTGATATCATGCTGCATCTTTAAGCGGCGACATTTTGCACGCAATTCAAATACCGAAATTGCAGGAGTGTCGTCAATAAAAATTGGGGCTTCAACCAGGCTTTTAATTTTATGATCGAGCTGTTCCCATTCATAATTTTCCAGTCTACCGTTACGAATGCGGTCGGACGATAATTCTGTTTCTCCTACAATCAAACGATTAACCAACTGAATCGACGACATTTCCAATGAGAAAATTGCAACTCCCTGCTTGTGTTCGACGGCCATGTTTCGGGTCATCGAAAGGATAAAAGCTGTTTTACCCATGGAAGGACGAGCTGCGATAATAACAAGATCCGAACGTTGCCAACCGGAAGTAATGCGGTCGAGTTTGGTATATCCTGAAGGAACACCACTAAGGTGATCTTCTCTTTTTCCTGCTTCCTGTATCTGATGAATAGCTTCTTTGATCAGAACATTAATAGGCTGTGTTTCTTTTTTAATATTTCCTTCAGCTACCTTAAAAAGTTCAGCTTCTGAAAAGTCAAGTAAGTCGTCCACATCAATCGATTCATCGAAAGCCCTGTTTTGAATTTCAGTGGAAACTCTTATTAATTCTCTTTGGATATATTTTTGTGCTATAATGCGTGCATGAAATTCAACGTGGGCAGCCGATGCAACACGGCTCGTGAGATGAGTAATATATATCGGGCCACCAACTTCATCCAGATTATCCTTTTTCCTTAATTCCTCAGTAACAGTCAGAATGTCAACAGGTTCTTCACGTGTTGATAAATCTACTATGGCACGGAATATTTTTTGATGGGCTTCCTTATAAAAGCTTTCGGACTTTAATAGATCGAGTACTGCAATTACAGCATCTTTCTCAATCATAATAGCCCCTAATACAGCTTCTTCCAGATCGACTGCCTGCGGAGGAATTTTGCCATGATCAAGTTGTACTACATTAGTGCGATTATCAGTGCTAAAGCTCTTCTTTGCCATTTGATATTTTATTTGGGGTTTCAAAATTAGAAAAAGAAAGACGGGGTCACTTGCTTTTGAGTCGATTCTTATAAACAATTTTCAGGAACCTGTTAGTATTTTGTTTATAAAAATATGGGAGTTTTTAGATAAGGTTACCTCGAATTTGAAAGAATTGTATTAATAACTAAGTAATTGCTGCCTGAATTAAATGGCAGACTTAAAGTTATTCTTAATTACTGATATCGAAAGAATTAAAAATTACTATATTAGGTGAATAAAACCTAACCATTATGAAAATTAAATTATCCCTGCTTCAGCGCATTTTGTTATTAGTATTAGGTTCAGTGCTGTGTGTGCTTTTTTTATTGTTTTTGTTTATTGGAATTAAAACAAATAGTATAGGAATAAAAAATGCTTTGCATGAAGCCTCATTAATATCTCTGGCAAATGGTAATAAGGTAACTGGTATTATTGAAGATGGAATGTCGGTTACACGTTCTCTGGCTTATACATTAGCGGCTTATAATGAAATCCCGGCTGAAAACAGGAGGACAACCTTCAATAACATTTTATCGCGCGTATTAAAGGAGAATTCTAAAATTTTATCAGTTTGGTCGGTTTGGGAACCTAATTCCCTCGACGGAATGGATGAGAAATTTATTAACAGAATTGGTGGAAATGAAACAGGAAGGTTTGGCCCCACTTTTTGTAAAGTAAGCGCCGGAATTCGTCTGGATCCTTCACCTGAAAGCGAAATTGAAGGTTCTAAATACTATGGTTTACCTAAAAAATCGGGTCATGAAGAGTTGATACCTCCCTATTCATACAAATATGAAGAAAGTGGCCCTTCCCATATAATTATAACCCTTTCGGTACCAATTTTTCAGGATAATGAATTTTTGGGAGTTGTGGCGACTGATTTTAATCTGGCCGATATTCAGGAATATGTGGAAAAAAGTGAAGTGAAATCGGTTGTTTATTCATCGGATGGAGTAATTGCCGCTCATTACAACAAAGAAAAGCAAGGCAGAAATTTGAAAGAAGCCGACATCGATATTGCCGGTGAACATACTGAGGAATTGTTGAAAGCTGTGACTGAGGGAAAAGCAAATAGTTTTACAGGATATTCAGAAGCTCTTGGCAAAAAAGTTATAATAAGCACTACTCCAATTTCAATCGGAAATTCAGCAACATCATGGTCATATGTTACCATTCTACCCTTAAATGAAGCTTTGGCTCTGGCACGTTCCTTACTGATTACAATGATGGGGCTTGGATTAATTGCCCTTTTTGGGTTAGGAATATTATTATTTTTTATAGCGCGCTCAATTACAATTCCTATTTTAACCAGTGTAGAATTTGCAAAAACTATTTCGGAGGGAGATTTGACAAAAAGCATGAAAATTACACGTCAGGATGAATTAGGTCAGTTATCGCAGGCACTCAACAGTATGGCATACCGGTTAAACGAAATTACCTCGAATGTATTGAGCGGGGCACATTCTATTGCCAATTCCAGTCAGCAAATGAATATTTCGTCGCAGCAGCTTTCGAATACCGCAACAATTCAGGCATCCTCGGTGGAAGAAATTTCTTCGGCAATGGAAGAGATGGTTTCAAATATTCAGCAAAATGCTGATAATGCCAGGTTAACAGAAAAGATTTCAGAAAATGCTTTAAAAGGAATTCAAGCAACTGGTGAATCTTCTGAAAAATCTATTCAATCGGTAAATGGCATAACCGATAAGATTAATGTTGTAAACGACATTGCTTTTCAAACCAATATACTTGCATTAAATGCGGCAGTGGAGGCTGCCAGAGCAGGGGAACATGGTCGTGGATTTGCGGTTGTTGCATCGGAAGTGAGAAAACTCGCTGAGAAAAGTAGAATTGCTGCAGAAGAAATCGTTTCACTTTCGGCGAACAGTAAAACTTTAAGTGAAGAAGCCGGAAAAGCAATGAAAAGTTTATTACCAGAAGTTAAACGTACTTCAGAATTGGTTCAGGAAATTGCCATTTCCAGTTCCGAGCAGCAGAGTGGTGCAGAACAGGTAAATAGCTCAGTTCAACAGTTAAATCAAATTGCCCAGCAAAATGCAACTGCTTCAGAGCAATTGGCGGCCAGTGCTGAGGAATTAAATGCGCAGGCACAAACACTTATCGATCTTGTTTCTTTTTTTAAGAATCGCGCATAACTATGCTTGTTATTTTTTGTTTAAAGGATAGAAAAGTTTTGCAAACATGCACGAAAAGATTTATAGGCTTGATTTAAAGCTTGTTTCGAGATTACCGGTAAGTTTAACCGGAAAGATTTTAGTCTTACCTGGAACGCTTTAACCGAAAGGCAATATGGTTGTTACCGACGAAATAAAACTGCATATCAATGTTGAAATTGTAAAGCAGCAATAATTCTTTACAATCTTTATTCTGCAGCAGCCAGTCAAATAGGTTAACTGTTGCATGTATTTTAAAAATCAAAAAGAAAGGTATTTTATGAAAAGCATTGTACACAAAGCTGATACGCGTGGGAATGCCAATTATGGCTGGCTTAAAACAAATTATACTTTTAGCTTTGCAAATTATTACGATCCCAACCGCTTACATTTTGGAACGTTACGTGTTCTTAATGACGACTTTATTGCAGGAGGGCGTGGTTTTGACAGGCATCCTCACGACAATATGGAAATAATAACCATTATGCTCGAAGGTGAATTGAAACATGAGGATAGTATGGGAAATTCGTTTGTACTACATGAGCACGAAATTCAAACTATGTCGGCAGGTACGGGGATATTTCATTCCGAAGCAAACAACGATCCTGTAAAAGCTGCCAAACTACTCCAGATATGGGTATTTCCAAAAAATCGGAACATTGAACCTCAATATGGGTTGACGGCTTTTTCTCCTGAAGAAAGAAAAAATAAATGGCATCTGGTAGTTTCTCCTTCCAAACCTGGAACTGCCATTATAAGGCAGGATGCCTATTTCTCGATGATTTCCATGGATGAAGGCTTTACAATTGATTATCAATTATATGATACAAATAATGGGGTTTATATTTTCAATATAGATGGAGAGATTGAAGCAGAAGGAATTCCTTTTAACACAAGAGATGGCGCAGGGATTTGGGATGTAAAATCAATCAATTTTAAAGCATATAAAAAATCGGAAGTACTTATTATGGAAATCCCGATGAAGTAAAATATAGAGGCTGTCTCAAAATAAAAGGTCTTCGACTACGCTCAGCCTGACGTTTGAAACAGCCTCTTTTTTTATCAGCAATTAACCAATAATCATTTTTATAACAATCAAAATAGTTACAACAACAACAATGATAGCAAAAAACTTAAGCGTTCCAGAGTTGCTGGTTTCTTTCTTTTCAATATTTTCCATAAAATGTAATTTTAATAATTTAAAATACAGAAGAATAAAGCTCAATTCGAAAGCTTGTATTCTTCAAATAATATTAATTGAATGAGAATTTCTTTCAGCGAATGTGAAAGAAAATAGAGGGAAAATAATTGGCTAAATAATCAGAACCCGATTAATAATATATGTGGGGGATAACCTGTTTACTCTAACAACAAAACTAAACAATGATGATAAATATCGATAAGATGGTATTATTCTGGGCGTTGCAAATAAAAATAAAATAAGGGTTGTTCCTCGGATAAGTTGAAACGTAAATGTTCTTTCGGATTGGCTATTGTTTATCCATGCAGTTATATCGCTATTAATATAATAGCAATGTTCAGTTTGAGTTTCAGAAAATTTAGTTTCGGGTTGTATAAAAATAAAATACGATAAAACAAAAATACTGTGGCTTCCTAAGAGTATTAACCACAAAATATGGCGGATAATATAATTATTATAGAATCTTGACATGAATGCAAAAATATCAAATTATTGATGAATTACTGAATATTATTAAAGATTTTGATTTTGGAACAGAAGTTTATTTAACTATCTGAAAACTTTCATTCTGCTATCTTCAACATTCTCGTGAATAATAATTAAATTGCCTGCATCTAAATGTTTATGGGTCAATATGCAGGAGCAGAATAAGGAAACCTTCCGGCGTAAGCTGAATTTGTTCGATTCTTCAGCAATGGTAATCGGTTCAATGATCGGATCGGGTATTTTTATTGTGAGTGCCGAAATGGCGCGTGTTGTCGGGGCACCTGGCTGGTTATTGGTTGCATGGGCCATCACAGGCATTATGACGGTTATGGCTGCAATGAGTTTTGGAGAAATGGCTTCCATGTTTCCCCATGCTGGCGGGTTATATGTTTATTTACGCGAAGCTTACGGACCCTTGTTTGGTTTTTTATATGGCTGGACTCATCTGCTTGTAATTCAGGGAGGAACTATTGCTGCGGTTGCGATTGCTTTCTCTAAATTTCTGGGTGTCATTTTCCCTGCTGTTTCTACCTATAACTTATTTCTGCATGTTGGGTCATTTGAGATTGATTTTGTTGAATTGGTCGCCATTATTTCAATTATAGTCATTACATGGATTAATAGTAAAGGAATAGAGGAAGGCAAGTTGGTTCAAAATGTATTTACTGTTTTAAAGATTGCTATACTCTTGTTTATTATTGTTGTAGGCTTATGGTTTGCTGCAGGTACCGAATCATCGAATTTCACAGGTGAGGCTTTTAAACGAAGCTCAGCAAGTGATTTCAATATTCCGGGATTAATTACCATTCCCTTACTTGCAGCTTTAGCTATATCAATGGTTGGATCGTTATTTTCGTCCGATGCCTGGTATAATATTACTTTTGCTTCGGGTGAAGTAGTAAATCCTCGCCGTACTATACCTGCAAGTATGATCATCGGTACATTAACTGTAGCCATACTTTATTTTTTGGTCAACTTCACTTATCTGCAGATTCTTCCATTAAAGGGCAGTCCAGAAGATTTATCTGTAATGGGAAGAGGTATCCAATTTGCAGAAGAGGAACGCGTTGCCACAGCCGCTATGTACCAGGTATTGGGTCGGGCTGCAGAAACTTTAATGGCTATTGTACTTGTAGTTTCTACCTTTGGATGTAACAATGGATTAATATTATCAGGCGCAAGGGTATATTATGCCATGGCTAAAGATAACTTGTTTTTCAAACCGGCTGGATATTTAAATTCTAAAGGAGTACCAGGTATAGGATTAACCATACAAGCCATCTGGTGTTCATTGTTATGTTTATCGGGAACCTACAATCAATTGCTCCTTTACGTTGTTTTTGCTGTCTTGCTTTTTAATATTTTGCTTATTACAGCTTTATTTGTTTTTCGAAGAAAAATGCCTCATGTCGACCGTTCATATAAAGCCATAGGTTACCCTGTTATACCATTGATATATATTGCCTTATGTGCATTTATTATGGTAGTTTTGCTTATTTATAAACCTGAATATACCTGGAGAGGATTAATTGTGGCCTTTACCGGAATACCGGTTTATTATATCTGGAAAAGATGGCAGAATGGAAGCAGGTAAAATAATGGAACAGGGGAGAATCTTTGAAGTATAAGCTATAAAGATAAAACGGTGCTTTATTAATTATCCCAGGTAAAAAGTCAAAATACTAATTTTATTTAAAACCTTATTTACCTATTACCCCAGTTTAAGATTTCACCCTATTGTAAATACTGCGACACACTGAAATACAAAAGCCCGAGTTTTTAGTTCGGGCTTTTGGTGGTACCACCTGGAATTGAACCAGGGACACACGGATTTTCAGTCCGTTGCTCTACCAACTGAGCTATGGTACCGGCTGTTTTTCAATAGCGGTGCAAAACTAACCAAATTTTTTAATTAAAAAAACTTCTGAAAAAATTATTTCAAATTTATTTTAAAATACCAGAATTCTTCAAGCTATATTGCTTTCAGTTTCTGATAATTCCTTAACAGAAATTTTTCTAAATATCATATTAAACATATTGTTGTTACTTTTGCAATTCATGTAATGCATTCTATGGAGTTTCATTTTTTTACGCTGCCCAATGGTATTCGTCTTATTCATCTCGAATCGACTTCGAAAGTTGCACATTGCGGCTTTTTTATTAATACTGGTTCCCGCGACGAAATACACGATGAACATGGCATTGCCCATTTAATTGAGCATCTTATTTTTAAAGGGACTTCGCATCGTAAAGCATTTCATATATTGAGCCGAATGGAGGATGTAGGAGGTGAAGTAAATGCATATACCACCAAAGAAGAAACCTGTATTCATGCCTCATTCCTGTTGGAATATTACGACCGGTTCCTGGAACTTCTTTCCGATATATTATTTAATTCAACTTTCCCTGAAAAAGCAATAGAAACTGAAAAGGAAGTTGTATTGGATGAAATTAACTCATATAAAGATTCTCCTTCGGAACAGATTTATGACGATTTTGAAGATCAGGTTTTTATGAATCATCCTCTGGGTAGAAGCATTTTAGGAAATCCTGAAGATCTGCCGAAACTTTCAAGGGAACAAATAATTAAATTCATTGAAAACAGATACAATACCGATCAAATGGTGTTGGCTTCTGTTGGTAACATTAATTTTTCCAGGCTAAAGAAATTGTTCGAGAAGTATTTTAAGGATGTCCCAACTAGGTTAAGAAATTTCACCCGGCAGCCATTCGTTCAATATTTGCCCATGCATAAACAGGTTGAAATGAATACCAATCAGGTGCATGTAGTTTATGGAAATATGGCATATAACCTGAACGATGAACGGAGAATGGCACTTCATCTTCTGAATAATATTTTAGCGGGACCCGGTATGATTTCACGTTTAAATTTATCATTACGCGAACGACATGGTTACTCCTATAATGTTGAATCTAATTATTCGCCTTACACCGACTCCGGCATCTTTTCCGTATACTTCAGCACTGATAAGGGCTATGTTAATAAATGCATCAACATTATGCTTAAAGAATTCGATCGTTTACAAAATGAATTGATGGGAGGTGTGCAACTTAAAAAAGCAAAACAGCAAATAGTTGGGCAACTTGCCATTTCTATCGAAAACCTCGAAAACCAAATGTTATCAATTGGCAAAAGCTACATGGTATACAATAAGGTAGATTCGATGGAAACCATTTATAAAAAAATTGAAGATATTACAGCAGCCCAATTAAGGGATGTAGCCAGAGAAATTCTTAATAAGGAAAAATTATCATCGTTGATTTTTAAATAAGAAAGAGTGATTACAAATACACTACTCGAAAAATATATTTACAATATTATCGATCCCGAAGATCCTTTATTGTATGAACTGAACCGCGAAACCCAGGTCAAAATGATGCACCCAAGAATGGTCACCGGACACTGGCAAGGGCAATTTCTTCAAATGATAAGCAGTATGCTTCAGCCTTTAAATATTTTGGAAATAGGAACTTATACGGGCTACAGTGCTATTTGCCTGGCGAGAGGTTTAGCACCCGATGGGCATTTGCATACCATTGAAATTAATGACGAGATTGTGGATATTCCCCTTAAATATTTTAAGAAAGCAGGTCTAAGTGAAAAGATCACTATACATATTGGCAATGCCCTCGATATAATTCCGTCGCTTGACAACAATTTTGACCTTGTATTTATCGATGGAGAAAAAAGCGAATACATTAAATATTACGATTTGCTTTTCGAAAAAGTCGTGCCGGGAGGTTATATTTTGGCTGACAATATTTTATGGAGTGGTAAAGTTGTAAAGGACATTGAAAAAGGTGATTATTTTACGAAAGGAATTGTTGAGTTTAACGAGTATTTGAAAAATGACACACGCGTTGAAAAAACAATATTGCCATTGCGCGACGGCATGATGTTTATAAAGAAAAAGCAGGTTAAAGATTGAATATGTTCAAAAGATTGTTTTAATTGTTAAACCTTTTTATAATCCTGTTGTTTGCTTTATAATTTGTAAACAGTAAAATATGGCCATTTATTCGATTAAAGATCTTGAAAAGCTTTCTGGAATTCAAGCCCATACTATTCGTATCTGGGAAAAAAGATATCAATTGGTCAGGCCAAAACGCACCAATACTAATATAAGGGTTTATACTGACGAAGATTTGAAAAGGCTTTTAAATGTTGCCATTTTAAACAACAATGGATTAAAAATCTCGAAAATTGCAAGACTCAGCGATAATGAGGTTAGAAACAAAATCTTAAATTTAACGGAAGATACAGCTAAAGCTGAAAATCAGATAGATGCACTGGTTGTGTCGATGATTGAGCTGAATGAACTGAAATTTGAAAAGCTTTTGTCACGTTTGGTACTTCAAATTGGTTTTGAAGATGCCATTACCAAAGTTATTTATCCATTTTTAAATAAAATTGGAGTTTTATGGCAAACAGGAAATATTAATCCAGCTCAGGAACACTTTATTACCAACCTTATCCGGCAAAAATTATTTGTTGCGATCGATTCCGTTTTAATTGATGAAACACCTGATAAAAAGCGTTTTATTTTATTTCTTCCTGAAGGCGAACTTCATGATATTGGTTTATTATATTATACCTATTTAATTAAGAAAATAGGACATCATGTAATATATTTGGGGCAATCAGTTCCTTTTCCCGATCTCATTGAGGTGAATAAAGTACAGCCATCACAATATTTGTTAACAGCCTTTACAACATCAATGCAATATGAGCATGTTTTAGATTATATCAAATCCTTGTCCGAGACTTTTCCTACCCAGCAAATTTTTATTTTATCAAATCATTTAAATGTTTCCGATTTTAAGAAATTCCCGAATGTTTCTAAAATAGAGAACCACGAAGCATTTAAAGAATATTTGTTAAATCTCCGCAAAAATATGGAGAATTAATAATATTCGATTTTACAGATAATTTTGTAATATACTTATCATCAATATTCTATATAATTTATTAAAATTGTTTAGCAAGTATTGATCGCAAGCAGCATAAAAAGATCTTAATGTCTGAATATCAATATGTTAATATTTAACAATGTTTAACAAGTGAAAATATAAATTAAACAATTTGATTTTTTAATTAATTTATAAAGGCATGTTTATTTGCATATTAAATATCATAAAATTAGATATATATGAAATTAATTTATTTAGAAATAGTCTAAATAAACGTTTAAGTTACGACTTCAGGTTTGGTCGATGTAGAATAGATGTTTATTTTTGTTAAACAAATATTAAAACAAATCGACATGACAGCAATCGAATTCAACCACCAATTAATTAGTCTTGAGGACAAATTAACTCGTTTTGCTATGACTTTAACTGCAAATAAGGAAGATGCAAAGGATCTGTTGCAGGAAACCTTACTTAAAGCTTTGGCCTACCGGGAACAATTTGTTCAGTATACTAATCTGAAAGCCTGGACGTATACCATTATGAAAAATACGTTTATTAATAATTACAGGCGGAATATGCGTCAAAATACAACATTTGACAATACTAAAGATTCGTATTTTTTAAATCAAAATAGTGATTCTGTTAATATTTCTCCGGAAGGAACATTTTCAGAAAAGGAAATTAAAAGAGTAATTGATTCTTTGGACGATGATTTTAAAGTACCATTTAAAATGCATACTGAAGGTTATAAATATAAAGAAATTGCAGAAAATCTTGATTTAAAGATTGGTACTGTTAAGAGCAGGATATTTTTTACCAGAAAAAAATTGATGGATATTTTGAGTGATTATCAATAAAGTGTGCTTATATAAGAGATATAAGGATCTGTAAATCACACATGGAAAAACAAAAAACACCGTTCATTTCAACGGTGTTTTTTGTTGAACTTAAAAATTAACTTTTTTAGCTGTAATAATGATACTTTCAGTTTGATAATATCCATTACCATTCGAAATTGTTCCTGAACTTATGGGAGTTATTGCAATAATTTCATATCCATCGGTATGCAATTTATTACTAACTTTTTCAATTTCATGAGCCAGATCATCAGAATCTACCAGTAACTCTTCTGCCGATTCTTTGTTTGTCCAATAGGTGGAACGGGTGTGGATGCTTATCGATTTAAACATATGTAGTTATTAAATTTAATTTTTCAGAGTTTGGTTTGTATCGCTCTATTTATATCTATTAAAATCTCATCTTCATGTGGTTCATTTTCCTCTTTCACTGTTATGATCAGGTTAAAATGATCAGCTTTTTGCAATTTCATCAGTTGAAATTCAGGAATTGCTTCAACCAATTGTACAAAAACTTCTGTGTCTGATTTCTTTTCGTATCCTCCAATTCCTTCGTAACGAATAAGACTAAGAATTATATGATCGTCCAACTGTAATATTTGTTTTGTTAAACGTTCGGCCAGAAAATCTCTGACTTTACTTTTACTTAAACTTATTTCTTTCATAGTTATTGGTTCAGTTATTTTTAAAAAAGTTAAGTTATTAAGAAAAAAACAAAAAAGCAATAGAGTTTCTAAGCTATATTGAAACGGAAATTTGATTCACCCAGTTATTATCCATTTTCATCAGCCTGTTTTTCTTAAGGTTTTCCTTTACAATTTTCCGAATATATTTATTATCAGAGCGAATTAGACCTTCAAACAAAAGTTTGCCTTCCATAGGACTGGCCACAATTGCCACGCTCCAGCAATAACATAATGCCTGAACCAATGTTTTGTATTCAGGAGTTGAATTATTTTTATGCTCAGTTAAATTACCTGTAATTTCAGATAAAACAGCAAGAGTGTATTGTTTAATAGAGTCATGATTCAGAATATCAGGTTCGCACAATCCCGCAGCGATTGCTCTTTGTTCGTAAAAATTACCTTTTTCCCATCCGGCGTTAACTTCTTTTAATTTTTCAAAACTATATTTTCCTATATGCTGCAAAGCCATGGCCACCGATTCCCTGATTCTCCATCGTGTATCCGAAGCATAACTTTTAAGCAAAGCAATTAAATTATTTCGTCCGTTAATTATATGTTTTCCACATGCTGCAACAGCACAACATAATACAAATTCTTCCGGGACATTGACAGGTGTAACTGAATATTTCCTGTTTAATAACTCAATGACAGTATCATATTCAGAAATTTCAATAAAAGCATACAAAAGTTCAAGATTAGACCGGGGGCCTGGCAAGCATGAGTTTTCCAGTAAATATCCTTCCTGGTTCGATTGCGATAAAAGAGCCCGATGTTCAACAAATTTTTGCATTAGACAAATTTAACCTTTTAGAGCTTTACTCAATAAAGAATTTATATTAATTAGCCTACGAATCATTTGATAAAGGTATACAGTTTATATTTGCATCTTAAAAAAATGGAATGTTACAGATAGGGAGTACTTTAGTGAGTTTGGATTTGATTGAAAAACATTTTGTTTGTAATTTGTCCCGATGCAAAGGTGCTTGCTGTGTGCATGGCGATTCAGGTGCACCGCTTGACGATGAAGAATTGAATGTGATTGAAGAAGTGTATCCGTTTGTTAAACCATATCTTCGGGAAATTAGTATCAAAACAATTGAAGAAAAAGGAAAATGGCAAGTGGATAGAGATGGCGATAAGGTAACCACTCTGGTAGAAAATAATGAATGTGCATTTGTTGTATTTGAAAAAGGCGTGGCAACTTGCGGTATCGAAAAGGCTTTTAATGAGGGTAAAATAAATTTCCGAAAGCCGGTTTCCTGCCATCTTTATCCTGTGAGGTTGACAAAATATTCAAGCTACGTTGCAGTAAATTACCATACCTGGGAAATTTGTAAACCAGCAATAAAATCGGGAGTTAAACTTGGAGTGCCTTTGTTTGTTTTCTTAAAAGATGCATTAATTAGAAAATTTGGAGAAGACTGGTACCAAGAATTAGAACATTCGGCAAGTGAATATTTGAAATATAAACAGCAATAAAAAATAAAGCCATGATCAGGAACTATATCGATGAAAACAGAGAACGCTTTTTGGAAGAATTGTTCGGGTTGTTAAGAATTCCGTCAATCAGTGCCATGAGCGAACATAAAGATGATATGTTCAAAGCTGCTGGTTTTATCAGTCAAAAATTGAAAGATGCCGGTGCTGATCTTGTGGAAGTTCTCGAAACTGAAGGTCATCCTGTAGTAGTAGGAAATAAAACTATTAATCCTTTATTACCTACTGTTATGGTATATGGGCATTATGATGTTCAGCCTGTTGATCCAATTGATTTGTGGCATTCACATCCTTTTGCACCGGAGGTAAGAGATGGAAAAATATATGCGCGTGGTGCCGACGATAATAAAGGACAACTCTATATGCATATAAAAGCATTTGAGTTAATGACACAAACTAACTCACTTCCATGTAATATAAAATTTTTAATAGAAGGGGAAGAAGAAATTGGTTCAGTTCATCTAAAGAAATTTTGTATCGATAATAAAGAAAAACTCCAATGCGATGTCATCCTGGTTTCAGATACTACTATGATTGCAAAGGACATCCCTTCTATAACTGTTGGCTTACGAGGCCTGGCTTACCTGGAAGTTGAAGTAACCGGTGCAAACAGGGATTTACATTCGGGTTTGTTTGGAGGAGCTGTCGCCAATCCCATCAATGTTCTGGCTGATATGATTTCGAAATTGAAAAATGATCGTCAACAAATTAATATACCAGGATTCAATGATGATGTCCTTGTTTTAAATCCCGAAGAAAGGTCAGAAATGGCCAAAGCACCATTTAACCTGGATAATTATAAAAAAGCGCTTGACATTAAAGATATTATGGGAGAGGAGGGATACTCGACCATGGAAAGGACCGGAATTCGTCCAACGCTCGATGTTTGCGGAATTTGGGGTGGTTATACGGGCGAAGGTGCAAAAACAGTACTTCCCTCGAAAGCATTTGCAAAAATTTCAATGCGTATTGTTCCCAATCAATCTCCTGATAAAATAGCACAATTGTTCGAAGATCATTTTAAGACCTTAGCTCCATTGGGTGTGTCGGTAAAAGTTACCAATCTTCATGGAGGTAGACCATATGTTTCTCCTACTGATACGCATGCATATAAATCGGCCGAAAAAGCATTGCAAACAACTTTCGGCTCGAAACCTGTTCCATATCGCAGTGGAGGTAGTATTCCCGTAATTGCCGATTTTGAAGAAGTTTTGGGTGTAAAATCCATCCTCATGGGTTTTGGACTTGAATCAGATGCAATCCATTCTCCCAACGAAAACTTTTCTTTGGAACTTTTCTATAAAGGAATTGAAACGATTCCTCATTTCTTTGCTAATTATTCCAAAAAATAACAAAGTATCTGCCGAAAGTAGGAATATCATTTTTTAATGATAGTATTTTATCCATAATTCCCGTTTTAATATTTTCAGGCGTTGTTTTATAGGGTCTTTTGATTAAATTCCGAGATTTATATTTGATAAAGTTTGTTCAATAGCTTTCATAAAATCTATATTTTATGTTATTTTCATCAAAAATAGACGATTTTACTTTCAAATTGAAAGTTTGCTATTTAGACCCAATTTTTAATATGTTTTATTAATATCCAATTTAATCGTAGATTTATATAGATTATTTTACATTTAATCTAAAAAATATTAAATATTTATTAAAAAACCCCCTAAAAAGTTTGATCAAATGAAATAATAATTAATTTTGTTGCCATAAGAAACTATTTAACATTTTAAAATATCATTCAAACATGGCAACATTACGTTTTAAAGCATTGGAACAAGTTTTTTCGAGGGTACCAAGAGAACTTTCTTTATCTAAACAAAAAGCTTCAGAATATTTTGGACAGTTGGTATTCGATCGTTCAAAAATGCAGAAATATCTTTCTAAAGAAGCATATCAGGCTGTAATAAGTGCCATCGACAAAGGTACCCGCATCGATCGCAGAGTAGCTGATCAGGTTGCTGCAGGTATGAAGGCTTGGGCAATGGAAATGGGAGTTACTCATTATACTCACTGGTTTCAACCTTTAACCGGGGGTACCGCTGAAAAACACGATGCTTTTATCGAACCATCTGACAATGGCGGTGTTGTTGAAAATTTCTCAGGTAAATTATTGGTTCAGCAGGAACCTGATGCTTCCAGTTTTCCTAGCGGCGGTATCCGTTCAACCTTTGAAGCCCGTGGTTATACTGCATGGGATCCTTCTTCACCAGCCTTTATATTAGAAGATACTCTTTGTATTCCTACCATTTTTATATCATATACAGGCGAACCTCTCGATTATAAAGCTCCTCTTTTAAAAGCTTTAAGTGCATTGGATAAAGCTGCTGTTGATGTTTGCCAATTTTTTGATAAAGACGTTACTAAAGTTATTGCAACATTGGGTTGGGAACAGGAATACTTCCTTATTGATGAGGCTCTTTACCAGGCACGTCCTGATTTAGCTCTTACCGACAGAACCCTGATGGGGCACGATTCGGCTAAAAATCAACAGTTGGAAGATCAATACTTTGGTTCAATTCCTCCACGTGTTCAGGCATTTATGCGTGAATTGGAACATGAAGCATGGAAATTGGGCATTCCTGCTCATACACGTCACAATGAGGTTGCTCCAAACCAATATGAACTTGCTCCGGTTTTTGAAGAATGTAACCTTGCAGTTGATCACAACTGTTTAATGATGACATTGATGCAAAAGATTGCCCGTCGTCATAATTTTGTTTGTTTGCTTCACGAAAAGCCTTTTGCAGGTATTAACGGATCGGGTAAACATAACAACTGGGCAATGGCAACCGATACTGGCGTTAACCTGTTATCACCAGGAAAAAATCCAAAAAGCAACCTTCAGTTCCTTACATTTGTTGTAAATTCTTTAATGGCCGTTAATCGCCATGCCGATATCCTGAAAGCCAGTATTTCTCATGCAGGAAATTCACACCGTTTAGGTGCAAACGAAGCTCCTCCTGCCATTATCTCAGCTTTTTTGGGAACATCTATTTCGAAAATGTTAGATCAACTCGAAGAAAAAGTTTCGGAAAACAAAATGACTCCGGACGAAAAAACTGAGATTAAACTGGATGTTGGACGTATTCCTGAAATCCTTTTAGATAACACTGATCGTAACCGTACTTCTCCATTTGCTTTCACCGGAAACCGTTTCGAATTCCGCGCTGTTGGATCTTCGTCAAACTGTGCTGCAGGTATGATTGTTTTAAATGCTGCCATGGCTGAACAGCTAGTTATGTTCAAAAAAGATGTTGATGCTATTACTGACAAGGGCATTAAAAAAGATGAAGCTATTTTTCAGGTTTTAAGAAAATATATCAAAGAATCGAAAAAAATCCGTTTCGACGGAAATAACTATAGCGATGAGTGGAAAGCCGAAGCTAAGAAAAGAGGATTAAATGATGAAGCCAATGTTCCACTCATTTACGATTCTTACTTAAGTGACAAATCTATCAAAATGTTTAAGTCGACAGGTGTTCTCAATGAAAAGGAATTACATGCACGTACTGAAATTTACTGGGAAACTTACACAAAGAAAATTCAGATCGAAGCCCGTGTATTAGGCGATTTAGCTCTTAACCACATTGTTCCGGTTGCAATCGAATATCAATCGACCTTGGTGAAAAATGTTCAGGGATTAAAAGAACTATTCTCTGCTGCAGAATTCAAAGATCTTGCTTCAGCTCGTTTAGATCTAATTAAAGAAGTATCAAACCATATTTCTGTTATCAAAGCTCAGGTGAAAGCTATGGTTGATGCTCGTAAGGTTGCTAATAAGATTGAAGACCCCCGCGAAAAAGCTCTGGCATATTCAAACACTGTATTTCCATATTTGAATGACATTCGTTACCATATCGACAAACTCGAATTAATTGTGGATAACGAAATGTGGACTCTTCCAAAATACCGCGAATTGTTATTCATACGATAACTGATAATGCGAAAGCATAAAACTTTAAAAGGGTATCCGGATTTTGGATACCCTTTTTTTGTGGAAGACATTCATCCCGGAGTCATCCTGAGCGGAGTCGGAAGGATGCTTAGACAGCGATAAGCTTTTGAAATAGAGATCTTCGGGGTATGCTTAGACTCCGCTCAGCATGATTATGAGCCTTGGATTACCAAAACACCGGAGGTGTTAAATTTGAAAAAGCCGGGGGTGGAGCATAGCATAACCCCAGAAAGGAATAGCACAGTATTTTTTGCGGCGTGTTAAAATTTTGTGTAAAGAGATATATTAATTATCGTCGCAAAAGTAAACTTATTATTATTAGCTTTTTACATCATCAATGGTAGTTGTGTAGAAATACAATAAATTATTGAACTTCAACACAATCACTTGATGTTATATTTCTATTCCAAAGAATTTATTCTTTCTTCCAGAGCCTTAATTTTTGCTTCGGCATCGGCTTTCTTATTCTTCTCATTTTGAATTACCTGAGGCGGGGCACTGTTTACAAATTTTTCATTCGAAAGTTTTTTATCTACCGATGTAAGAAACCCGCGGGTATAATCCAGATCAGCTTTTAATTTGCTTAATTCCTCGGCTATATCAATCTTTCCTTCAAGAGGCACAAAGTATTCAACTGACTTTACTAAAAACGATAATGTCCCTTCCGGTTTAACATCTAAGTTTTCAATTTCAGTTAAATTACCTAGCTTTTGAACAATCGCATCGAAAAATAAAGGCCTTTGCGCACCTTTTAAAACCTGGAGCTTTAGTGTATCCTTATTGGGAATATTCTTATCCTGCCTTATCATTCTTAAGGATCCAACAATTTCTTTCACAAATTCGAATTGTGAAATGTAATTTTCATCAAAAGATTCTCCTTTGGGCATAGAAGCCAGCATAATTGTTTCGCCTTCTTTTCTTTCATCCAGAAAATGATAAATTTCTTCTGTTATAAAAGGAGTGAAAGGATGAAGTACTTTTAACAGCTTTTCAAAAAATGCTACAGTAGCTTTGTAAGTAACCTCATCAATGGGTTGTTGATAAGCAGGTTTGATGATTTCAAGATACCATGACGAAAATTCGTCCCAGAACAATTTGTAAACTTGCATCAATGCTTCCGAAATTCGGTATTTTTCAAATTGGTCGTCGAGAGATACCAACGTTTGGTTTAAAACATTGTCAAACCATTTAATGCCAATTTCGGACGATTCTGGTTGAGGTATTTCATTGCTTACCTGCCACGATTTAACAAGACGAAAAGCATTCCATATTTTATTTGCAAAGTTACGGCCTTGTTCTGTTAAATTTTCATCGAATGGGAGGTCATTGCCCGCAGGCGAGCATAAAAGCATTCCTACACGGACTCCATCAGCACCGTATTTTTCGATTAAATCAAGCGGATCTGGTGAATTTCCTAACGATTTGCTCATTTTCCGCCCAAGTTTGTCGCGAACAATACCGGTTAGATAAACATTCCTAAAAGGTTGGTTGCCCTGGAATTCATACCCGGCAATGATCATTCGGGCAACCCAGAAAAATAATATTTCAGGAGCCGTAATTAAATCGTTTGTTGGATAATAATATTTAATATCGGCATTATTGGGTTTTCTGATGCCGTCGAAAACAGAGATAGGCCACAACCACGAAGAAAACCATGTATCTACCACATCGCTTTCCTGTTTAAGATTGCCAACTGTCAAACTCTGATCTTTGGTTTTTTCTCTCGCCAATTGAACAGCTTCTTCAGCAGTTTCAGCAACAACATACTCGTTGGTGCCATTAATGTAATATGCCGGAATTTGTTGTCCCCACCACAATTGACGCGAAATACACCAATCCTTTACATTTTCCATCCAATGTCTATAGGTATTTTTAAATTTTGCAGGAACCAGTTGGATTTTATCGTTCAAAACATTTTCCAAGGCAGGTTCCGAGAGTTGTTTCATTTTTACAAACCACTGCATCGAAAGTTTAGGTTCGATAACGGCATCGGTACGTTCAGAAAAACCAATCTTGTTAACATAATCTTCAACTTTGGCAATTTGACTATTTTCGTGTAGCTTAATTACAATTTTTTCGCGAACAACAAATCTGTCTTCCCCGATAAAAAGCTGGGCTTTTTCATTCAAGGTGCCATTATCATTAAAAATTTCAATGGTAGGAAGATTATATTTTTGACCTAATTCATAATCGTTTATGTCATGTGCAGGGGTTACTTTGAGTACGCCGGTACCAAATTCTCTGTCGACATATGTATCGGTAATGATAGGAACTTCCCTGTTGATGAGCGGTACCAGTACTTTTTTACCATGAAGGTGAAAATACCTTTCATCCTCGGGATGAATACAAACAGCAGTATCGCCCAAAATAGTCTCAGGTCGGGTGGTGGCAATTGTTACAAAATCGCCGCTTCCCGAAACCTGGTATTTTACGAAATATAATTTTGAATTAACTTCTTTATGGTTTACTTCTTCGTCGGAAACTGCAGTGAGAGCTTTGGGATCCCAGTTAACCATCCTGACACCCCGGTATATTAAGCCTTTTTTAAATAAATGGATAAAAACTTTAATAACACTTTCTGACATATCGGGATCCATGGTAAACTTAGTGCGCTCCCAATCGCACGAGGCTCCTAATTTTTTGAGCTGTTCGAGGATGATTCCACCGTGTTTGGTCTTCCATTCCCAGGCATGATTTAAAAATTCTTCACGTGTTAAATCGTTCTTTTTAATTCCTTCGGAAGCTAATTTAGCAACCACCCTGGCTTCTGTAGCAATAGATGCGTGGTCTGTTCCCGGAACCCAGCATGCGTTTTTGCCCATCATTCGGGCACGACGAATTAAAACATCCTGAAGAGTATTATTTAACATATGTCCCATGTGCAGCACGCCGGTAACATTAGGTGGCGGAATAACAATGGTATATGGTACGCGATTGTCGGGAACAGAATGAAAAAAACCTTTATCCATCCAATATTGGTACCACTTGTCTTCTACCTGCCCCGGTTCGTATTTTGAAGGAATCTCCATGATTTTGAAAGCTTTGTAAATTTTAAAGAAAAGCGTAAAAATATAAATTTCTTACAAATAAAATGGCCATATATAACAATAGTCATGTGTTTATTAATTGATAAAAATAATATTTGTATTCCTTGTAAAATTAAAGGAAGCTTAGTGAAAATAAAAAAATTGTAATGTGTGAATATTGGACATAGATTTTAATTAAATTTACTTGGTTTTTACCAGTTAAAATCATTAAAATATTCTAATAGTTTAGCACTTTAATTATCAATTATGAAAAAGCTTGTTTTTACATTAGTTTGTGCTTTTGCGCTGTCGGGTTACAGTTTTAGTCAGTCTACTGCTACACCGGCTGCAGATAATAAAAATGCACCTGAAATTGTTTTTACTTCTCTGGTTCATGATTTTGGTACTATTCCATTCGATGGAAATGGAACTTATGAATTCGAATTTAAAAATACCGGTAAAGAGCCATTGGTATTGAGTGAAGTTAGGGCATCCTGCGGTTGTACAACTCCTGAGTGGCCCCGTGAACCAATTAAAAAAGGAGAAAAAGCGGTTATAAAAGTGAAGTATAACACAAAAATTGTCGGCACTTTTGATAAAAATGTTTATGTTACTTCGAACGCAAAAACACAAAGGGTTGAATTAAAAATAAAAGGAACAGTTGCAGCTAATACTGAAAAAGCTAACAACTCTTAATTACATTTAAAACATTAATGAGGAATCATCCTGATAAAAGGTTTTTCGTATTGGCAAGTCCTGTCGCATCAGCGGCAAAAATTGCATAATAATCTAATGCTGGTAATTTATTGCCCGCACTAGGCCGAAAACCTGATGTTAGGATGATTTTTTTTTACTTTGAAGTAAATAATAAAAAAAATATATTTATGCCCCAGATCTCTGAAAAAGGACGTCACATGCCAGCTTCACCAATTAGGAAATTGGTTCCGTTTGCTGAAGAGGCTAAACGGAAAGGACGGAAAGTTTATCATTTAAATATTGGTAATCCTGATTTACCTACTCCCACAGTTGCAATAGATGCAATGAAGAACCTGAGTTTGAAAACTATTTCGTATGGACATTCAGCGGGCGATGAATCTTTTCGCCGGAAAATGGCGGCATATTATAAACATATCGGTATTGAAGTTGATTATAGTGAAATATTAGTTACTTCAGGTGGCTCAGAAGCTTTATTATTTGGAATGATAAGCTGTATTAATACTGAAGAGGAAGTTATTGTGCCTGAGCCTTTTTACGCAAATTATTACGGATTTTCGTTAACTGCCGGGATAAATATTGTTCCGGTGCGCTCAACTATCGAAACAGGCTTTGCACTTCCGCCCATCGAAGAATTCGAAAAACTTATTACTCCAAAAACCAAAGCCATTATTATTTGCAACCCAAATAATCCCACAGGTTATTTATATTCTCCGGAAGAACTGGATTTATTAAGGGAAATAATTAAGAAACACGATTTGTTCTTGTTTTCAGATGAAGTGTATCGGGAATTCTGTTACGATGGGAAAAAACATTTTTCGGCAATGAACCTGAAAGGAATTGAGCAAAATGTAATCATGATAGATTCTTTGTCAAAAAGATACAGTGCTTGTGGAATTAGGGTTGGAGCCATGGTTTCGCATAATAAAGAAGTTGTCGAAACTGCGCTGAAACTCGGTCAGCAGCGATTATGCCCTCCTGTCCTGGGACAAATTGCCGGAGAGGCAGCCCTTGATCTGGACGATAATTATTATGAAAGCGTAAAAAAGGAATATGTTAAAAGAAGAGATTTTTTGGTTGATGCATTAAATAAAATACCAGGAATTGTTTGTCCAAAGCCTAGTGGAGCTTTTTATGTTATTGCCCGTTTACCTGTCGACGATGCTGAAAAATTCGCACAGTGGGTATTAAGCGATTTTGAATTTGAAAATCAAACATTAATGGTAGCTCCTGCTGATGGCTTTTACACTTCACCAGGTTTAGGGAAAGACGAAGTTCGTTTAGCCTATGTCCTGAATGTGGACGATCTCGCAAAAGCTATGGTCTGTCTTTCAGAAGCACTAAAAATTTATCCCGGACGAAAAATCTGATATCCACATAATAAGAGACTATTTCAAAAGTTAATTAAGCCGAAATCAAATATAGCTCAGTGAATCTTGATATAGTCTCTTTAATTTTACCTTCATCTTCTCACCTTCTCACCCTCCCAACTTCTAACCTTCCCACCTATTCCACCTTTCTCTCCCAAAAATGCATCGGAGGATCCGATTCACCAAAACCAAGACTTCGATACAAACCCTGAGCATTGATATTATCATTCCTGACTTCAAGGCTTACTTTGCAATATCCTTTTTCTTTTGCTATGTCAATAACTCTCTGAAGTAATTTCCTGCCAATTCCCAATCCACGATAATTCCGCAAAACGGCCAAATCGTGTACATTAATATACGGCTTCACATTAAAGGTCGAAAAATTTACAAAACAGGTAGCAATGCCTATAAAATCATCATTATCCATTGCAAACAAAACAAAAGCACAGGGATGAGCTGCCAAACCATACATGAGCGGTTGTTTATTTTTTTCGGGCATTGGTTTTCCGCCACCCATAGGATCCTGCATATATGCATCAATCAAATCCACTATTTTTTGCCTGTGAAGAGCGTTTTTGAAATCACATTCTATAATTTTGAGCATAAATTTTGGTTAATAAGAATGAAACAGTAAATTTAATTTTTTACACACGGTATTTGAAATAATATATCTGTTGTTTAGTTTAGTAATTGAATAATTAATATACACTTTGACTCCGCTCAGTGTGACACTAATACCAGTTCGACAGGCTGAGCGGACTCGAAGCCTGAGTCTTAACTAAACGACATTGAATAATATATTTTTAATTTAATAATCGACAAACCTATGAAGGCATTTAAATGGATTTTTCTCATCATTTTGCTTAGTGGTATGGGTTATCTGGCATGGCACTTATTAAGCCCATATTCCAAAACCGAACCCTTGGATGCTATTCCTGCCGATGCTGTATTCATTGCCGAAACTGATAATCTTTTCGATGCCTGGGAAAAGATGACTACAAATATGGCATGGTCGAAATTAAAACAACAACCCTTATTTGCTAAGCTTGGAAAAGGAATCGGGATGATGGATACAATTATTCAGAGCAATCGTCATTTATCCGAATTTATTGGGCACCGAAGGGTTTTTGTATCCATGCACATGATTAACAGTGGGAAATATGAATTTGCTTATATCATTGATCTTAGGAGGTTATCTAAAATACTGGATTTGAAAGATTTGGTGGGGAGTTTTTCAACATCCTCTCTTCATATTATTAAATTAAAAGAGCAGGAAGGAGATTTATTTCAAATTGAGATGAAGAGCTCCGGACAAAAGTTCTACTGCTATTTTAATAATAATTTATTTGTTGGCTCTTTCTCAAAACCGATCATTGAAAAAACAATGCAAGTAAAGCCTGAAAATTCTTTAGGTAAAGATCCCTATTTTACGGAAATTATGGACAAGACAAGCAACAGTGGTATATTCAGGATCTATATCAATTATTCAAGGCTCGACGATTATTTAAAAAGCATGATTATTAAACTGGACGAAAGCACAAGAAGTTTAACCCACAGTTTACGATATTCAGGTTTAACGTTTGAATTTAACCAGGATGGTAGTATTATTTGCGATGGCTATACCATGATAAACGATTCAATAAATTCAACTTTAAAAGCCATCATTAATTCCGGAAACGGAAATTCGTCCATTGAAGAAATTTTGCCTGATAAATTTTCTTCATCGGTTAGTTTGTGCTTTAATAAATTCACAAGTTACTTTGATAACATGCAGGAAACGTTAAAAGAGACTCCATATGCCTACGATAATTATCAGAATGAAATAAAAGCACTTGAAAGTTATTTGGGAATAAAAGTTCGCGAGAATTTTTTAGACTGGATAGGAGATGAAGTTACTCTTACCCAAATGGAACCAATGGGTTTAGGAAAAAACAACGAATTTGCTGTTTTCCTGAAAACCACAAATACCAGGGAGGCTCAAAAAAATTTGGCTTTCATTGCTAAAAGAATTAAAAATCGTACGCCGGTTAAAATTGAAGATGTAGATTATAAAGGATTTACAATTCACTATTTATCTGTCAAAGGTTTTTTCAAGATGTTGCTTGGAAAGTATTTCCAAAAATTGGAGTCGCCATATTACACTGTTATAAATGATTATGTTGTTTTTAGCAATCATCCTCAGGTATTGAAGAAAATTATCGACGCACAAACGGAAGAATCATATCTTGAAAAAAAGCCTGAATTCTCAGATTTTTACTCTTCTTTCGGCCGCAGATCTAATGCATTGGTTTTAGTAAACACTGAAGGTTTTTTGAAAGCTTTAAAATATGATCTCAGGCCGGTATCGATTCAGGAAATGGAACGGAACAAACAAAACCTTGTTTCTTTTCCATACTTGGGCTTTCAATTGAATAAGGAAGGCGATTACTTCAAAACCCGTTTTTTCGCATATTACAAAGATGCTGATGAAAAAGTAATGGTTTCTGAAGATACAAGTTCGTCAGATTCATTGGCTGTTAACGACTCTGTTCAGTTATTGATTGGTAATTGGATTAAGGAAGCCGATAGTTATGTTCCTGTGGATTTGAAACAGAAAATGTTTAGTGAAAATTATTCAAATGGACAGGTCAAATTGGAATTTGAAATTAAAGACGGTTTCCGCAACGGCAGTTACCGGGAGTATTATGAAAGTAAGGCAATTAAAATAAAAGGAGAATACAAGGATGACAAAAAAGATGGAACCTGGAAATTTTATAATGAAAATGGCGATTTAATTCAAAAAACCACTTTTAAAGATGGTGAAATGAAAAAATAATAATTAGGGTGCCAATCTCCTGATATTCCATTCCCCACTGTTGAGCACGTATTCAATACGGTCGTGTAAACGGTTGGGCTTACTTTGCCAGAATTCCATTAAATCCGGAATTAACCTGAATCCGCCCCAGTGTGGAGGTCGGGAAATGTCTTTATTCGTAAAAATACTTTCGAATTCTTTATACCAGTCCAACAAGGTCGATTTGGTTGGGATTACATTACTCTGAGGGGATGCCCAGGCGCCTATCTGACTTTCATAAGGTCTTGAAATAAAATAGTCGTCCGATTCGTTTGAGGATATTTTTTCAACTCTGCCTTCAATTCTCACCTGACGTTCCAGTAATGGCCAGTAAAAAAGGAGAGAAGCATATTTGTTATTCAATAGATGTTTCCCTTTTTTGCTATTATAATTGGTAAAAAAGTCAAATCCCTGGTCGGAAATATGTTTAAGAAGCACAACCCTTGAAGATGGCCTGTTATCAGATGAAACAGTCGATAAAATCATAGCATTGGCTTCAGGCATTGTATTCGATTTAATAGCAATATCGAGCCAATATCTGAATTGAACAATAGGATCTGGATTTAAATCATTCTCATCCAGGCCTTTAAATGGGTATTCTTTTATTGTTAAGGTTAAATCTTGCATATAAGTTTGTTCTTATTGCAAAAATAAAGAAAATAAACGGATAACTACCTAAGAACAAGCGAAGAATTTATACTGCCTTTAAGCTTAAGTCGAGACTTTTTATCTGATGTGTAAGAGCGCCAACTGATATATAATCGACGCCACAAGCGGCATAATCTCGTAAAGTGTCAATTGTAATTCCACCTGACGATTCTGTTTCACATTTGTCTCCAATCAATTGCACCGCTTTACGTGTTTCCTCAAGTGAAAAATTATCGATCAAAATTCTATCAATACCCCCTATTGATAATATTTTTTGAATATCATTCAACGAACGGGCTTCTACTTCTATTTTTAAATCTTTTTTGGTTTTCTTCAGGTATGCTTTAACAGCAAAAATGGCATTTTCGATGCCTCCGGCAAAATCGATGTGATTGTCTTTTATGAGGATCATATCATATAGTCCAATCCTGTGGTTTTCCCCTCCTCCCAGTTTCACTGCCATTTTATCGAGAATTCTCATACCGGGTGTTGTTTTCCGGGTATCGAGTACCTTTGTTTTTAAACCTTCCAGTTTTTTAACGTAAGCATTGGTTTGAGTTGCAACACCGCTCATACGCTGCATGATATTCAATACCAGGCGCTCACATTGTAAAATAGAAATTGATTTACCTTCAACGTAAAATGCAATATCTCCTTTTTTAATAAGAGACCCGTCTTCAATTATTTTAGTAAAGGAAAGGGATGGATCGAATTTGTAAAAAATTTTTTTTGCAATAGCTATTCCGGCAATAATACCTTCATCTTTAACAAGCAATTTTGCTTTTCCAACAATACTTTCGGGTATACAGGCCAGTGAAGTGTGATCGCCATCTCCAATATCTTCCCTGATGGCCAGGTCTATTAATTCATCTATTAAACTATCGTTAACCATTATCTTCTACTTCTATTCGCAATTGATCAATAAGAGGTACATTATTTACTGTTTTTATCAGAAATGAAATCCGGTAAACTCCTTTGGTAGTATATAAATTTCCTATAGCATACCGCGACGCTTCTTTTCCAACTTCATGAAGCAGACGGAAAGAGTCTTTTGTGAGAGGATTTTTTATGAAGAAATCTTTTAATACCTGTTCAGCCTGAGGTTTACTGTAAATTCCTTCTTTATCGGCTATTACAAGTTCTATTGTTGAGTTAAAATATTTGGCAAGTTCTTTTGCATTCCCCGATTTAATAGCAATTACAATACCTTCAGGTACATCGCTGTATGCTGGCAAACTGGTGTTTGAAAACACCAAAGTAAATAATAATAAAAACCTGAAAGCTGTTTTGTGTAGGCTCATTTTATTTTGATATTTGATTACCAATTGGTTTACAAAAATCAATCCATAAATTACATTTGCAAGATAATGAAAATATCAATCGATAATGAATCTTAACTTATGAAGATAAACCTGGTATGTGTTGGAAAAACCAATGAAGATCATATAAATGAAGGGATTAAGATATATGAGAAAAGGATCCTACGGTATATATCTTATAAAAGTATTTCTACTTCTGAAGCTAGAAAAGGCTTGAGCAAAGAACAACAAAAGATTGAGGAGGGTCAGATTATTCTGAAAAAGCTATCTCCCGATGATTTTTTAATACTTTTAGATGAAAAAGGAATTGAATTTGATTCAGTGCAATTTGCTTCACTTATTGAAAAACACATGATCCAAAGCACAAAAAGCATGGTATTTGTTATAGGCGGTCCGTATGGTTTTTCAGATGAAATATATGGCAGGGCAAATTATAAACTATCTTTATCAAAAATGACTTTTTCGCATCAGTTGATTCGTTTAATATTTGCTGAACAATTGTATAGGGCATTTACCATAATTAGGGGTGAACCGTATCATCATATTTGATTTATGAGGATTTATAACAGATACAGGTATTTAATTCTTGCTATTTTAGTTTTGATTTTTGGTAAACTTACTGAATGGAATGTTCTATTTCCAAGATTCGATACCACTTATGCCCAAAAATTTCAGAAAATATTCGACAATAAAGAACGGGAGCTCCAGAACTATATTCTTTTTATTGAAAAAATTTTAAAAAACAAAAGCACTGCTTCCGAAGTTCAGAATAAACTCTCGAGATTTTATGGAATGCTTGATAAGGAAGGGTTCGGGGTTTTTGTTTATAAAAACGATTCTTTAGTATTCTGGAACGACAACTCTGTTGTGATTAACAATAAATTTGCATTTGCTGCTGAAAATAGTATATATATCTATCTCAAAAATGCTTGGTTTGTTACTAAAATTCAAGAAGTTGGCGACTGGAAAATAGTTGGGTTAATTCAGATAAAGCAAGTTTATCCTTACGAAAATAAATATCTGGTAAATGAATTTCAACCTGAATTTAATTTTCCTCCAACCGTTAAAATATCAAGCAGGCAAGTCCCCGACGGATACCCAATATTCAACAGTAATGGGATGTACATCTTTTCACTTGTTTTCGACAAAACTTGTCAACATCCATGGTTTCAGTTGTATTATCCTGTTATAGCATATTTGATATGCATTATTTTATTAGGATTTTTTCTTTGTACCACCATCAACCAAATTCAAAAAGTTAAACTTAAAAGAAACTTAATATTTTTAGTTATTGTATTTACCATCGTAATTAAATATTTTACAGGTTATTACCGATACCCTGCCATATTCTATGAACTTGATTTGTTTAATCCTCAAAATATGGCAATTTCCCAATCAATACCTTCATTAGGCGATTTATTGCTTTGGGCCATGGTTATATTTTTTATGGCATACCTTCTTTATAAAAATATTAATTATTTGCCTTTTCGAATCAAAAACAAATATCAAAGATATGCACTTATAGCCATTGCCTCAGTATTGATTACTTCGGCTTTTCTTCTGATCAATGTACTGGTGAAAAATATGGTACTCAATTCCAATATTTCCTTTGAAGCTCAAAAGGTTCTGCTATTGAATTCTTACAGTTTTCTGGGCTATATTATTTTGATAATGATATTTGTTTCTTTTGGTTTTTTAATTGATAAATCTCTGTCTTTACTCTCCGATTTAAATGACTATAAAAGTTTTGCAATCATCTTTACTTTAATTTCAGTTATCATAAATTTAGTTTTGTTAGCTTTTTCAGGATCTTTGGAGCTGTTTTCATATTTCTCTCTTTTGGCGCTTGTTCTTCTTTTTGGATTTTTCAGGATAAAACAAAGAAAGGGTTACCAATTTTCAGGATTAGTGCTGATTGTTTTGGTTTTTGCATTGTATACCGTCGACCGGGTAATGGAACTCACTTTGCAGAAAAATAAGAATGAAACTGCGATTTTGGCCTCAAACCTTGCTAATGAACACGATCAGGTAGCTGAATATATCATGGAAGAATTCAGTTCGAAAATTAAAAATGATTCAGTAATTACAAAATACCTTTTCTCGGAAGAGAATGACAATTATATCTTAGCCGATTATATTTCCAAAAGCTATTTTAACGGCTATTTGAGTAAATATAAGCTCCAGATCATTCCATGCTTTCAATACGATAGTTTGTACATGGAACCTCCTGATAATTATAATGTACATTGCCGTACATATTTTTCAGAAAAAGTTGAAACAAGTGGAATAAAACTACCGTCTTCTTCCTTTTATTATATCGACAATCAAAATGGAAGGGTAAGTTACCTGGGCTGGTTTGAATATCCCCGGACGGATTCACCAGATACAGTATCCTTGTTTATTGAACTCGATTCAAAAGTTATTACCGATCAAATTGGTTATCCTGAATTGCTGCTCGATAAAAAAATATCCCAAAAATCAAAATTCTGGGATTATTCATATGCAAAATACTATAACGGTATATTAATTAATAAATATGGTTATTATCCTTATGGACTGACTTCAAAGGATTTTACAGTTGCAAAACCGAACAAACAATATTCAAGTAAAAAATTGAATGGATTTAATCATCTCATATATAATGTAAACAGTAAAAATATAATTGTTATCAGTTATCCCAAAGTTGGATTTTTTGAAATATTGATTGCTTTTTCGTGGATATTCCTGTTTTACCTTTTAATTACAACAGTATTCTCAATATTTATAAATTTTCAAATTCTGCAGAAAGCATTTCGCCCCGATTTTAAAAACAAAATACAATTTGCAACCATGTCGGTTTTATTTTCCTCATTAATTCTAATTGGGGGAGGAACAATAATTTTCAGCATTAAACAGTATAATAACCGACATTATCAATCGTTGGAAGAAAAAATGCGGTCGATTTATGTTGAAGTTTTGCAGGAAATTGGAAGAGAAGGTCCCATTAATCAGTCATGGCCAAAACAGCCTTACTATAATCTGAATGAATTATTATTGAATTTTTCGGATGTTTTTTATGCTGATATAAATCTTTTTGATCCTTATGGAAACTTAGTAGCCACTTCACGACCCGAAATATTTGAAAAAGGTTTAATTGGAACAAAAATTAATCCGCTAGCCTTTAATGAACTGGCATTTAATAAAAAATCACAATTTATTCATAACGAAAAAATTGGCCAGTTAAATTATCTTTCGGGATATATTCCATTGTTAAATCATGAAAATAAGCTGATTGCCTATTTAAATATTCCTTATTTTATAAGGCAGGAAGAACTCAAACATGAAGTTTCAAACCTGGTTGTAGGGATTGTTAATGTATATGTTATTCTTTTGTTAATTTCTATTTTAATTTCAATACTTATATCGAGAAGAATAACAATGCCTTTACGCATGATACAGGAGAGGTTCAGTGAAATAAACCTGGTTCAAAACTACGACAATATTGAATACGTTGGAAATGATGAAATTGGCGGATTGGTGAAGGAATACAACAGAATGGTAAAGGAGCTGGAGAAGAGTATTGAAATGCTTGCTAAAAGTGAACGGGAATCGGCATGGCAGGAGATGGCCCGACAAATAGCTCATGAGATTAATAATCCGCTTACGCCTATGAAATTGAGCGTTCAACATCTTTTAAGGGCAAGAAAGGATAAATCTGAAAAATTTGATGAGTATCTTGAAAAGATTTCCGAAACACTCATCGAGGAAATAGACAATTTATCATCTATTGCCACTGAATTTTCTAATTTTGCTAAAATGCCCAAAGCACAGAACCTCAAATTCAATTTAGTGGAGAAAATCAATACAGTTGTAAGTTTATTTGCAAACTCGGAAGCCGATTTTGTTTTAAATTATAAAAACATATCCAATATTGAAGTATTTGCCGATAAAGAACAAATTTCGAGGGTGTTTATAAATCTTTTTAAAAATGCAATTCAAGCGGTTGAAAAAGGAGTCCAGCCAAAAATAATTATTCACTTGTCAATTAATAATCAAAAAGCAATTGTAAAGGTTTCTGATAATGGCAATGGTATTCCTGAAGAACTTAGAGAAAAACTGTTCAGGCCAAACTTTACTACAAAATCGAGCGGTATGGGCTTAGGCCTTGCTATCATAAAAAACATAATGGAAGATCTTGGAGGAGCAATCCGGTTTGTAACTGAAACAGGGAAAGGCACTACCTTTTTACTTGAATTTCCTATATACAATAAAGATAAGAAGTTACTATGATTGGCCAGAAAAAAATATTAAAACTTAAATCCCATAATTATCGTACACAGGGTGTAATTAAAAATATTAATTTTGTTTAAGCTATATTGAAAAACTTAACTTGAAACGATTTTCGTATATAATATTTTTTCTGGTACTGCTTTCAAATTTTTCCTTGGCTCAAACACCAACCGAAATTAAGAATGTTGTAAATAAGTATGTTAAAGTTGTTTCAATTTTAAATGCTTCTTCCATAAACGTATCATCTTCCCTGGGATTTTCAATCGGGGATACTGTAATGATTATTCAGATGAAAGGAGCTATTTTTTCTTCTGATCCGAATGTTTTAAGCGATCCGGGAAATATGGGTAAATATGAACTTACCGTTATTGGTTCTATCGAAGGTAACAACATAACATTTAATTCTCCGGTTAAAACATCATATAATACAAACGAATCGGTTCAACTTATCCGGGTTCCTTCATTTACTGATGCTAAAGTAATTGAAAGCCTCACATGTAGCACCTGGGATGGAGAAAAAGGCGGAATACTCGTTTTAATTTCTTCAGGATCCCTTATATTGAATGCCAATATAGATGTTTCCGGTAAAGGATACAAAGGAGCATCTCCAATTACTTATTCGGGAAGTTGCTTTTCAAAGGTATCTGACATACCTTATCATATATTAAATTTGAGTTCTGATAGTGCTTCTGGTAAGAAAGGTGAAGGAGCTATAACCAATAGTAGTATTTTCACAATGGGACGCGGCCCTTCAGGTAATGGTGGTGGTGCTGGAAGTGGTTCTTATTCAGGAGGTGGAGGTGGTGGCAATTTTGGCGATGGTGGTAATGGCGGAAAAGAAAGCTGTGCCGGCGATAATGATTATAACTGGGGTGGAAACGGTGCCAGTATTGATGGACAATATTTTAGTAACAATTTTTTAGATCGCAGAATCTTTCTGGGCGGTGGCGGTGGAAGCGGCATTCAAAAAAATGCCGGATCGGGATCCTCCGGTGGAAACGGAGGCGGAATAGTTATATTACTGACACCTAAAATTATTACAAACAGCTTTTCTATCATGGCCAATGGAATTGATGTTTCAGGATCAGTTTCCGATGGCTCATCCTCTGGCGGTGGTGGAGGTGGTGGTATGATTATGCTTGCGGTTGATTCTGTTATAAATAATTTAAACGTTAGCGCTAAAGGTGGAAAAGGAGGAGGTACACCTTTTGGAGCTCCTTGTGTTGCACATGGCGGTGGTGGAGGCGGAGGTTTTGTGTGGTTTTCAGGAAAAACTAGAGATTTTTCTCTGCTTGATTTAACAGGAGGAGCTGCTGGCAATGGTAATTGTTATGTGTCTTCAACTCCTGGAAACGCTGGCGATTCCCTTAACTATCTTTTATTGCCACTTACCGGATTTTTAAATAATACGATTAAAGCAGGAACAAAAATATGTTTTAACACCAGCCAGAAAATTACCGGAAGTAAGCCTCAAGGTGGTAATGGTATTTATACATATCAATGGCAATATTATAATACTATCTCGTCCTCATGGTTAGCTGCTCTAGGTAAAAACGACAGTATTCATTACAAAACATCACTTCTTACTTCAACTACACAAATTCGCCGTATAGTTTCTTCCGATGGCATGAACGATTTAAGCAGTGTCTTAACTATTAATGTATTTCCTCAAATTACCAACAATGTTTTAGAGCCAGATACAATCCTTTGTTTTGGGAATCCATCCCTCACAATCAGAGGCTCTGTTGCAGGCGGAGGAACAGGGAATTTTCAATATGAATGGTCACAACGGTCATTTTCAGGTTCCTGGGAATTTGTTTCCGGTAATGCAACAACCAAAGATTTTACCATTTCCTCTGACGTTTCCCGATATTATCGACGCAAGGCTACTTCTGAATATTGTAGCACATACGATTCGGTTAAAGTAGAAATACTTCCCACTATAAGCAATAACATTATACTGCCATTCCAAACCATATGTAAAAATTCAATTCCATCTCCTTTTATCGGAGGTTTGCCCGAAGGTGGAACTGGAAGTAATTATACATTTTCATGGCAGGAAAGTAACGATTCGCTTAATTGGATCAACTCAAATGTACTCAACAAAGACTTTTCGAACCCTCCGGCTTTGAGCCAAACAAAATTTTACAGACGTTTGGTATCTTCCGGCTTAAAAGATTGTTGTAAGGATACTAGTAATAGCATAAAAATTAGGGTTCTCCCAACAATTGCCAACAATTTGATTTCCGGTCCACAAACCATATGTGAAGGAATCAAACCAGCTTTATTTGATGGAGTTACTCCAACCGGGGGAGATTCAAAAACCGGATATGGATATGAGTGGGAATCCAGTAAAAATGCTTTGACCTGGGATCTGATTGAAAACTCATTGTCGAAGGATTATCAGGCTTTAGAAATGGACACTACACATTTTTACAGGCGTAAAGTATATTCTGGTCTCGATAATTGTTGTAAAAGCATCAGCAATGAAATAAAAATTACTGTTCAGCCTCGTATTCAGAACAATATAATAAAAGGAGATACTACAATCTGCGACAATACTGTTCCTTCAAAAATAAAAGGGATATTTTCAACTTTTACGGGTGGAGACGGCATCAATTATTCACATAAATGGTTACAGAAATACAACAAAGGTGATTGGCAGGATGTATCTGGTAGTGCTATTCTGGAATCTTATCAGCCAGCATCTTTAACCGATTCAATTAATTATCAGCGGCAAATAATTTCGGGAGTTTGTAACAGTCTTTCAAATATCGTTGCTATTAATGTTCTAAATCCTATTCAGGGAAATGTTATTGAAGGTACTTCCAATATTTGTGAAGGGTTTCCATCGGGAATTCTTACCAGCCAAAATTTAACCGGTGGAGAACCCGGTATTTACCGTTTTATTTGGGAACAAAGCATAAATGGCGAATCAACCTGGGAAAGTATTCAGGGAGCTATAAATAGTCAGTTTGATCCGGGAATTTTACCCAATGACAGATATTTCAGAAGAACTGTAAATTCAGGATTATACGATTGTTGTTTCAGTGTAAGCAATAAATTTAAAATAACAATTGATAAAAAACCTGAAAAGCCCGAAGCCGGAATTGACCGTGAATTGGTTTATCAGGACACTGCTTTTTTACATGCTGCACAACCAATAATAGGTTCAGGTATTTGGTCATCTTTTTCTGAAGCCGAAATAAACGATCCTTCAAATATCAATACAGAAATTTCACAATTGAAATTTGGACGTTATGCTTTTTATTGGACAGTAACAAATGGCGTATGCCCATCTTTAAACGATAGTGTTATATTAGAAGTAAGTGATTTAAAACGATATACAGGATTTTCCCCGAATGGCGATTTAATAAACGATTATTTTGTGATTGAAGGATTATCTAAGGTTGGAAATAAAGATATTACTATTTTAAACCGATGGGGAGTAGAAGTATTTAAATCGTCTGACTATCAGAATAATTGGGATGGTAAAAACAAGAATGGGGATCCACTTCCTGAAGATACTTATTATTACATACTGAAAGTTGAGGATGTTTTTAATAATTCAAAAACGAGAGTTTATAAAGGTTATGTTGTAATTAAAAGATAGATGAAGCGAACTTGTATTGTATTAATTTTAGGTTTGTTGCTGCAAATAAAAGGATATTCGCAGCATTTTCCTATATATAGCCAATACATGATGAATGGTCTGGCAATAAATCCTGCCTATGCTGGAAGTCGTGATGTTCTATCAGCAACATTTTTATACCGGAAACAGTGGGTTGGTTTCGACGGAGCTCCAACTATTTATTCGATGGCGGCACATATGCCTTTTCGAAATCAACGTGTAGCTTTAGGTTTTTTAATTGCAAACGAATCAATTGGAATTGAAAATAATACAAGCTTATTTGGTAATTATGCTTATCGGGTTAACTTAGGTAATGGCAAACTGGCTTTAGGATTAAAAGCAGGATTTAACATTGTAAAAGAACAAAACAGTAAAATAACCCTTCACGATCCCAATTCTGATATTGCTTTTGAAAACATTAAGGAAACAGCTTTTTTGCCAGACTTTGGTTTTGGTATGTATTTTTCAAATACTAAGTATTTCGTTGGCTTTTCTGTTCCATCTCTGTTAAACTACAAATCGAACGGCGAGATTTCTAAAACTGAATTAAAAAGCTATAATCTATTGCTTACAGGAGGATATCTTCTTAAGTTTTCCGATCAAATTAAGTTGAAACCATCAACATTAGTTAAGTATAAATACGAATCTTTACCCCAGTATGATCTGAATTTAAATCTCATATTATTTAAAGATGATATTTTATGGGTTGGTGCATCCTACCGAAATAAAGAAGCATTTATTTATCTGATCGAAGTTCAGCTAAGCAGGAAGTTTCGATTGGGATATTCATTCGATCAGTCGATTGGTAAATTAAGTAATTACAATAATGGCTCACACGAAATTATGATCCGTTACGAATGGCGCGACAAAGTTCGTACTTTAAATCCTTTATATTTTTAGTTATGAGGAGGAGAAGAACATACCAATTGTTTTTTCTGACATTAATAAATTTATTACTGTCAGCTCAAATTTTTTCCCAGAAATTATACGAAACTAAGTTACTCGAATTCAATTCAAAGGAGTTTGACGAATTTGCTCCCGTTATGTTTGAGAATGGCTTGTTGTTTAATTCTTTCCGAAAGCAATACATATATAAAACCGAAGTTGACCTGAACGAAAAAAATATAAACGATTTGTATTATGTTACAAAGCTTGAAGGGGAAAAGTGGGGTACTTTGCAATTTTTTTCAAAAGAATTGAATACAAAGAATCACGAAGGAAAAGCAAGTTTGACCAAGGACGGAAATACAATATATTTTACACGGTTTCACAACGATTCTGCAGGGAATATATTTAAATCAATTAAATCGGGTGGTGAATGGAATGCCCCAGTCCTTATATCAATCAATTCAGATAAATACAGAATTAAAGATCCATGTATAAGTGCTGATGGAAAAAAAATGTATTTTGCCTCTATGGCACCTGGCGGATATGGAGGTTATGATATTTATGTGTCGGTTTTTGAACGGGGCGATTGGCATACCCCCAAAAACTTAGGACCATTGGTAAACACAAAAGGTGATGAAGTTTCCCCATTTATGCATTCCAATGGAAAATTGTATTTTTCTTCAAACAAATTACCAGGGTTAGGTAAATTTGATATTTTTTATACCCGTGAAATAAACGGGAAATGGATAATTCCAAAAAATCTGCCTGAACCGGTCAATTCTAACCGCGATGATTTGTATTACTTTGCCGATGCGAAAGATTCAACGGGTTATTTTTCTAGTAATAGAAACCGGTCGTTCGATATTTATAGCTTTAGTTCATTATGGCCTCAATTTGGTGAATGTAAGCCTATTCAAAAAAATGAATATACTTTTATTTTCTTTGAAAAAGGATCGGTTGACAATGACACTACTGCATGGTTATATGAATGGGACTTTGGAGATGGTACCAAAGCAAGGGGAAAGAAAGCTGAAGCAGAACATACTTTTTCCGGTATTGGCCAATATCTTGTTCAACTTAATGTTATTGATACATTAACCGGAGAAGTTCTTTTAAATGAAGATACTTATCCATTTAGTGTTGCTGATATAGAACAGGCATATATATTTTGTCCTGATTCACTGGACCAGGGAAAAGCTGAGATTTTTGATGCAAGTTCTTCGAATCTTCCTTCAATTAAAAAAATTGATTATTATTTCTGGGATTTTGGAGATGGTGAAAGAGGAACTGGGCTCAATACCAAACATAGTTTTAACGAGAGTGGAGATTATTCTATAAAATTATGCGTACAAGCTGCTCCTGATGAAAATGGAGTAGTTCAGAAAGCTTGTGTAAGCAAGGTAGTAAGTGTTAAATCTCCATAAATAGATTTATTTTGTATTTTAAACATTTTCTGTTAACTTTTATATAAATAAAGTTATTTTTATAACTTCGATTATTAATTTATATCAGACATCATATATTATTGTATATGAATTTTTTTATCTAATGAAGCGATTTATTTTTTCTTTTGTAATTGGTATTTTATTAACCAATATGTCATATTCTCAACCTGTTCCTGGTGATGATGAAAATATTCCTTATTTAATGACCTTTGGGACTAAAGCTGAAAAATCGTGGGGCGATGATGACTTTTCCCAAACTTTTTTCTTTTTCGTCCCGGAATCATATAAAGATCCGGTATATATTAAAGTATTCGATCCGGATATTGGAGGTTTAATCGACGAGTTGAACGGAACATTTGACACTCAAATGACTTATTCAGTATATGGAGGGAAAGAAGCCTATTCAAACGAAGATGCCAAAGGTACTGATCCTGTTGGCAATTATAAAAGCGGGAATCTACTGGCCACAAAATCATTTGGTGTAAATCCCCGGTACGATAATAACTGGTATGTATTTGGGCCATTCAATCCAACAGAAGGAGAATATGATAAAAAATTCGGTGGGTATATATTTAAGGTGATCTGTGATGGCATCTCAGGAAATGATGGTAATATGTACCGTTATTATATGAGCACCTCGGCAACTATTAATAAGCCTATTGAAGGTGCATTTGCTTTCGCTTATGAATATTCCTTCAGGATGCACGATGATCCAAAAGAAGTTTCACACATATACCCATATGTTGATGATCGCACAATTACCATAAAACAAATGAATTTTGACTGGGATAAAGATGGTTTTATCAGAGTTGTATCAGTAGCACGTAAAGGTCAAATGTGCGCCACATCTTATGAAGATCAGTGGGTTACTTCAGAATTTAAAATTCTTGATGAAGAAAAAAATACCTCACTTGATTTTCAGTTTATAAAAAAAACTAATCCACCTGTTAAAAATAATAATGTTGTTATTAATGTACGTAACCAATACGGTGAATTACTTCAATTTAATACTGTGCCTATAGGAGGTGTGCCTAAATACAAATTTGGAGGAATCGATGTTAAAAAAAAGTAATCACAACTAATTAGATTGCACATGAGGTTCAGGGGACTTAAATTAATTCTTATATCGATCTTTATTCTAACAGGCAATATTTTTATAAATGCTCAAATTTATAAATTTATAAAATATGGCGTTGCCGAAGGCATTTGTCATCCTTTTGTTTATTCTGTTAACCAGGATAAAAATGGGTTTTTATGGGCTTCGACAGGTACAGGTTTGTGCCGGTACGATGGATTTAAGTTTACTTCGCCGCAATCCGATTCACTTACCGAAGCTTATGCAGGTGTTACATTTAAAGATAATAAAGGAAATTTGTGGTTCGGGCATAGCAACGGAGACATTACTTTTTATGATGGAAAAAAATTCAAAAGGTACCCCGTTAAGGATGAAAATTCCAGCAGTATTAATGGGTTTACCCAGGATAAATATGGAAATATTTTAGCAATAACCCAATCACATGGTCTTATCAAAATTACAAACCACAAAAAACTTGAATTATTAAAGACCCCCTTTGAAGGGAAATTATGTTATTCAATTAACCTCACATCCCGGGATGAAATCTTAATTGGTACAGATGATGGGGTTTGGATTTACAGTTATGGGAAAGATCTTTCAACAATTAAAGAGATCGGAAAAATCCAAAAACTTCCTCTTTCAAAAATACAATCTATTTATAGCCCACGTCCCGATATATTTTATATAGGAACTGAAGATGCCGGCATGTATAAAGTTTCTCTTCAACAAGGACGTTCACAATTCCAGGTTGAAGATATGGGTTCTATATTTGGAATTCAGTACGAAAATGTACAGTCGATTTTTGAAGACATTGAAAGTAATCTCTGGATTTCTACTTTTGGGAAAGGTCTTATAAAAGTTATTGTTAACGAAAATAAAACTTATAAAGAAGTAATTAATTATAATTCTTCTAATGGCCTGGGAATTGACTTTATTAAAAATGTATTTCAGGACAGGGAAGGTAATATTTGGGTGTCAACTTATGGAAACGGACTAGCTGTGTTAGTAGACGAGTCTTTTACGTTTTTCGATTACAAAAACATTATTGGAAGTGATATCCTATCAGTAGCATTTCATCCTGATGGATATTTTTTGGGAGGCGAAAAGGGATTATTGAAAGTTACCAACGGACTTAAAAAAGACGTCAGGCTTATTGGCGCATTAAATGGTTTACCTGTCGACAATGTTACATCTCTTTTATACAGCGATAATGGTACACTGTGGATAGGTACCAATAAAAACGGGGTTTTTATGTTATTACCGGGGCAGTTATCTGTTGCTCAGTTTTTCAGAGCTGATAACTCGCTTGGTAATTCGGTCAGTTCTTTATCCCTTGCGGGGAATGATTTATACATAGCTACAAAAAACGGAGTTTATCAAATTAACTACCTGAACAAAAATTTAAAGCATTACAGCACTTCCGAAGGTTTACCTCATAACAATATCCATCAGGTTTTTACCGATTCAAAAAATAATGTTTTTGTTGCAACAAAAAGTAATTCACTATTTAGTATCAAAGGAGATATACATTATAAAATTGATGGAAATGTCGAAATTGAATTTACCTGCATTGCAGAAGATTACGAAGGTAATATTTGGGCCGGGACAAATGGATCGGGTGTTTTTAAATTTACAAAAAATGAATTTAAATTTTACTCGGTAAAAACTTCCGGTCTTAAATCGGATTATTGTTATGCTATGGCAACCGATAACGCTGGAAACGTTTGGGTAGGACATCGTCTTGGATTAAGCCGGATTAATGTTAAAAATGAGCTGGTAAAAATTTACGGCCCAGAAGCAGGGATAGATGGAGATATTAATAAAAATGCCATAGTTAGTGATAATAAGGGAAAATTATTATTTGGCACTACTTCCAGGCTTATCCATTATGAAACATCAAAAGTAAACACCAGGAAACTGGCTCCAATTATCAATATCACATCTGTTCAAATCTCCGATAAGCAATACGATTTTTCGGAAAGTATCGTGTTGCCCTATTCAGTTTATAAAATGCAAATTGAGTTTATCGGAATTAATTACAGTAATCCTGAACAGGTTACCTATAAATATAAATTAGAAGGATTTGATATCGACTGGTCTGAGCCTTCAACTTCAAAAGTGGCCACTTATTCCAGGTTAACAGATGGCGATTACACTTTTAAAGTTATGGCTTGTAATAGCGATGGTCAATGGAATGACGTACCACTGCTGCTTGAATTAAGAATTAAAAAGCCTTTCTGGAAAACCTGGTGGTTTATAAGTTTAATGGTTATTGCCCTGGTGATAGGTGTTTATTTGATAATTGTTATTCGCGAGAAAAAACAAAAGGAATTTCAGGTCTACCTGGAAAAAATGCTCGATGAACGAACAAAAGAAGTTAGAGAGCAAAAGGAAGAAATAGAGATAAAAAATCGGGATATAACCGATAGCATCAATTACGCTCAACGAATTCAGGCAAGTATTTTACCTTCTGTTCGCAAACTTCAACAGCATTTTACCGGATCTTTTGTGTATTATGCACCACGTGACATTGTGAGTGGCGATTTTTACTGGTTCGACCAGATTATCGGAACTAATAAATTTATAATTGTTTGTGCTGATTCAACTGGTCATGGAGTGCCTGGTGCATTTATGTCGATGATTGGAACAACATTGATTAAGGATATTTGCAATCGTCCTGATGTAAAATCACCGGCGGATATTCTCAATATTCTTGATAATGAAATAAAATCAACACTTAATCAAAACCTTGAAGGCGAAAGAGCCAACGATGGTATGGATATTATTGTGGTTGAACTGGACGTGGATACTAATTTAATGCGCTGTTCATCGGCTATGCGACCTTTCATTATTTACCAGAATGGTGAACAGCTTTATTTTAAGGGTAGCCGTAATTCGATTGGTGGACAGGTTCGTGAAGAAAAAATATTTGAAACTGTTGAGCTTCAACTTACCAAAGGCGATTTAATTTACATGTTTTCCGATGGATATCCTGATCAATTTGGTGGTCCGCATGGAAAAAAATTGAAAATGGTTCGTTTACGTAATTTATTGAAGGATATTTACGAGAAACCTATGGAAGAGCAATATAATTATGTGAAGAGTAATTTTGAGCTTTGGAGAGGCGAACTGTCGCAGGTTGACGATGTGTTATTTATGGGGATCAGAATCTGATGGCTGAGTAGCCTGCTTAATATCTTCTTCACTTATTATTTTATGCAATATCGCATAAATAGTCAGCCCCGGCACAGATTTTATTCCTAATTTACCCGTAATATTTTTTCGGTGAGCTATCACTGTATGAGGGCTAATAAATAGTCTGTCGGCAATTTCTTTGTTTGTATAACCTAAAACTAACTCGCGCATTATAATTTTTTCCCTGTCGCTTAATGTTTCTGCCAGCTCTCCCTTTTTTCCACTATCTTTTAAACTCTTGAAAACTTTTAGGAATTGGTTTTGTATATGATTTTTAGATTGTAATATATCCAAAACTTCATAAGCACCAGTGAATTCATTTGGTAGTTCGCCATATTTAATAATAATAACCCTTGTGCTTTTGTTCCAGGCTGAAGGGAAGCTGTTAATTATTCCTGAAAAATCATCAGGAGATACTATTATTATCTGTTTTTCAGCTTTATTTTGGGATTTTATAATAATATCAGCTTGCTTAATTTCTTCATGTCGAAACTCCAAATTGAGGTTTTGCATAATAGAAATCAAACCTTTACGAATGACGTAAGATTTAACAGCAAATAATATAGTAATCACCTGGTATAATTTTTCAATTTCTCCTTTAGTTCCTTTTCCATACTTAACGCCTTAGGTATTAGTACTTTTTCTTCAATTCGGGAGTGATAGTTTAAATCATTTTCTAAAGCAAATATTTCGAAAAGAAGTTTATTACAGGCATACATATCCGATGGTTGTGGTAGATATTTTATGATAAGGTTTTGTAAATCAGTAAGTTTTTCTTCAACATCGTCGTGTGTGTTTTTATATTGCTCAATGGAATAATTTTTGAATATTTGAACCATATCGTTTGATTGTTCTTTTTCAGTTTGGCTATTTTCTAACCAATAAACGTATGGGAAAACCGACTTTTCTTCCTTATCGATATGTCGTGTAAGCTGGCCTTTATATTCGGAGAAAAAACTTATTATAAGGCCAATAGTTTTTTCATCTTTATAACAGATTTTTATTGTTTGGGTTAACAGAAGTTCAAGTTCCGGAAGTTTCTTTTCTATATAATAAAAATGGGTACTACGCAAATATTGAAGTATGATTTGTACGGGATATCGCTGTAATTGTTTTTGAGGAAAATAATCTTTATAATGATAGGTGTTGGCTATATCTAAAAAAAAATTAACATCTATCTGGTGTTTTTTGCAAACTTCTTCCACGGTAGCATCTGCAAAGCCCAGGTTTATTCCAAATCGGTTTAGTACATTTAACAGCAAGTAATCAAGATGAACCAGATCGGCCATCTTCATATTTTTTTGCAGGTACATAATTTTTATTTTTCAGGTTCAGGACGAAGCACCAATTCCGGAGTTTCTTCAACATTGCTTTTGTTTTGAGCTCTGTCGACTATAAAGAATTCGTATTTGATTGTATCGTAGTTAATAACATAATATTCGAGATTAACAGCAACAGTGCCTTTTAGAGTTTTGTCCTGACCTTCCCGTCTCATTGCTTCAGTAAAATAAACCGGATAGTAAGGTTTGCTCTTTAAATTTGTATCCTGAATAAATGCTCCGTTTATTTTCTGGTAAAATTTGAAATATAAATTATAGAGTTTGGTCGTATCTGTTTCTCCCGAATCAGGTTCAAATAATCCAAAGTCACCATCACCATCAACAAAGGTAAAAGAAAGTGTACCCAGCCTGATTGCCTCCCCTTCGATTAATGTAGTATCTCGTACCCAGAAATTTTTGTATTTGATTTGTGGAGTTGCAGGGTAACTTTGAATTTTTTCACATCCTGCAAAGAATGATGAAAAAAACAACACCATAATCCCGATTGATAACAAATACTTCATTGTGAGGATTTATAAAGCAATTAACAGCTAAAATTAATGAATGTTTTGTTTTCAGTCACTCAAATTTGGTGCATTTTTTTTATTTCTGACGGAAAAATACCTGAATTGGATTACCGGTAAACTTAAAGTGTTCCCTTAACCTGTTTTCAAGGAAGCGTTTATAAGAATCTTTTACATATTGTGGCATGTTGCAAAAGAATGCAAACGAAGGAAAATTAGTAGGCAACTGTGTCACATACTTAATTTTTATTTGCTTACCTTTTGTTGCAGGAGGCTCATTTGCTTCTATTTCTTTCAGCATAATCTCATTTAATTGAGAAGTGCTGATACGCCTTTTACGATTTTCGAATACCTCAATGGCTGTTTCAAGAACTTTTTGAATACGAAGTTTAGTCATTGCCGAAATAAAAATGACAGGAACATCGGTAAATGGGGCAATTTTCCTGAAGATATTTTCTGTATAAATTTTAGTACTGTGGGTATCTTTTTCAACTAAGTCCCATTTATTGACAAGAATCACCAAACCTTTATTGTTACGTTGAATCAGACGCAAAATATTCACATCCTGTGCTTCCATGGGTTGAGTGGCATCAATCATCAATAAACAAACATCCGAATGCTCAATTGTCCTGATAGCACGCATTACAGAATAAAATTCCAGGTTCTCTGTAACTTTACCTTTTTTACGCAAACCAGCGGTGTCGATCAAAAAGAAATCGAAACCAAATTTATTATAGCGTGAATAAATTGAATCGCGGGTTGTGCCTGCCAAAGGTGTAACAATGTTTCGCTCTTCACCAAGCAATGCATTGGTAAGGGACGATTTCCCCACGTTTGGTCTACCAACAATGGCAATTCTTGGCAATGCAGAAGTATCTTCTTCAACTGGAGGTGCAGGGAGTTTTTTTACCAGTTCATCCAAAAGGTCTCCGGTACCACTGCCGTTCATTGATGATATTGTGAATACTTCGCCCAAACCAAACTTGTAAAATTCACTGGCCTGATATTGAAGCTCAAAAGTATCTACTTTATTTGCCACTAAAATAACCGGCTTTTTCGATTTTCTCAATAATGCTGCAACAGAGGCATCTAAATCGGTAATTCCACTTCCAATGTCTACTAAAAACAGGATAACATTAGCTTCTTCAACTGCCAAAACAACTTGTTTGCGTATTTCTTCCTCGAATATATCATCAGAGTTTACTATAAATCCGCCAGTGTCGACCACCGTAAATTCAGCGCCACTCCATTCAGCTTTTCCATAATGACGATCGCGGGTAACCCCAGCTTGCTCGTCAACAATTGCATCTTTTTGTCCCACCAGACGGTTAAAAAGTGTCGATTTTCCCACGTTAGGCCGTCCTACAATGGCTACAATATTTCCCATGATTTAATTTTAAGATTGATAACCCAGCGAACGTAGTATCCTATCGTTTTCACGCCAGTCTTTTTCTACTTTAACAAATACTTCAAGAAAAACTTTTTTTCCAAAAAACTTTTCCATTTCCAACCTGGAGGCGGTTGCAGTCTTTTTGAGTGCTTCACCTTTATTCCCAATTACAATCCCCTTCTGGGAATCCCTTTCTATGATGATTACCGCTTGTATTTTTAATATTTTCTCCGAATCCTTAAATGTTTCAATAATAACATGCGACGAATAAGGAATTTCCTGTTTGTAATTCAGGAATATTTTTTCCCTGATAATCTCCGATGCAAAAAAACGTTCGGTGCGATCGGTAAATTCATCTTTTGGGAAATAGGCTTCGTTTTCAGGTAATAACTCAACTATTCTGTTTAAAAATCCTTCAAGGTTGAAATTTTTCAATGCCGAAATAACAAAGATTTCAGCTTTTGGCAATATTTCTTTCCATTGTTCAACCTTTTCCACTACTGATTCCTGATTAGCCAAATCTACCTTATTAATGGCAAGAATAACAGGCACATCAATTACTGCAAGTTTCTCAAGATATTCTGAGTTTTTGTCGATGGTTTCGACCATGTCGGTTACATATAGAACGATATCAGCGTCGGAAAGTGCATTCTGAACAACCCCCACCATTGTGTTTTGAAGCTTATAATTTGGCTTCAGGATACCAGGAGTGTCAGAATAAATTATCTGGAAATCATCTCCATTCACTATTCCCATTACCCTTTGCCTTGTAGTTTGTGCTTTCGAAGTAACAATCGAGAGTTTTTCTCCTACCAGTGCATTCATCAGGGTACTCTTCCCCACATTTGGATTCCCAATAATATTTACAAAACCTGCTTTATGACTCATTTACTCCTTATTGATTTAAATATCAGAATATCACGATCGATTACCACATTTTTCAGTGAGTAAGCATATCACTTTTAATTTATCTGATTTAAAATGAGGTGCAAAGATAATTAAAGTTTTAACAATGAAATGAGAAGATGAGAAGTTGTGAAGAGAGAAGTTAATTGAGAATGTGAGAATGTGCGAATGTGAGAATGTGCGAATGTGATAATGTGCGAATGTGAGAATGTGAGAATGTGAATATTCGAAGTTAATGAAGTTATTGGGGGTAGAGAGAAGGTGAATTTACAAAGCATTTCTGCTTTTGTATTTTAATTTTATAAAGATTTGAATGATCCCAATAATAAGCGCTATAAAATTACAGATAATGATAGGATTGGAATCGATCATCCATCCATATGCTTCCCAGAGTGTGCAATTGATAATATATACTACCAGCATCGACATAGATATATCATCTACCTTCTTTGTTATGTAAGATTTATAGGTTTGAGGTACCATGAGAATCGTCCCAAAGAATGCCGCAGCATATCCAATCACACTAACATATATTTCTTGCATCGCTTATTACATTTAGCCATGGCAAAAATAGCATTAATTTATTGTCAGGATATAATCCGGTAAAAATGTTTTATTTGCTTGAAGTAGATACACAGTTTGCCATTGGGCCAATCCTAAGAACCCGGGACAGCTATTTTTGATAAAATCTTAACTGTTGTCAGTAAAATATTTTAGTTTAGATTTGTTAAACAGGAAGCGGAGACGCTCCAACATTTGCTATAATTTCTATAGTGAAGTTTGGACATTACATTAGTTCCAAATACAGTATTTAACATCTGACCACCTAATGTGTTATAGTTATAAATTGAGGATATTTTTTATACATAACAGCTATGCTGTTATTTAAAACTATACAATGGATTTACTAAAACTGCTTAAGGACCAACTTGGAAAGCCTTATTACGACCTTGAATATCTTTTGAAGTGTTTTCAGGAGGTACTTAAGGAAACAGGTGAGCAAAGACTTGCTGATTCTGTTCCTTGGTTGAACGCGAATTCGGCCAGCGAAAACATCAACATAATAAAGCAATTGCAGGTTTACTCTATAAGCTATCAACTTTTAAATATTGTTGAAGTAAATGGAGCCGTTCAAAACAGGCGTAAAATTGAAGCAACGGGTTTATCAAAAGTTAATGGATTATGGGCTAATAATCTGGAGATTTTAAAAAATGCAGGGTTCAGCGAAAATGAAATTTTATGCAATCTTGCCAACATCCAGGTTGAGCCTGTTTTAACAGCACATCCTACAGAAGCCAAAAGGCCTGAAGTGTTGGAACAATATCGCAAGCTGTACCTGCTGATTGTGAAAAAAGAAAACAGCATGTATACTCCTGTTGAGCAGGATGAAATCAGAAACGACATCAAACTTATTTTGCATAAACTCTGGTTAATTGGCGAAATTTTTATCGACAAACCTGATATCCGGCTGGAGTTGGATAATGTTCTTCATTATTTAAAAAATGTTTTTCCCGAGGCAATATCAATTCTCGATAAAAGATTAATGCAGGCATGGATAGCGGTGGGGTTTGATCCATCGGGAATCAACTCAACTAATTTTCTTCCACGAATTTCGTTTGGAAACTGGGTTGGTGGCGACCGTGACGGGCATCCGTTAATTTCGGCTGAAATAACTGGCGAAGCTCTTTCTATCATGCGAATGAATTCGTTTGAACTGATCAAAGCCAAATTGATGTCGCTTTCACGAAATCTCAGCTTTTATGTTCCTATGGATAAAGTATCAGAAGAGCTAAAAAGCAAGGCTAAAAATTATTCAAAATTTGCAGGAGATCATCTGGAAGAGATTCAAAACCGTTATCAGCGTGAAGCCTACCGATTTTTTGTAAATCTGTTGATATACAGGCTTCCTGTCGATTTTAGCCAGGATAAAGTGATTTGGCTGGAGGAACATGAAGGGAGTTACCGGCATTCGGGTGAACTTATCGATGATTTAATAACTCTTCAAAATGATTTAATTGATTTTGGAGCTTCCCAGGTCGCCTGGAACGATGTTCGCGACCTTATCCGCTTCATTCAAAGTTTTGGCTTTCACCTGGCAAAACTGGATATCCGCCAGAATAGCCAATTTCACGATTTAGCTATGGACCAGCTTTTGGCTGCCGCTGGGATGGATATTATTTTTTCAGAACTTTCATTTGAAGAAAGGCGAAAGTTTATATTGGCTGAAATGAATTCACCAAGGCCGTTCACCAATAATTTTTCAAATCTGCCTTACGAAGCATCATCGGTAATAAGCGTATTTCACGTATTGAAGCAACATATTGAAAAATATACCACAACATCGCTCGGGAATATAATAATTAGTATGACACGCGATGCGACAGACCTTCTGTTACCTTACCTTTTTGCCCGGGAAGCAGGAATGCTGGAAATTGAAGAAAAAAATTTTATGATGCCCCTGCATGTGGTTCCACTATTCGAAACTATTGGCGATCTGGAGCATTCTACCCAAGTGATGGACGATTATTTGTCATTTCCTGTCGTAAAGAAATCGTTGGAATTACAACAAAAAAACAGACGCAGAAATTGGCTCCGGCAGGATATCATGATCGGTTACAGCGACAGCAATAAAGATGGTGGAATACTCGCCAGTGCCTGGAACCTTTATCTTGCCCAGGAAAAACTCAGGGACATGGCTGTTCGCCAAAATCTTAAAATCAGGTTTTTTCACGGAAAAGGCGGAACGATCAGTCGTGGAGCCGGACCTATGCATTGGTTTTTGAAAGCACTGCCACAAGGAAGCCTTTCAGGACATATCCGTTTAACTGAACAAGGGGAGATCATTGAAAAAAAATACGCCAATCTTTTAAATGCTGCTTATAATCTCGAATTATTAGTTTCGGGAACTTTGGCAAATGCCATGATACATGCTTCGCGAAAGGAGTTAAGACCTCATGAAGGTTCTGATATTCTTGGTTTTCTTTCAGAGCGCAGTGTTGATTTTTACAAAGAACTTACGCGGCATTCATATTTTATGGACTTCTTTTCTCAGGCAACTCCAATCGATGCCATTGAATCGAGTAAAATTGGCAGTCGTCCGAGCCGTCGCACCGGACAAAGAACGTTGCAGGATTTACGTGCAATTCCCTGGGTATTTAGCTGGAGCCAGACACGTTTTAATATAACAGGCTGGTATGGCACCGGATCGGCTTTGGAAGAGCTGCATCAGCAGCACCCCGAAAATTTTGACCGTTTGAAGAAAATGGTAAAATACGATGAGGTGATCAGGTATATTTTTACAAATATTGACACCAGTCTTGCAGCTACCGACGAAAAAATTATGGGCATGTATGCATCATTGGTTGAAGATGAACAATGTAGGAAAACCATATTTGGAATGATTGTAGCTGAACTTGAGAAGCTTCGGAAAATGATGGGGATTTTGCTTGAAAAACCGATGGAAGTGCGGCGCAAGAACCATTATTATTCAACCATGTTAAGGGCAGAACCTTTGGAAAAACTGCATCAATACCAAATAACACTCTTACGGCAATGGAGAGGATTCAAAAAAAACGGATCCACTGCTGAAGGGGATATTACATTGATTGAGCTTTTGAAAAGTATCAATGCCATTGCCAATGCAATAGGAAATACAGGATAAAAATCGAATCTTATGGCTTAATTTGTAAAAGTAAATCGCTTGAAAAAGTGGTTAAAGCAAAGTATTTAAAAGAATCATAAATAAAAACATGAATCCACATATTAGAAAATATTTCCCTGAAGCAAAGAAATGGTCAGAGGTAACAAACGATTATGTAGAGAGAATTATTTCGGAATCGGCCATTACAAAAGAAAAAATTTTATATGCCTCCTGTATTTGTCCGGATGAATTAAACTACACAGCCACAAATTTTAATGGGCATTTCCGGCAGGGGTTTTATTTAGGCGGATTGAGCGGTATTCCGTATACCGGAAAAACGGGAATGGCAGCTTATGCCAGTCATGTTCCAGCAGATGGGGCTTCGTTTATTTATTTTGGTCCTCATGTCGGAATTAGTAATGATGGAAGCATTGGCCATGTAATTAGGGAGCATCAGCATGTGCATACATTTAGTTGTGGTTCGTTAATTTCAGTTCTGGAAAGAATGCGCCGTAATCATATTTTTGACTGGTCGTCGAATAATTTTGAAGATTTGCAGGCCAGGGTAATCGAGAAATTGTTGCACAATCACAACGATCGCATTTTTAGTGCGGAAAGCGATGTAATGGAAGCCTTGAGAATATTATATAATGTTAGCGAATGTTTGTTACGACAATTTATAATTGAAAACCGTGCATTATTTGCCTCACCGCATATATTCCTATTGGGAGGTGTAATCATCAATACCGATTCGGGAGAAGAGAATTATGCTGAAATTTGGTCGTTTGAGCATCTAGATTTAAGAAAAGTGTAATCCATAAAGTGCAAAGGGACATTTTATACAGGGAATAGTGCATTATAATACACTATTTATTATACTTTATAAAATTAATTGTATTTTTGCATAAAAAAGAGCCATAAAATGCACTTTGAAGGATTGATTATAATAATAAAACAACGCAGGGTTGCATTACAAGTCACCCAGGAATCCTTAGCTCAATTATCAGGTGTAGGCTTAAGAACCTTAAAACAGTTTGAAAGTGGGAAAGGCAATCCAACACTTCAAACACTACAAAAAATAGCAGATGTGTTGGGAATGGAAGTGAGTTTAAAACTTAAAAATGTAGCCCGTAACAAATGAGAAAGGCAAAAATACTATTTAAGGACGAGGAAGCTGGTGTATTAACCCAACATGATGATGGCTCGTTTACATTCAGTTATAATGATGCCTGGATGGCAGATCATAACAAGCCTGATATCAGTCTTACCTTGCCTAAAATTGGACAGAAGTTTCATTCAAAATACTTATTTCCATTCTTTTATAACATGCTTCCTGAAGGATCTAATAAGGAAGTAGTTTGTAAACTTAATAGAATAGACCCGACAGATTACTTCGGATTACTCATAACTACTGCAAAATATGATAGTATTGGTGCAGTTCGGGTATTAAAAACAGATCAGTAATGAGTTTACCTGAAATAAAATATTGTCCAGGTACTTTAGCTAAAGGATTTAATACCTATAGCAGAACTTGTTTGAATAGAGTTTTTCAAGGGAAAACCGTATATCATGTATTGCCATACGATTCACCGGCATCGAATCCTGAAACAGATGAACTTTTTGAACAAAACAGAAAATGTATCTCAATCTCGGGAGTACAGGAAAAATACTCTGTATTGCTTGAGAAAAATAAGTTAAGACTTACAAATGAAGGTGAGCGTGGAGCTTATATTCTGAAACCTATTCCCGGTACTGGCAAAAAGCCGGACCAAATGCCAGCTAACGAACACCTTACAATGCAAATGGCGCGTCAGATATATGGAATAGAAACAGCTGAAAATGCATTAATTTTTTTTTAAAAACGGAACTCCGGCATATATAACCAAGCGATTCGACGTTAAAGAAGATGGTTCAAAACTTGCACAGGATGATTTTGCTTCATTGGCGGGCAGGACCCCTCAAACCCATGGAAAACATTACAAGTATTTGGGGAATTATTTGGAATTATTTCAGTTAATGAAGACTTATTTAGCTACTTACAAATTAGATGCACCTAAACTTCTGAAAATACTCGTTTTTAATTACTTATTCTCCAATGGAGATGCTCACTATAAAAACTTTTCCATACTTGAAACATCAATGGGAGACTATAGATTGAGTCCAGCATATGACCTCTTAAATAGTCGCATTCATATAGAAGATAAAGACTTTGCATTAGATGATGGATTATTACCGGGAAATTTAGCTCAAGGGGAAATTAGGATACAATTTTCCAAACTCGCAGAGAATGCAGAAATAAGTGAGAAAATTTTTTATGATATTATAACGTTAATGTTATCAAAATCGGATATTGTTGAAAAAATGATAAAAGCTTCGTTTCTTGACGATTCTACAAAAAAAAATTATTGGCAGTCTTATAATGGACGATTAAAACAAATATTAAAACCATGATACTCGCTTCAGCACAAACAAAACCCACCCGCTATAACATTAAAAAAAATCTGCACGATCATTACCGGATGATTGAAGTTGCGGGCGATTACGGTTCCAAATTAATTGCCTTTCCCGAAATGTCAATTACCGGTTACGAAAGGGACAAAGCAGGTGAACTTGCTTTCTCAAAAACTGATTCACGGCTCGATAAGCTTAGAACTCTTGCGGCCGATAAAAACATGATTATTATTGCAGGAGCTCCCATAAAAGTTGATAATGGAATGTTTATTGGTTCATTTATTCTATTTCCCGATCAAACACTTTCGTTTTACACCAAACAATTTTTGCATCATGGCGAAGAAGATTATTTCAGCCCATCATTTAATTTTAATCCGCTTCTTGAGCTGGATGATGAACGTATTTCACTGGCCATATGCGCTGATATCGACAATCCTTTGCATCCCGAGAACGCATCTAAATTGAATACCAGTATTTATATTCCTTCCATATTCTTTTCTCCCGTCGGAGTTCCCGATGCTTATAAAAACCTAAGCAATTATGCCAGTAAATATTCTATGAACATTTTAATGTCAAATTTTTGTGGTGAATCCTGGGGAAAACCATCCGGAGGAAGAAGCGCTTTCTGGGACAGCAAAGGTGAGTTGATCGGTAGTATGAACGATTCAGATCCGGGATTATTGATAGCTGAAAAGAAATATGAACAGTGGAATGTTAAATGCTTTTTCTAGAGAAGGATGCGTTTCGACTTCGCTCAACGACCGGTTTCGACTCGCTCATCCATCGAATTTATATAAATATGAAATTTCGGTTTATTTTTGTTTATAATAAAATCGTTAAAAAAGACAAGCAATTAAAAAACTCTTATTTTTGTATAATTCTTTGAAACGATTGCTAATCAAAAATAACCTGGCCAAAATTTCTGTTGTTCAGTTTGGAGACAACATTAATTTTTTTGGATTAAGTACCGATTATACTGGTATTACCGGACAACAGCTCTATACAAAAATGGCCCGTGTTTATAAAACCGGCTATGGAAATAATTTAACCAATATTGTTCCCTGGGCCGAAGCTTCTTATCCAGGAATTGTACAGGCAATTAACGATTTGCAGGGCGATGCTCATGCAGCAGAAGGTCAGATTCAATTCGCTGCATCCACAAGTGCTGATGCAAATTTGCCTGCTGTTGCATCCAAACCAATTATCATCAACTTTTCAACCGCTTCCTGGGGACTCTCACTCGACATGAAGGAAAAAATTGAGAACCAGTTGGGCCAGTTATCAATTGAGTTTGCCGGTATGAAAGTTCGTATCGAAGGAAATACCGATAATGTGGGCAGTGCTGTCATGAACAGGGATCTTTCGTACAAACGTGCCAAAGCTGTGGCCGATTATTTGGTTAAGACTTATAATTTCGATCCCAACAGATTTGTCATTGTTGGTAACGGTCCTGATAAACCGGTTTCAAACAACGATACAGAAGAAGGTAAGGCTGCCAATCGCCGTACCGAATTCCAACTGTTGGGCAAGTAAAAAATAAATGAATTTCTACAAAAAAGGATACTGGTTATCCTTTTTTGTTTTTAATTAAAAATAGAATTTGCAGATATGGGACTATTTAAAAGACTTTTTAGATTTGCCGGTGAAGTTGACGAAAAAACTGCACTGACAATAAATATAATCGGATGGATATTGTTGATCTTTGTTTGGTGGCTGGTTTCTGCGATGGGTTGGATTAAACCCACTATTCTTCCTTCGCCCTTTGCTGTCATTTTATCCTATAAAACCCTTTTTGTTGAGCGTCACCTTTTGTATAATACCGGCTATTCTATTTTTATAAATATGAGTGGTTATCTTCAGGCTCTGGCTCTGGCTATTCCCCTTGGTTTTTTAATTGGTCTGGTTCCTTTTTTCAGGCACCTGGTTAGTAAACAGATTGAAGCCATCCGTTTTACGCCACTTCCGGCTACTACTGGAATATTCATGGCGGTTTTTGGTCTGGGCCTGGGAATAAAAGTTGAATTTCTTGCTTTTGGTATTTTCGTGTATTTGCTTCCGGCAATTGCACGATCATCTGAAAGCACTTAAACAAACCATGTGGACCTTGAATGCGAGCCCATGGATGACATTGAAACATTTTTACCTGCCGTCGGTTCTTAGCAGGTTTTCAATGGATGTAATCAATCTGGTTGCTGTAAGCTGGACTTACATTGTAATTGACGAAATGATAAATGCACAGGGTGGATTAGGCGCTATGATTTACATGGCAACATCACGTGGTTCGCATGTCGATCAGCTTTATGCAATATTACTTTTGATCATTTTTATTGGATTTGTACAGGATAAGCTGCTGAAACTGCTCGATAGAAAGCTTTTTAAATTTAAATACGCCTAACGATGAAGCGAAATATATTTCAAAAACAGGAGGACAGTGAAACACCTCAACCTGTTCCAGACTTTGCGGTTAAAGAAGAAAAGACTGAAGCAACAGGACTTAAAACTGCCGATCGGACTAGTGTTGGCAACTTAACTGATATTATAAACCTTGTAAATATGAATCAGGTTTATGCCGATCATATTCCCATTAATGTGGTTTTTAAAGATTTTAATCTGGATATAAAAGACGTTAAGGACCGAGGACAGTTTATTTCAATCATGGGCCAATCGGGTTGTGGAAAATCGACTTTGCTCCGGTATATTTCCGGTTTACAATTGCCAACATCGGGAGATGTCTATATTTATGGAAAAAAAAAGAACCGACAAAGACCGGATCCCAATGGTTTTCCAGCGATCCGGAGTTATTTTCAATACCAAATGCTACCCAGATTAAAAGTATCAAACAATAGCATAAAGTTATAAATGTTATTGAAATCTAATCTTTATAACCGACACAGAATAGTCTTCAAGTATTAGGTTGAGGCTTTTCCTTTGATCATAATTTTTTTTCAACAGGTTTTATATTGAATGGCTATCGTTTAGTTTAGAAATTGAATAATTAATATACACTTCGACTCCGCTCAGTGTGACACTAATACCAGTTCGTCAGACGACCCCTTAATGAAGTTTTGGCAGATGTTAGCTATTGATTTATATTTCATAAATAATTCTTTAAAATCTCCAGGCATATTTTCTAATAATTAGTCATTGTTGTTCGTTAAAAAAAGTTAGACTACCTTCGGTGAGACCGCTTCGCTAAGTTCTTCGCTTCGCCTGTCTGCTGCCAGGCAGGCTCTGAATGACAATCTTTTATTAATCCTATAGTGCAAGCCCACCCAAAAATCCAAAATACTGATTGTCATTTCGAACGAAGTGAGAAATCTTAACCTTAATTAGTTTTACCTGACAATAGTGATAATTAATCTTTAAAGCCTTGGATTTAATTGGAATGAAAGTTTTTATTGGGTGAAAAATACATAATTAAACAACAGGTTATTCCTGTTAAAACGGTAGTTTTTTATTTTTTACATCAAAAAAATCATTATATTAAAGTATTATTAAGTTTTTGGCAAAAACCTAATTTTATAAAACTATTAAATTGATAATTAAACGTATAGATATATCCTTTTTTATAGATTAAATTATATTGGAATATTTAGTTATATCATTACATTTGCATTACAATAAATGTTAAATATACACTTATAAAAAGAACTGTTTGACAACGGGAAAAAGTCATTTCAGCGGGGATTATATTCCTTTCTTAAAAAGTGGCAAGGAAAGTGAGTTTAAGATTATCTTCGATGTGTTATACGATCCATTATGTGTTTATGCCGAAAGCATAATCTGTGATCACTATGCATCTGAAGAAATCGTAGAAGATGTATTTATTTATTTATGGTCGAACAGTAAGAATATTGAAATTCAGGTTTCTCTAAAAAATTACTTATACAAATGTGTCCACAACAGTTGTCTCAACTATCTTAAAAAACTAAAAACAAAAAAGAATAAACTGGAAATTCTCAATTATGTGGTTGAAGATTTTGAAATTCTTCATCCTTTGTCTGAAGATATTCCTGTTTCGGAAATGATTATTAAAGAATTGGAAGGTAAGGCACGCGATACTATGGATAATTTGCCGCCACAATGCCGTGAAATTTATTTTTTAAACAGATTCGAAAATTTGAGTTATTCTGAGATTGCAATAAAATTGCAAATTTCTGTTGGAACTGTTAAAACTCAAATGAGCAGGGCTTTTCAGCGATTCAGGGAAAATTTAAAAGAATACCTTCCTGTTTTGATATTTTTTTTTTTAAAATAAACCATTTTTCATGTCAACCAGTAAGTCAAAATTATTGTCATTAAGGTACAAAAACTAGTATGAAAAGTACCGGACACAATAATGGCCTCGATGATTTATTAATCAAGTACCTTTCCGGATCGGCTGATCCCGCTGAAAGAGAGCAGGTATTAAGCTGGTTAAAAGCGGATCTGGTTAATAAAAATTATTTAGAATCGTTAAGGAAAGTTGTTCAGGTTACAAGAATATCGACGAATAAGGGATTTAATAAGAATGAAGGTTGGACCAGGGTTAAAGCAGCCTATTATAAAAATCGGTTTTCACAGACTCAATCTGAATTTAATAGAACCAAACGCAATCTCCTTATTAAGGTTGCCTGGTTTGCAGCAGCATCTGTAATACTCGCATTTTGTCTTGGTATTTGGGTGGCTCCTGAATGGAAAGTACAGAATTTTGGTGGAAATAACTATAACGAAATAATTGTGCCATTCGGTTCCAGATCGCAAATAACATTAAGCGATGGAACAAAAGTCTGGCTTAACTCCGGAAGTAAGTTCCGGTATCCCTCGAAATTTGGTAATACTTCCCGGGAAGTAATGCTCGATGGAGAAGCATTTTTTGATGTTACATATGATAAAAGCCGGTTGTTTTTAGTTCGAACTACCGGAATAAATATCAAAGTTTTTGGTACTCAGTTTAATGTGAAATCGTATCCGGAAGAAAAAAGAGTTTTCACAACGCTGGTAAAAGGTTCTGTAATGGTTGAACCACTGGATAATAAAAATTCACCGGTTTATCTTAAACCAAATGAAACAGCAATTTATTATGTGGATAAGGAAGAATTTGCAACAGAAGAAAAAGAAAAAGTAAAAGTTGAAAATAAAGCCCCTAATATAGTTGCTCATATTGAAATTAAAGAAAAGATAGATCCAATTCCTATTACTTCGTGGAAAGATTCCAAGTGGATTATTGAAAGTGAGAACCTCGGTAATTTTGCGATTTTACTCGAAAGAAGATATAATGTAAAAATTACTTTCGATAAAGAAGAATTAAAAACATATAAATTTTCAGGAACTCTTACTGATGAGACTTTTGAACAGGTGTTGAGGATAATACAAATTTCGGCTCCGATAACCTTCAAAATTAGCAATAACAATATTCAGTTTTTCGAAGATCCTGTCTATCGGAAAGAATATGATAAATTGATTCAACGTAAGTTAAACAACTAAAATTATAAAAGCCTATGAAGTGAAAGCTTATTAAATGCAAGAATCGCAGAATGTTGCTTCATCCTGCGATCCAATAATTAATGATAACTAACAGTCATTCTCAAATTTGCAGAGATGGGATGACCATTTTTAACTATTAACTTTTCAAATGTATGAAAAAAAATAATTACTACGCCCTTTTTTTAGGTGGGCACAAAAAACTACTACTTATGATGAAAATATTCATAGTGTTATCAACTCTTTTTAGCATGGCAATTACAGCCAATACTTATTCGCAGAAAAACGTCTCGCTGGATATGAGTAATGCTAAAATAAAAGACATTTTTAAAGCCATCGAGGGTAAAAGTAATTACAGGTTTTTCTATAACGATGAGCTTACTGATGTTAATAAAACAGTAACCTTAACGGTAAATGAAGGCAGTATTGAAAACATACTGAACCGCTTATTTACTGATACCGATGTTTCGTACACTGTTTTAGAAAATAATCTGGTGGTTGTGGCTCCTAAGAGATCCATATTCCAGGGTGTGAAAATATCGGGAGCAGTTAACGATGCTTCTTCTGGTGAACCTTTGCCCGGAGTTAATATTACAGTTCAGGGGACAACTTTGGGTACCGTTACCGATATTGATGGCAAATACAGTATTGATGCACCAAATGCAAATTCAATACTTATTTTCTCTTTTGTAGGATATGTTACTGAAACTATACCATTAAGCGGTAATTCTAAAATCGATGTAAACCTTGTACCTGATATAAAGTCTCTCGAAGAAGTTATTGTTGTAGGTTATGGGCAGCAGAAAAAAGTTACTGCTACCGGCTCTATAACATCGGTTAAAGGAGATGACATTATCAAATCACCTACCATGAATGTGAGTAATAGTCTCGAAGGTCGTTTGCCAGGATTGGTTACTATTACCACGAGCGGTGAACCCGGATATGATGGAACAACTTTAAGAATCAGGGGTAGTAACACGCTTGGAAATAACAATCCTCTTATTGTTGTTGATGGTGTTCCCGGAAGATCATTGGAAAGAATTGATGCAAGCACAATTGAGAATATTTCAGTTCTTAAGGATGCATCCGCTGCTATTTATGGTGCTCAGGCTGCAAATGGAGTTATTCTGATTACTACAAAACGTGGTAAAGTTGGAAAACCTACCATCAGTGCCAATTTTAACCAGGGTTACAGTCGTCCGACCCGCATACCAAAAATGGCCAATGCATTTGAATATGCTACTTTATTAAATGAAGTAGACCAGTATGACTTAAAAACTCCTCGCTATTCAGCAGATCAACTTCAAAAATATCAGGATGGTTCCGACCCTTGGAATTACCCAAATACCGACTGGTTCAAAGAAACTTTAAAACCATGGTCCAGACAGAATTATGCCAACCTTTCGGTATCAGGCGGATCGGAAAACATGAAGTACTATGTTTCTTTTGGAACAAAAAGTCAGGATGGTTTCTATTACAATAGTGGTACCAAATATAACCAGTACGACTTAAGAACCAACCTCGACGGGAATGTGAATAAATATATCAGTATTGGTGTAGACGTTTCAGGCAGAATGGAAGACAGAAATTTCCCAACCCGCTCAGCCAGTGATATTTTTAGAATGGTAATGAGAGGCAAACCCATTTATAATGCTTATTGGCCAAATGGTATGCCCGGACCTGATATTGAATATGGAAACAACCCTGTGGTTGTAAGTACCAAAGCTACCGGTTACGATCAGGACAAATGGTATGTATTCAACAGCAACTTCAAATTAAACATTCAGATACCCTGGGTCAAAGGTTTATCGTTAAGCGGAAATGCTGCAATCGATAAAGGAATAAGATTCCATAAAAACTTCCAGACTCCATGGTACCTTTATATCTTCGAAGGATTTGATGCCAATAATCAGCCAATCCTGAAAAAAGGTAAGAAAGGTGTTGACGATGCTCGATTATCGCAGGACATGAGTGATAATCTCAATATTCTGCTCAACGGGCTTATCAACTATGATCGTGCTTTTGGAAATCATAATGTTAAATTATTAGTTGGTGCCGAATCTATCAAAGGAAGCGGAGACAATTTTAATGCTTACAGAAGATTTTTCCTTTCAACTTCTATCGATCAGATGTTTGCAGGCGGTGACAGTGAAAAAAATAATGGTGGCTCTGCTTTTAAAAATGCTCGTCTTAACTATTTTGGCCGTGTTAACTACAATTTCATGGAAAAATACATGCTTGAATTTGTGTGGAGATATCAGGGTTCATACATTTTTGATGAGGCAAGTCGTTATGGATTTTTCCCTGGAGTATCAGTTGGTTACAGAATTTCAGAAGAGAATTTCTGGAAAGACAATATTAAGTTTATTAATAATTTCAAAATACGCGCATCTTACGGACAAACTGGAAACGATCAGATTGACGAATGGCAGTATTTGTCTTCTTATGGTTTCAGCGGAAATCCATTCATAACAAATGATTCGGAAGCAAACAAGGCATTGTTTGAATCAATAATTCCGAATAAAAATGTTACTTGGGAAGTCGCTAACCAAGGAAATATTGGTTTTGATGCCGATATGTTAGATGGTAAACTGATGTTAACAGCCGACTATTTTGAATACCGCCGTTCTCAGATTTTATGGTGGAAAAATGCTTCTGTCCCTGCTTCTGCCGGATTATCGCTGCCAAGAGAAAATATCGGTAAAGTATCGAACAAGGGCTTTGACTACAGCATTACTTACCGTACCGACTTAAGCAATTTAAAACTTCAGGTGGGTCTGAATGGTGGATATCAGAAAAATAAAATTGTATATTGGGACGAACCTGCCGGAGCTCCTGAATATCAGCTTTCAACCGGTCATCCTATGAATACAGGTTTATATTATAAATCTATTGGAATATTCAGAGACCAGGCAGCAGTGGATAATTATCCTCATTTGCCAGGTGCACGCTCGGGCGATATCATTTTTGAAGATGTAAACGGCGACACTCAAATCGACGCCAATGACCAAGTAAGAATTGATAAAACCAATATCCCAACCTACACTACCGGTCTTTCTCTTAACCTTCAATGGAAAGGATTTGATTTTTCAACGCTATTCCAGGCTTCTTTTGGTGCAATGAGATACATTAACACTGAATCGGGTGAAATTGGCAACTACTTAAAAGATTTTTACGACAATCGCTGGACTGTTGATAATCCTGATGCATCGTATCCACGTACGTTCAACCGGGACAATGTTTACTGGCGTCAGAGGGCGAATACGTTCTGGATGCATAAAACCGATAACCTTCGTTTGAAAAATATCGAACTTGGTTATTCGTTACCGTCAAATCTTATTCACAAAATCAGCATTCAAAACCTGAGAGTTTATGTAAGCGGCTACAACATGTTCACCTTTACTCCGGATTTGAAAGATTTCGATCCTGAACAGGCAAGAAACGACGGACAAGGTTATCCTTTACAGAAGATTGTAAATTTTGGAGTTAACGTAACATTCTAATTTTAAATGACGATGATTATGAAAAATAAATATATTATACTGGTAATATTCTTATTATCACTTTTTTCTTCTTCCTGCGATAAGGATGCTCTTAATTTAACTCCTCTGGATAAATATGCTGAAGAAGCTGTGTGGAAAGATCCAATTCTTATCCAGTCGTTTGTTAACAATATCTATTTAGGCATTCCTCATGGTTTCTCAGCACTTATGCTTTCTTCCTGTGCCGATGAGTCAATGGCTGTATGGGACTGGGAATCGAGCAATGTTACCAAGTCTCTGTTAACTCCTAGTTACCTGGGTATTTTCGACGAAGATTTCTGGACTAGTAAAATGCGCAGTATGAACTGGAAAGCTTATTACAAAAATATAAGAGCATGTAATATTTTCCTCGAAAAAATTGATAATATTACGTTTGAGGATACAATGCTGAAAGATCAGCTCAAAGGTGAAGTTTTGTTTTTAAGGGCTTATTATTACAACCAGCTAACCTCTTTGTTTGGTGGAGTTCCTTTAATTACAAAAGCCTATGTTTTAAACGATGATTTTTTTGCTCCCCGTAATTCTTATGAAGACTGTATTAAATTTATTTCTGATGAATGTGACAAAGCCGCTGCTTTATTACCCGATGCATTTTCAGGAAGCAATAAAGGACGTGCTTCAAAGGCTGCTGCTTTAACTTTAAAATCAAGAGCCTTGTTATATGCTGCCAGCGATCTTGCCAACAATACTGCATGGGCAACAGGTTTTTCTAATCCTGAACTTGTAGGGTATGTAGGCGGTAACCGCACTGCCAGATGGCAGGCTGCTAAAGATGCTGCAAAAGCAGTAATCGATCTTGGAAAATATTCTCTTTATAAAGCAACTCCTGCTGCAGGCGAAAATCCATCGACCAATTACGGTGAACTATTCTTATCAAAGGGAACATCTGAAGATATATGGGTTAAATACCTTCTCTCCCAATATGAAAATGATTGGGATAGTGGCAATCCAGGTCTTTTCAATGGTCCGAATGGCTGGCATAACTGGGGTGGAAATACGCCAATCCAACAATTTGTGGATGATTTTGAAATGAGTGATGGTACCCGTTTCGACTGGAATAACGCTGCGCATAAAGCTGAGCCTTACAAAAACAGAGATCCACGTTTTTATGCAACTGTTCTTTACGAAGGTGCAAAATGGAGACCAAGGCCTGCCGATGTTAAAGAAATGGATCCGGATGGAATTATTCAGGTTGGTTTTTGGGAAAAACCAGGAAACGTTGTAAAGTCTGGTTTAGATACTAGAAAAAGTCCAATTGAAGACTGGAACGGTAGTTCTACCGGATATTACCTTCGTAAATTTATGGATCCAACTGTTGATCATCAGTACAATAAACAGGAAGTACCCTGGAGATTTATGCGGTATGCCGAAGTATTGCTGAATTATGCCGAAGCTTGCATTGCTCTTGGTCAGGAAGCTGAAGCTAGCACCTATATTAATATGATAAGAAAAAGAGCCGGGATGCCCGATTTTCCAGCCTCTGAAACTGGTCAGGCTTTGTTAAACCATTACCGTAACGAAAGAAGAATTGAATTAGCGTTCGAAGAACATCGCTTTTTCGACATACGCCGATGGATGATAGCTCCTCAGGTAATAATTGATGCAAAAGGTATTGACGTTAGGTACAAGTTATTGCCTGACAATACTACTTCTGCAACTGCTACTTTCACTGTTATTCCTTTGGTTCAACAAAGAGCATGGAATAATAGTCAATATTACCTTCCTATTAAATTGGCTGAAATGAACAGAAATAAAAATCTGATTCAGAATCCACTTTACTAGCAGCATTGAATAAGAATGGTATTCCGGGGAACTCATGAAAAATGACTTCCCCGGTTTATTTTATAAGTAAGAATACCGGATTTATTTTGATATTGTATTCTTTTCCATAAACTAATTACCTAAACTTTAATTCTGTATCAATGAGAAAAACATTTATACTATTTATTATGGGTGTCATCCTGAATACACTTCTGGTTAACAGTCAATCCTTAAAGATGAATAATGTACTTTACGGAGCTGCATTTTACGAAGAATATATGCCATCGGACAGGCTCGAAAAAGATGTTCAGATGATGCAGGAGGCAAATATTTCGGTTGTTAGGGTAGGAGAGTCTACCTGGAGTTTGTTCGAACCTCGCGAAGGGGAATTTGAATTCGCCTGGATGGATCGGATTATTGACCGTATGCACAAAGCCGGAATAAAAGTTATCCTGGGAACTCCCACTTACTCCATACCTGCATGGTTAGCATATAAACATCCGGAAGTGCTTGTTCAATACGAAAAAGGCACTAAAGCATTTTATGGAATCCGTCAGAATATGGATATTACGAATCCCACTTTTCTGTTTTATTCAGAACGGATTATCCGGAAAATGATGGAACATTATGCCAAACATCCTGCTATTATCGGCTACCAGGTTGATAACGAAACAACATCGTATGGCGTGAATAATTATGACTTTTATATTGGATTTAAAAACTATCTGAGAAAGAAATTTCAAACTACCGAAAACCTTAACAAAACCTGGGGATTAAATTACTGGGGTATGACACTCAGCAACTGGGATGAACTGCCTACCCGCGATGGAATTACTAATACAGGATACAAGCTTGAATGGGAACGTTATAAACGCAAAGCTATTGCCGACTATCTTACATGGCAATCGGATATTGTTCGTGAGTATAAACGTCCCGACCAATTTATAACCCATTGTTTTATGCCTTCGGTTCAGGATATCGATCAGGAGGCTTCATCGCGGTCGATGGATGTTATGGCTGTAAATGTTTATCATGGCTCTCAGGATAATCTTACAGGAGATGAAATCGCTTTTGCCGGCGACTTTTTTCGTTCGGTGAAAAAGACCAACTACCTGATTACTGAGACCAATGCCCAAACCATCGGTTGGGATTCGCGTTCCCAATATCCACCATATGAAGGTCAATTGCGTCAAAACGTGTATGCGCATCTTGGGTCTGGTGCCAATATGGTTGAATACTGGCACTGGCATTCCATTCACTACGGGCAGGAAACTTACTGGAAAGGAGTTTTATCGCACGACTTACTGCCTAACAGAGCTTATGCTGAAGTAGGTAAAACCGCTAAAGAACTGAAACAGTTTGGAAACAAACTTGTAAATCTGAAAATTAAAAACAGAGTTGCAATTCTTTTTAGCCATGATGCCAATGCAGCTTTGAATGCAATGCCATTCAAAAGTTCCGGACCCGATATGTGGGGTGGAACCAACAATCAATATAAAAACGAACTTGTTACTCAGTTTCACCGACTTCTGTATCGTAATAATATCGGAGTTGATTTTATTGTTCCCGAAAGCGCAAAATTTGAGGATTACACCCTTGTAATTATTCCTGCTCTATATGTAGCTAGCGATGCTGTTTTGAAAAAAATCAGTGCTTATGTTGAAAATGGCGGACATGTGATTATGCAGTTTAAAAGCGGATTTGCCGACGAGAACACCATGGTTCGTCCGGAACTGGCACCCGGTCCGTTGAGAAAAGCCTGCGGTATTAGTTACCAGGAATTTACAAATTTTAAAGAACTGAAATTAAAGGACGACCCCTTTAAAGTTGGCGAAGCTGATAATAAAGTTTACGATTGGGCCGAATACTTAATCTGTGAAACAGCTAAACCTCTAGCATATTACGATCATCCGTATTTTGGAAAATATCCTGCAGTTACCATCAATAATTTTGGAAAAGGAGATCTGGTTTACCAGGGTACAAAACTTTCGGATAAAATGCAGGAAGTAATTCTGATGGATGCAGTTTCACGTGTGGGATTACGTACTCCGAATCAGGACCTTCACTGGCCATTGATAACAAAAAGCGGAGTTAATGATCAGGGTAAAATTATTCACTATTATTACAATTATTCATCAAATGCAGCTTCAATAATGTATCAGTTTAATGATGGACAGGAGCTTATAAGCAATAAACCTGTTGCCAAAGGAAACTCAATGCCTATTGGTGCATGGGATGTTCTGATCGTTGAAGAAAAATAATTCGAGTAAGAAGTAAGAAGTAATCCCGATAGCTATCGGGTGTAAAAAGCAAAAAGGCACTTGGAAAATAATAAAATCTTCCAGTGCCTTTTTTATATGGAATCAAGTCCTTGTTTCATGTCGTCAAGCAGATCGTCGATATTTTCGATGCCTACTGATAAACGAATCAGGGATTCTGTAATTCCTGCCAGTTTTTGTTCTTCTTTCGACATGGAAACATGGGTCATTGTTGCCGGATGTTCGATCAATGTTTCAACCCCTCCCAAACTTTCGGCTAAAAGAAACAGTTGCAGCTTCGAAAAAAGCTTTCTTACGGAGCTTTCACCACCTTTAAGTTCAAAAGAAATCATTCCTCCAAAACCACTTGCCTGCCTTTGAGCAAGTTCGTATTGCGGATGGCTGGGTAACCCGGGATAATTTACTTTAGATATTTTGGGATGTTTTTCAAGAAATTCGGACAGGGCCATTGCATTTTTTTGGTGTGCCTGCATGCGAACTGCCAGAGTTTTAATGCCGCGTAACACCAAATATGAATCGAATGGTGCATGCACTCCGCCTGTTGAGGTATGCACAAACCTTATCTTATCTTTCAGGATATCGTCATTCACCATTACAGCCCCGCAAAGCACGTCGCTGTGACCTCCCAGGTATTTTGTGCCGCTGTGAACAACAATATCAGCACCTAAGTCCAAAGGATTTTGAAAATAGGGTGTCAGAAATGTGTTGTCAACCACCACAATAATATTTTTTTCATGGGCTATTTTGGATATCTCAGTAATATCAGCCAGGAGCATCATGGGATTGGTAGGTGTTTCAATCCATATCATCCGGGTATTTGGTTTAATCGACTTTCTTAATGTGTCGTGATTGGTTAAATCGATGTAGTTCCCTGTAATCTGAAAATTGCCAAATACTTTGTCAATCAGTCTTTTGGTGCCGCCGTACAGGTCGTTAAACGAAATTATTTCATCACCAGGTTTTAATAAAGCAAGCATAATGGCAGTTTCGGCTGCTTGTCCCGATGCGAATGCTATCCCGTATTTTGCATTTTCAAGCTTGGCAAGTTGATATTCCAGAGAATTACGTGTGGGATTTTCGCTTCTGATATACTCAAACATTCCTGGCTTATCAATTTCATCACGGGTATGTGTACTCGAAAGATGTATTGGAGTTACAACATCCCGGCTATGTATCTTGTTTTGAAACAATGAATCGCCTAAACGAACTACTGCAGTTTCTTTTTTCATAAAATATTGATGAGAAATAAAGATTTAAAAATCTGAAAATATTCAGATTTTTAAAAACTTAAACAGAAACTAAGGGGAGAATGTTAATAAGTTTCGTAGGTAAATTTATACAAGACATTAAATTTATAGGACGAAAAATAGCAATCCATCGAAGTATAAAGGCCTTTTTCGTTATAAACATATTTTTTGAACGAATCATCTGTCGAGTTTTCTTTTCTCCACCGTTCTTCCAAGATATTTTCTTTATTGTCGTATTTGTAGTTATTCGAAATAATAGATTTTCCATCTGAACTGATATCTTCTATCTGCAAAAGATTACCATCTTTATCGTAGGAATATTTCTTTTTATAGGAGAAATTACCGTAACGTTCTTTGGTCTCTTCTACTACCTGGCCTTTTGGATCGTATTGATATTGCTTTTTTTGGGTAATGTCCTTATTTGCATATCTGGCTTCTTCGATCAGATTTTTTTTAGAATCGTAAAGATTAACTTCTTTAGCAATTTCGCTGTTATTTGCATTTATAATGGCTATTTCAGTATTCGATCCCGAATATTTAAAACTTCGTTTCTCCGATAACAAATTATCACTGGTGTATCTGATTTCACTCAAACGGCCATTAATGTAGATAAAATTATTTGAATAATTACTTGACCCGTCAAAACCTGATTCATTCAATTTATTTCCTTTAGAATCATATTGTATTTTCTGGCTGTAAGTCAACCTTTCCCTATTTCCCTGAAATCGTGTATAAGATGTTTTATTGCCTGCTGAATCATAGGTATAGTTCAATATGGAGGTAATCTTACCGTCAGCTTTATAATTAATTATTTCAGTAGAATTGCCTTTTTTATCATATGAAGTTACACAACTGATATATCCAGTGGCTGATGCTTTGCCATCAACATAATCGTAAGCCCATTGAGTTTGTTTTTTGATATGGTTAGTTGCCATTCTCGCTTTTTCCTTCTTCTCAAGATTATCTTGCCCAATAGCAACAACAGTGTTAATTAAAACCAAAGCAATCAAAAAATATTTCTTCATTTTTGTCTATTCTCTTAGTTATATCTCAAAGTTATAATAATTTTTCTTTTTTCAATGAGTCTGCTCTATAATACGAGACATTTACCCACTAGGTTTAGAATTAAATTATTTTTGATTTATATTTAGTCATTTTTTAAGCGATGAAGTATTTAATCACCACATTTACAGCATTGTTATTCTTATTGCATTCCATATCACAAAATGATAAACATGTTAAAATAATATCACAAAATCTTTGAAATAATACCATTATCTGAACATGCTTTTATTCATGTTAGCTATTCCAATTCCGAATTTGGGAGAATTGCATCTAATGGACTTATACTTGTTCAGGATAATAAAGCATTTCTTTTCGACACGACAAAGGATGACCCAACAACTATTGAACTAATTTCATGGCCGGGAACAATAAAAAGGGTAATGGAAAAATTCCCCTCAGCATCAATTGTTATTCCTAGTCACGGGCAAGCCGGAGGTTTTAGTTTATTAAAACATACTTTTGAGTTGGCTACTATCCATGCTAAATAAATATGTAACAATTTCTCAAACTATGGTTTATAATTTTATATTTGCGATATTCAGATTTTATAGAAATTCAGATTTCTTACAATAGAAAACTTTAATCCTAAAAAAGGGAAGTTTAGAAATTTAAATACATTCAGATGAAGTTACCATTTTCAATTTTGCTGCTTTTTTCCTTTATAAATATTAATGCTCAAAAAAGTTTATCTTCCGAAATAAAGATTGACGATTTAAAAAGTCATTTATATTACCTCGCTTCCGATTCACTTACCGGACGGTTTCCCGGAACTAAGGGAAGTATTGTTGCTGCCAATTATATTGCATCTGACTTCAAAGCATCAGGGGTTTCTCTCTATGAAAAAGATGGCTTTCAGAAATTTGATGTTTTAACAAGGCAAGAAATTGGTGAAAAGACCTATTTAAAAGTATTAGGTAAAAAATTAAATCTAAAAAAGGATTTTGTTCCTTTCCCATTTTCAGGAAATGGAAATGCTGAAGGTACTATTGTTTTTGCTGGCTATGGCTTCGATATAAAAACAGATACTTTTAAATGGAACGACTATGTCGATGTTGATGTAAAGGGAAAAATAGTGCTTTTATTAAGGGGAGCACCCGAATCGGAAAAATATCTCCCGGTATTCGCCAACTATTCCGACGACATTGTAAAATCAATTATTGCCCGGGATAAAGGGGCTATAGCAGTGCTTTTTGTTTCTGGTAAAAAATACGACGAAACGGAAAAACTTCCTGAAATGAATCTAAAGGAGAGTCCGGCTGGCTTACCTGTTTTTCAAGTAAAAAAAGACAAGGCGAATCAAATATTAGCATCTGCCAATCGCAATATCGATGTTTTGGAAGATCAGATTCAAAAAGAATTTAAATCAGTTAGTTTTGAGGTAAATTTAAGAATTTCGTTATTATCTGAAATCAAAAAAATTAAGGCCGGAACAAGCAATGTTATTGGTTTTGTATATGCTGCAGATACATCAAAAGTTAAAACCTATGTTGTTATCGGAGCGCATTACGATCATTTGGGAATGGGTGGTTTAGGTTCTGCATCGCGAATTCAGGATACTGTTGCTGTTCATAATGGTGCCGACGATAATGCTTCGGGCGTTTCAGTTTTGTTGGAACTTGCTGCTAAATTCAGCAAGGAGAGGGAAAATCTGAAAACCAATTTGATATTTATTGCTTTTGGTGCAGAAGAAATGGGAATATTAGGTTCCAAATATTTCGTTGAACATCCACCGGTTACTTTAAAATCAATAAAAGCCATGATAAATCTGGATATGGTTGGCCGGTTGAAAGAAGATACTATGTTACAGGTAAATGGCACGGGAACTTCAAAAGAAGCCGTTTCGATTGTGAACGATATTAATAAAGCGTATGGTTTTAACCTGAGAATGTCGCCCGAAGGATATGGCCCATCAGATCATGCTTCATTTTATTCAAAAAATATACCTGTGTTTTTTATTACAACCGGAGCTCACACCGATTACCATACTCCTCTTGATGATCGGGAAAGAATTAACTATGCCGGTTTGGAAAAAGTGACTCTTTTTACCAGTGACCTGTTAAGCAATTTAGTATTTAATGAAACTCAGTTATCTTTTCAGGAAGCTGGACCTCAGCAAAGCAGTGGTCCGGGAAGACGATATAAAATTACCTTGGGGATAATGCCCGATATAAATGGCTCAACAGATAATGGATTATTGGTTGAATTTGTCACCAAAGGTAAACCGGCTTATAACGGAGGTATGCTCAAGGGCGACATCATAACCTCTGTTAATGGCAAACCTGTAAAAAATATTCAGGATTATATGGTAAGGTTGTCACAGCTAAAAGCAGGTCAGGCTGTTAATGTGGAAGTATTGCGCAATAACAAAAATGAACTATTAATTATTCAGTTATAACAATTATGGTTAAAAAAATCTCTATCTGGGTTCTGGCATTAATTATTACTCTTATTGCAGCTATTTACCAGCGGAAAACAGGACCAACTTACCCAAAAACATATAATATTGAAATTGGAAATGACGTTTACAAAGTTGAACTCCTTCGTACCAATGCAGGAGAAAAAGATTGTCTTCTTGAAATTCCTGTAGATGATAAGGAAGTAACAGGAAGTATTTATTATAAACGCTATAAAACTAACGACCCTTATAAATCTACACGGCTTGTGCAGTATCGCAATAAATTATGCGGTGTATTGCCACACCAGCCACCGGCAGGAAAGCTCCAGTATTATGTTGAACTGTTAAAGGACAATAATAAGTTTAACATTGCGAAAGAAGAGCCTGTGGTGGTTCGTTTCAGGGGTGATGTGCCAGTATATATTGTTATTCCGCATGTGTTGCTGATTTTTTTAGCCATGTTTTTTTCAACCCTGAGTGGTTTATATGTAATATTTAAAAGGGAAAATTACCGTAAATATGTTAATTGGGCCTTCTTTACCTTGTTAATAGGAGGTTTTGTTTTTGGTCCGCTGATGCAGTATTATGCTTTCGGCGAATTTTGGACCGGGATTCCTTTTGGATTTGATTTAACTGATAACAAAACACTTTTTGCATTTATCTTTTGGATTTGGGCTTTTCTGGCAAACAGAAAAAAGGCCCGGCCTGTTCCGGTAATTATTGCTTGTGTTATGACCATTATAATTTTTTCAATACCTCACAGTTTTATGGGTTCGGAACTCGATTACAGTACAAATAAGATAAATACGGGAATGGTAATTATGAATCTTCTTTAATTTGAAGTTTTTCAAAGTGACAACCCAGCTTCCGATGTAGCTCATCAATATCAATAGGCTTGGAAATATAATCATCGCATCCTGCCTTCAGGCATTTATCTTTATCGTCCGACATGGCAAATGCTGTTTGGGCGATGACGAAAATTTCAGGATGTTTTGATTTTAACCTGCGTGTTGTCTCATAACCATCGAGCACAGGCATTTGGATATCCATCAGAACGCCATGAATGTTGTTGTTTTCGGATAATAAACTTAACACTTCCTCTCCGTTATAAGCCCTGATGATATTGGCCTGTGTTTTATTAAGAGCAATCTGTATCAGTTTATAATTTAAATCATCATCTTCGGCAACCAGGATGGTAAAATTCTTCCAAGCAATGCTTTTTTGTGGTAAACTGTATTCATCATTGGAAGTCTTAATTAATTCGGAAACTTCATAATTATTTGCCGGAATGGTAAAATAAAAGCAAGTACCTTTCTCTTCCAACGATTCAAGCCACATTTTGCCACCAAGTAATTCAGTTAAGTTTTTCGAAATCGACAAACCTAAGCCTGTTCCCTTGTAAACCTTAGAGGAATTATCGTTTACCTGTCCAAATCTTTTAAAAACAAGTTCGGTTTTATCTTTTGGAATCCCCGATCCTGTATCGGATACATAAAACTGAAAGAAACCATCCTTGATTTCAAAACCAAACTCTATTTTTCCCTTTTCGGTAAACTTAAATGCATTGTCGAGCAGGTTTGTGAAAATTTGCCTTAATCGGGTAACATCAGTACTGAAAATGTAATTACGGGCAATGCAATCGGTTTTTACCTGCAAAACTATATCTTCTTCTTTACACTTCTTATGATTTTGAAAATAAACAAAAAGTTCGTTTAAAACGGAATTTACATAGCAGGCACTTTCAGTCAGCTTTAATTGTCGGGCTTCAATTTTGGCTGTATCAAGAATATCGTCTATTAAGCGTAAAAGGCTGATACTGCATGAATTTATGTATTTCACATATTCGTTGCGCTGTGTTCCTGATATATCCGGATCTTTTAAAAAAGTTGAAAAAGCCAGGATTGCATTCATGGGTGTCCTGATTTCGTGCGACATATTCGCCAGAAATGCTGTTTTTAATTTATCAGCCTCTTCAGCAGCGATGCGTTCAAACATCTCCAGTTTTAATTCATTGGTTCTCTGCTTTACTTCATCCTCCAAAATTTCCTGGTGTTTTCGTATTTGATTTTCAGCAAGTACTTTCTTACGATAAGCCCACACTAAAAAACAAAACATGAAAATCAATAAAATTAGTGCAACAAGGTAAATCGAATTCTCCCTCATCTGAGCTTTAAGCTGAATCTCTTTTTTTTGTATTTCAAAATCTTTCAGTTCACCATGAAAGAGTGCTTCCGCTTCAGCCAGCCTTTTCTTCGATTCTTCATTTGAGATGGAATCCTCAATTTGATTTGCAGCTTTATAGTATTTTAATGATCCCTGATAATTGCCCATTTCTTCCAACAACGATGCCATTTCTTCATTAACAAATGCTAATAAATCGAGTATCTGCACCGAATCAGCATACATGATACTTAATTTGTAATGCGTTATCGCCGTCTCATTTTTATTTAACCGCCGGTATAATGAAGCTAAATTATCGTGGATATAAGCGAGGCCGGTACGTGAATTAATTTTTTTAAAGTATAACAGGGCCTTGTCATAATGCTTTAAAGCTTCCTGAAATTTAAGAAGACGTTCATAGGCGATTCCAAGATTATTCTCAACTGAGGCTATATCTTCCGGATCGTTGACCGAGATAAAGATCTTCAGGGCTTTATTGTAATATTCAATAGTTTTAGGATAATTTTCCTGATTTAAATATACTACGCCAATGTTTTGCAAAATAGCAGCCTGCTTTGGTTCATTTTTTAAAAATTTATATAATTCCAACGACTTTTTATAATATGCAATGGCAAGGCTGTCCCTTCTTTTGTCCGATTCAATAATTCCTATGTTTTGAAGTACTTTAGCCTGTCCATAGATATCCTTTTTTTTCTGGTAAAGTTTAAATGCTTCCAGGTAAATTTGAATTGCAGTATTAATATCCGAAGTGCAATCGTAGCAGCGGGCAATGTTAAATTTTAAGTCGGCAAGCAATAAGCTATCATTAATAAAATAAGGATTCGATAAACATAATTGGAAATCGCTCAACGCTTTATTATAATTTTCGAGGTATGAGTTTGCTCTGGCTTTTATATATAGTACTTTACAATAATCGAATGAATTTGTGTTTTTATTGAATGTCTTTAATAGCTGTTCAGCTATTTTGAGCGAACTATCGGGAGCTGTGTCGAGCAATTGATCAGCCCTTTTTATGAGTTGGCTAATGTTTTCGGAATCAACTTCATAAATATTTATATCATTCCCCGAAACATTGCAGGTAAAAATATTAATAAATAATATTACTAATATTGAATAATGATTCATGGATATTTCTTCGGGTTATTTGTTATATATAGTACAATGTTGTCAAATGTAATGTATGAGAATATTTTTAACAAATTTTTGAAGAAGCAATTATTATAATTAACTCAAAAAAGCATGAAATACCGCTTATGAATGAGCCTGTTATTATTTACACTGAATCATTTTCACCAAGATTAAGCTATACTGTCGAAGTTTTGCTTGGTTCGTTATTGGGACTTCCGTATCAGCTTACAACCGATATTAACTATTTTAAAAATTCAGCTTCCCCCAAAATAAATTATTCAAAAGTTGCTGTTGATAATGTTCTACAGATTATTCCCGCAGGTATTTTATCCGAATCTGGAATAAGGTCATTCGATATCAGATATGCAAAATGGAATAATTATCATACTTTATTTTTTTCGGGGACTACAGGTTTTCCTTTTGATATTTTCTCGGCATCTTTTTACCTTCTTACAAGATATGAAGAGTATTTGCCATTTAAGCCCGATGAGCATGGCAGGTTTAATTCAGATCAGAGTGTTGCCGGTAAAAACGGGTTCCTCGAAGAACCTGTGGTACAACAATGGGCGAATCTGTTACTTAAAACCCTGCAGGAAAAGTACACCTGGATTGTTCCCCGTCGGCAAAAATTTACAATGGAAACATCTATCGATGTTGATGTTGCTTATGCTTTTTTATATCGCAATTTTAGAAGGTTTCTGTTAGCTTCGGGTCGAGATTTAGTATCTTTTAAATGGAATTATTTTGTCGACAGGATATTAGTATCCCTAAAATCCAAAACAGATCCTTTCGATACCTATAAATATTTAGAACTCGTGCATCGCAAATATGATCTTCCAGTTTATGTTTTTTACCTTGCAGGAGATTATAGCCATTACGACCGGAATATCCCTTTCGAGGAGCCCGCTATTCAGTCGCTGATAAAAAGGCTTAACGATAAGTTTTTTTTAGGAATTCACCCATCATACCGGGCTTTCCAAAATTTCGGTGTATTGAAAGGTGAAGTTGAACGGCTTTCAAAAACTTGTGAAACCCAGATTACCAGAAGCCGGCAACATTTTTTGAGACTGGTATTCCCCAAAACATATCAATGGCTGATGAAACTGGGCATAACTCACGATTTTAGCATGGGTTACCACGATAAACCAGGGTTTCGTGCGGGGATTGCAGCTCCTTATTTGTATTATGATATTCAAACTGAAACAAAAACCAATTTAACCATTCACCCTTTTGTGTTTATGGAAAGAACATTAAGGGACCGGCTAAAAATGAACCCGGATTTTGCATTGTTAAAAATTCAGGAATTAATGAAAAAAGTGGATGCAGTAAACGGAACTTTCGGTTCGCTTTGGCACAACGATTCGCTGAGCGATTATGGAGAATGGAAAAGATGGAGGTATGTTTATGAGGTGATGCTTTCGATGGGGTATACCATGAACCGTTCAAAGCGCGAAAAAACAAAACGTTTGGTTCAGTACGATCAACCTTGATCTAAACTTATTTTCAGAACATCTTCTTTATTTTTTAAATTTACCTCTTTTAAGGAATGCTAAAGAGGTTAACGAATCATCAGATAGATAAGGAAAAATGGGATTTGGCAATTTTAAATGCCGACGAGTCTCATGTTTATATGTTATCCTGGTATCTTGACATTGTATCTCCCGGATGGGAATGTATAGTTTTTGATGATTATAAAATAATATTTCCTCTTCCTGTTAAATACAAATATTGCATTCCATATCTGGTTCAACCCCTACTCTGTCAGAAATCAGGAATTTTTGGAATTGGTGTAAACGATAAAATAGCCAAGGCGTTTTATAAAAAAATATTCTGGGAATTTCCATATTTTAATTTAAAGCTATCGAATGCTTTAGGTCTGCACAAAACAAAATACCTGAACGGAAAGATTAATTATACTCTGGACCTGACCGCTGATTATGATATTCTGGTAAAAGATTATAAAAAAAACACGCTTCGCAATATTAAAAAAGCTAAAAAAGTCAATCTTTTCCTTTCAGAATGCGATGTAAATTCATTTTTAGCATTTGGCAAAACCTACATTCAAGGAATAAATGAAAGTGAATATATAACATTTACTAGTTTGGTATTAAAAGCTTCAGAAAAGGGAAAAACACATATTCTGAAAGTTTGTAACCAGGAAGGTGAAATACTGGCTGCAGCTTGTTTTCTCATCTGGAACATGCAAATCGTTTACCTTGCAGGAGCTAGTTCTCCTCAGGGCAAAGAATTATTGGCCATGCATCTTATTTTCGATGGTTTAATTAAAGAATATGCTGCTACCGGATGGTTACTTGATTTTGAAGGATCAATGATTTCAGGAGTTGCTAAATTTTTCAGGGGTTTTGGTGGAAAAGCTTCTTACTATTACCACGTGAAAAAATACTTGTTTTTTTACCGGTAATCACATTATTTGTAAATACACTTCCTTTAAAAATTTCTCTTCCAGCAGTCGAGCAATCCTTTTTGCGACTGTTCGTCGTATTTCCAGCTCACGAGGCACTTTTGGATCGTGATGCGCTGGATTTATTCGTGTTCCGATTAAAAAATGAATTTCGTCCGATTCGAGTAACATGTTTACTACCTGATGAGCTGGTCCTTTTCCGGTTGGCATGGCAGGATTATGATCTTTTAAAAGGTCGTGAACTTTACTTAAAGTCAGAATTCCTTCTGTGAGCAGGTCAATACCTTCCATAAACGATATGGGAGGCAGATCAGGATCATCAAATTGTTGGCCTTCTGTTATCTTTAAGCCTAACTGGCTCGAAATAATATCCCCTGTGGTGGCGCCGCAAATAATTTTTTGTCCATTAAATTCTTTTACAATTTTCGCCATATCGGAATCACTAAACTCTTCATATGGCGGACCACTGCATAACAAAAGCCGTCGTGGATGCCGAAGGTAAATAGTGGCACACGAAATGTCATCTTCAGCTTTATAGTTATCGTTCTGGTAAGCCAGGCTGACAAGTTTTCCTGCAATTTTTCTCGCCGAAATGGATGTATCGGTATCGATTAATTTACCAAGGTAAGTTTTTATGTTTTCCAATCCCCAGCCCACAGGATATTTGACTGTTCCGGTACCCGACTGATAAATTCCATCGCTGAAAAATATTATCCTGTCCTCGAGCTGCGATTTAAAAGAACAAGTCCTGATTTCTTTACCCGCATTTTTATGGCTGGTAAGAATAATACATTGCCACTCGGGTTCAAATATTTGGTTGCCACGATAAATCAGGCATTCAGGGTTACCATATTCAAGAATATGAGTTGTACCATCATATTCAATATTAACAATAGTGAAGGTGGAATAACTAAGGTTACGATCGCTGCATACAGGCAGTGTATTCATAATTATTTCGGCAATGGTATTCGGGTCCTCATGTTCCATGGTAAACCGCATGGCCATCGTTGAGGTTAAGGTTGCTAATATATTGGCTTTCACTCCATGTCCCATTCCATCCGAAAGAATGGCTATTACCCTGTTTTCTTCTGGGATACGTTTAGAAAGAAATACATCGCCACAAATTCTTTCACCATTATGGTTCCGTTGCTGACAATGAACTTCAATATAAAAACCTTCGATTACAACTGTTTTAGTTGTTTTTACCACTTATAATGAGTTTTTAGTGTTCTTATCTTTCGAATTGTTTCCTTTGTACATTTCTGAAATTGAATTTAGCATTTGCTCGGTGTCGGCAGCGGTTTCGCCAAGTAAAAAACCAATTTTCTGAACCATTTCAAGGTTTTTGCCAATTACTTCGTCAATGCGGTTTAAAACTTCATCTTTTCTTAATTCAGGTGAATTTATATCAGCTATTACAGCACCTACTATTGAATTTTCCCGGATAGAAAAAACGGAAATATTATAAAGCTCTTCATTGTAATGAATATCACGCTTTTGTATGTCTTCTCCGTTGAGTAATACATACGAAAAAAGATTGTAAATATTAAAAGGTAACAGTTTTTTTATATCAGCTCCGGCGAGGCCCGGAATTATTTCGTTTATTTCGGCCGCATCTGGTCCAAGAAATTTTATAAAACTTTGGTTCACTTGTAATATTTTTAATTTTTCGTTCACAATTACAAGGCACGAAGGTAATTTTTGCAACATAGTTTCCATGGTTACAAAGGCTTGTTTAGCTAGTTGTTGTTCGCGCCGGGCGGCATTTTCCGATTCCCTGAGAGCGTCTTTTGTTTCTTCAAGTTGCTGGTTTATTTGCTGTAATCGTTGAATTGAATTTTGCCTGCTGCGAACTGCATGGGTAATACACATTTCAGTTGTAGTTAATCCTTTCACGACATTAGTGGCAAAATCGTAGCATGAATTGTATCCACAGGCACCACACCCCTGGTTGTCGCTGAATTCATTTTTGCCCATTTCTTTCATTACCTCCCTGATTTTATCTTTTGGAGGTTGCGAAATACGCTGATCGTCGGCAATAAACGATGCTGAATAATCTAACTGGAGGTAACGCCTGGTTTCTTTTTCCCATTCCCGTTTATTGAAATTACTCATTCGCTTATTGGCATAATTTACAACAAGCGTACGGCGGAAAAACCTGTCGCCACCACGAGAAGTCCCGGGTCCCATAATGCAGCCATGATCGTAAAAAATATTGAAGTGCCTGTTTATAACCAGCGGATGATCCGAAAACTCTTTCACAGCCTTAACCATCGAACTTCTGCCTTCAGCTGTATAAACAGTACCGGTTAAAAGTTCTTCACTAATGTTTGCAGCTTGCAAAAACCCTGTGCTTATTGGATAAAGTGACCCTTTTCGTCCATATGGAGGATCAAAATCTCCTACTTCATGTTTGCCTTCAGTAATGCCGAATTCTTTAAAAAGTTCTCTCAATTCTTTGAACGTAAGAACAGCATCAATTTTCGATTCATCTTGATGTCGTAAGGCTTCTTTTTTATTGGCAATGCACGGGCCAATGTATACTATGCGGATATCCGGCCCATATTTCTGATGCATTACTTTGGCTGAAGCGATCATTGGGGTTACAATAGGTGCCAGATTTGGAATGAGTTCCGGGTAATATTTTTCGATGTAAAAAATGAGTGCAGGACAATTTGCAGTAAAATAATATTTGCCTTTGTTGTTTTCAAACAGTTCAGCATATTTTTGAGCGATGATGTCGACCCCGAATGAAGCTTCATTTACATAATGAAAACCTAGTGCCCTGATCATTTCAACAAATTTACGGTAATCGGTAATGTCGGAAAATTCTCCTGAAATGCTGGGGCCAACTATGGCAACAACTTTATTGTCCGATTTTAAAATTCTTTTGGTTTCTTCTTTAGAATTATGATAAACTACTGCTTCCGGGCCGCATACTGTAACACAACTACCACAGCCAATGCAACGGTTATGCAATATTTTTGGAAAGTCGTCCGTTAAATCCATTTTAACAGCTTTAACAGGACAAACCCTGACACATGCATGGCATTTTACACATTTGGTATTGATAATTTCAATCAAGTTCATGTGGCGGTTATTATTTAAAGCTAATATATTATCTACATATCAACAATGTCAATAAAAAAGGCATGATTAAAACTCATAAAATTTTATAGTGAACTATTTGATCGAAATATACAAATATTAACTTTACCCCAACTTAACCAATTTTAGAAACGATGAAGAAGACCTTTGTATTTTTACTTTTCGTTCATTTAACTGCAGCATTCTCATTCTCGCAAAGTTACGATCGTAAATTTATACGTGAATTTACCATTAAAATTGATACGGTACATTATGAATTATCGAAAAATACAATTGTTCAGAATAATGAAAGCAGGTTGTATTTTAATTTTCAAAGGGAAGACGATGTTTGCGAATTAAATCTTTATCCTGCTGATAAAGAAAAAGTTAGTAATTTGAAATTATTAGGATCATCCGATTATATTCAGCTCGATTCCATTGTTTTTGTTCATGATGAATATTACAGGATTCGGTTGCGGTTTATAAATTTGTTCAAAAGCCAGTTTATAAATTTGACTTTCTCCGCCACAATTGTCGGTGCTGAAACTCCTGTATTGGAAGAAATAAAGTTATTGCCATATACAAAAACCAAGGTGGCTTTTGGACTGATAAGCGATGAATTATTTTTAGGTGAAGAAAAAGTATTTGAACTTACTACAAATAATCTTAAAAATATCAGGTTAACGAACGAATGGGTCAGCGACCGGGATATAAATTACAGGGTATTGGAGGAAAATGGTAAACTTATGGTGCACCTTATCCCCAATTTGCCCGATATCAGGGAGGTTAAAATTAAACTTCAAACCTACATTCCTAATTTGGTGGACGACAAAAAAATAGTGTACGATTTGCCCGAAGTCACTCAGAGTTTTAAAGTAAAAACGAGTCGTTTGGCATTTCTTAACCTGGATAAACAGGAATTAACCTTCGACGAAAAATCTAAAATAAATGGAATCGAGGTTCAAATGGACAATAACCGGCAGTTGGTAATTGGCAAAACGTACAGGCTCGAAAATCAGGAACAACCAGGGGGTGCTTTAATTGCCGAATTGTTTACAAAAAGCAGTTTAACGAACGACAAGGTATTGTGCATCTTCCGTCCGTTTAATTTTCACCGGAAAACTGAAGGATATTTATACATAAAGGAAGGCGACAATTCTAAGTTTATAACCAATTGCGACATTACTCCTAAAACTACAATTACTAATATAATGGTTATGCATGAGGGTGAAGATTGGTCGACGAACCTGAATGTTTATCCCGGCGAAACGGTGAATGTAAAAATGGAAGGCGAAGGTTTACATAAAGCACGTTTTCATTGGGAAGATCTACTGGATTTGACATCTGATACTGTTATCCGCAGCGAAACCAGCTCTTCATTCCAGCTTAAAGTGCCCATAAATATTACCAAGAAAAAAATAAACCTTTATAATGGAGCCAATAATACTGGTACTACACTCAATGTAAGAGAGTACCAGGTACCAAGAAAAATGGATTACATAAGCCTGAACTTTGGTACTGGTAACAGGGTACTTTCTTCCATTGCACCAATTATGATCCAACGAAGTACCATTAACGACATAACTCTAAACTTCGATTACAATAAAATTGATTCGGAAAGTAAGTTATATGGAAAGCAATATTTTGATATTGATGTAAAAATTCTGGGAAAAAGAGGCGAGTTAATCGAAATGAAAAACATCAAAAACATTTTGGTTTGTCCGGGTGAAAACTCTCCGCGATTTGTTTATTACAAAGATAAATCGGCAGTTTCGACGTCCATTAGTCTGAATAGTCTCATTGGCTACAAAACCTACAATATGGAGGATTTTTCCAGGGTTCAGTTAAATTTTCGGAATCCCGATGAAAAATATAATGGTTCGGGATACGAAAAACAAATCGAAATTGTATTGCAGCGCCCTGTTATATTCGATATTGATGTTTCATTCCCGGCAGGTTTGATGATACAGAACCTGGGAAAAACCAAAGCTGAAAGAGAAAGCATTGAAAAATATGGTACAGATAAAAATTTATATAACCAAGAAAAAATAGCCTATACAAATGAATTGGAAATTTGGAATAACAATCATGTAGGGCCAAAACCTGTTTTGTCAATGGAAGAACCCGTTGAACCTCAGAAAGCGAAGTTTACCGATAATTTGGGAGGTGTGAGCCTTGCCTTAATTGCTCAGTTTAGTTTTCCCGATGCCGAAAAGGTAGGACGATTAAAGCCTTATCGTTTGGGAGCAGGTTTTTTGGCTATCAATACTTTCAACTTCAGCGATAATGCTAAAAGAGATCTGGCAGCAGTTATTCTGGCCAGTTTATATCCCATAAAACCAGGCCGAATTTTCAACATGCCTATTCATATCGGAATTGGTTATAAATTTCAGGATGCCCGGCCATTTCTTATGCTAAGCCCTGGAATAGGGGTGAGGTTTTAATTAAACGTGGTTTCAAATTTGGCTCTCCGTTAAAAATCCGGGCGTTTCGACTCCGCTCAACGACCGGCAATTCCCCCACAGGCAGGTAATTTCCTTTTCTCCGTTATTCCTGGTTTATGCCGGAAGTGTGAATAATGTAATTTTATCCGGTTTTTTTGTAAAACAAATTTCTCTAATCTTTCTGACCTTTGCACTATTCTAGCCTTAATAAATTGAAGATTAAATTCGAATTCAAACAATAAAGGTGAGAAATCAAAAGTAAGCTTAATCAAAAACATTGTTGGATTGTTATTCAATAAACCTTATGAATATGATTAAAACAAACATTGAAATTTCCGATGCGAACCTGAAAGAATCGGCAACATTGTTAAATACGCTTCTTGCCGATGAATTTGTGCTTTACACAAAAACAAGGAATGCTCACTGGAATATCCAGGGCCCGGGATTTTATGAACTTCATAAGTTTTTTGAAGACCAGTATGATGAATTAGCCGGAATGATTGATGAGGTAGCAGAACGGGTGAGACAATTAGGCCATTTTGCTATAGGCACTTTAAAAGATTTTATAGCCATTACCCGAATGAGCGAGAGTAATTATGAATTCAGCAATCAGCAACAAATTGTCCGTACGCTATTGGAGGATCATGAAACAATAATCCGGATTTTACGCCGTGATGCCGGGCAGGTATCAGACAAGTACAAAGATATGGGAACTTCTGATTTTATGACCGGATTAATGGAAAAGCATGAGAAGATGGCATGGATGTTACGCGCTCATTTAAATTAAAATCATTTAAACTAAATAATCATGGGAGGTATACTTTACATTATTGCAGTAATACTGGTTATAGGATGGATACTCGGATTTTTTGTATTTCATGCCGGTAGTATTATACATATTTTATTAGTTATTGCTGTAATAGCAATTTTATTCAGGATAATCCGGGGGGCTTAAAAGCCTTTATTTTTTTATTAACCTTATAAACAACATACTTATGAGTGGTGGTAAAGTATTATTAAGCGTATTGGCAGGAGTAGCTGCCGGTGCTTTGGTTGGGATTTTGTTCGCACCTGATAAAGGTTCGGAAACCCGCAGAAAATTATTGGAAACAGGAGAAGATTTGGCAAATACTGCCAAAGAAAAATTTGACGATGTGGTAGGTTCAGTTAACGAACGTATCGATAGTGTTAAAGAAAGTGTTAAAGATACTATTGGTAATGTAACCAAAAAAGCTGGTGACGAAGCCAAGGCACGTTCAGCATCTGTCTAAATTTTTCATTAAATTGGAGTGTTTATTCCTTTCAGGAGGATTAAAACACTCCAATTCTTATCTTAAATAAATTAAGGTGGTCGTATGGGAAATGAGGGGAGTATTATACTTGGAAGAGAAAAAAAAGTAGCTGGAGAAAATCTTATTGATAATAATGAACTGTTCAACATTTATGACAATTCAAAAACTAATCAGCAGGATGTCACTTCATTAGAAATTTTATTTATTACTTCATATCCACCAAGAGAATGTGGCATAGCTACTTACGCTCATAATCTAATTAATGCACTTAACAATCGCTTTACTAATTTTTTTAAATTGAAGGTTTGCGCCCTTCAACACGGCAATGCCAAATATTATTATCCTGAAGAAGTTACTTCAGTTCTGAATATTTCAAATTCTAATGATTATACAAAAATTGAAGATAAAATTAACAATGATGATAATATTCAGGTCTTAATTATTCAACACGAGTTCGATCTTTTTAAAGGCTATGAAAATGATTTTCTTTTGTTTTTGAAAAAAATAGCAAAACCTGCAATTATTGTTTTTCATACAGTAAAGCGCCAACCTTCCGAAGAAATCAAAAAATATATACAGAACATTGCATCTTTGTCTGCAATGGTTATTGTGATGTCTAAAGTTTCGAAAATAGCATTGATAAACGAATATCAAATTCCTGAAGATAAAATAGAAGTTATTACATATGGAACACATCTGATTGTACCTTCAAATACTTCACACCTCAAAGAAAAATACAAACTGGCAGGTAAAAAAATTCTGACTTCAGTTGGTTTGTTATCGCCTGGTAAAGGTATTGAAACAGCTCTTGAATCCTTGCCATCGGTTATAAAGTTGCACCCCGAAATTGTATTTCTTATTATAGGAAAAACACATCCTGAAGAATTAAAACAAAATGGTGAAAAATACAGGGTAATGCTTGAGTCTCGTGTCAAATCGTTGAAACTGCAAAATCACGTTCATTTTCTGAATGGATTCTTTAATTCAGAAATACTTAAAGAATATTTACTTATTACCGATGTATGCATATTCACATTTACCGATTTAGACAGGGCCATGAGTGGCATCTTTGCTTTTGCTGTGAGTTGCGGTTGTCCCATTATTTCTTCATCAACGGCACATGCTTATGAATTTTTGGACAATCAATCAGGTTTCATTTTCGAAGCTGGGAATGCAGACGACCTAACCTTTAAAATAAATGAACTGCTTGAGAATCCGGCATTAAGGAAAAAATTCAGCGAAAATGTTACCAGGAAATCACTTACATCCATTTGGGAAAATTCGGCATTATCGCATGGACATATTTTAAATCGCATTGCTCAAACTAAGTTGCCAATAAAATTTAAATACCCACCTATCAATTTGGATTTTTTAAAATTCATGACCGATAGAGTAGGAATTTTGAAATCGGCATATAAAGGAGAACCGGATATCCGGTCAGGATATACATTGGATGATAATGCATTTGCCTTATATGTATTTTGTATGCATTACAAAATCACAGGAGAAACCAGTGATATTTTGCAGATTCGAAAATATCTGAAATTCTTATACCATTGTTATCAACCTTCAGGTACGTTTTTAAAGCACCTGGATTATGAGCGTAAATTTTCTCCTCAAAATTTCAAAGAAAACCTCGAAGATACTCAAGGTAAAGCAATTTGGGCGTTAGGATATCTTGTATCACTGAAAGGACTTTTACCTGCTGAATTGATAGATATTGCTGATTTAATTTTTCAAAACGCACTCCCACGCATCGAAAAACTTAATTCTGGCAGGGCGATCGCTTTTGCCATAAAAGGTCTTTATTATTATTATAGCGTTGGTGAATCGGAAGATGAACTAAAAACCATAAAATTACTCGCTGATAAACTTGTTCAAAAATATAAAGAAAATTCTCGTCCGGACTGGCATTGGTTCGATGATCAATTTGTTATTTCTGGTAGCCTCATGTCCGGTGCCTTGTTAAATACTTGGTTGTTAACAGGGAATCAGGATTATAAGGATATTGCCATAGAATCATTTGAATTTCTTTCTACCAGGATATTAAAAAATAACAGAATAGAAACATATCCGAAAAGTGATGAAGTTTCATATAAATATGATAATGGTATTGCCGAAGAACTTCCCATTGACATAGCATTTAATGTTGTCGCTTCAAGTAAATTCTATCTTATTTGTAAGGATAAATTTTATTATAAACAGATGGAAATGGCATATAACTGGTTTTTAGGGAATAACCGACTGAACCAAATGCTGTATAACCCATTAACGGGGAGTTGTTTTGGAGGATTGGCTGAAGACAGTATCGATCAGCAACTAAGCGCTGAATCGACGTTAAGTTATACACTTGCACGAATGGTGGTTGAGAAGTATAATTTCAAAAGTGAAAATCATATAATCACATAATAAGTAGAACATTATATCTGACTTTTTCAGGAAATTTTAAAAATATGATAGGGAAAAAATATGTCGCTAAAACTTATCTTCCTGCTGTTCTTTGTTGGAATTTCCCAATTGTTATTTGCCCAGAAGCCTGACAAGCCCGCTCCCGACGATTCAGCCAAAGTATATAAAGCCTTACAGAAAATAGCACAGAAAAAGAAAATTTCAAAATGGCTGTTTTCAACTATTTTTACTATACCTGAAAAACCAAAAAAACCTTCCGCCCGAAGGGTAAAGAGAATAGCCCCTAAATCGTATAATTATTATGAAGGAAAAATAATCAGGAATATTGATATTCTTACCCTGGATCCATTTGGATATGACATAAGAGATACATCGATCAGACCAACCGGATTTTTAAGAGAAACCGGAAATAAATTGCACATTAAAACTCTACCGATTGCAATAAGAAATTTGTTATTATTCAGGCAAAACCAAGAGTTCGATTCATTATTGGTTAAAGAATCGGAACGATTAATCCGTAAACAAAAATATGTGCACCAAGTAACGATTCGCCCGCAAAATGTCGAAAATTCAAAAGATTCCGTCGATATCTTTATCAGGGTATTGGATATATGGAGTTTAATTCCTCGTGGAAGCCTTTCATCATCAAGCTTTAGTCTGGGGTTTACTGATCAGAATTTTATTGGAACAGGACAACAGTTTGACAATATTCTGGCTGTAAACACAAATAATAAACATGTTGCGTACAAGACAAACTATTACATTCCAAACATTAAAAATTCATATGTTGGGGCAAAATTACAATATCAGATATACGAAAATCGAAGTTTTATTAAAGCAATTGATATTGAACGGCCACTTTTTTCTTCTTTTGCAAAATGGGGTGGAGGAATTTTTATTGGGCAGAAACTAAATAAGGACACAATTGTATTCCCTGATTCTTCTAAGTTTTTTCAGAATTTCAAGTTTAATACACAGGATGTCTGGCTTGCTAAATCCTGGCGAATTTTTGGAGGAAAATCAGAATTACAGCGTACTACTAATTTTATTTTTTCTACTCGTTTTCAGCATATTCATTATATTGAAAACCCTGTTGAGTTGTACGATTCCCTGCATATTTATTCCGATGAAAGATTTGTGTTTGTTGGTATTGGCGTTACCAGCCGCCAGTATGTGCAGGATAAATTTATTTTCAATTACGGTTTGGTTGAGGATGTTCCCCGCGGAAAGCTTTATAGTATTACGGGTGGTTATCAGGTTAAAAACAATAAAGGAAGATGGTATCTGGGACTAAAAGCTTCGTGGGGCGAATTTTATAAATGGGGATATCTGAGTACTAATTTTGAATATGGAAGGTTTATACAGCATGGAAATTTTGGGGAAGGAGCATTTAACATTGGTTTAAATTATTTCTCTGAATTAATTGATATAGGAAATTGGAAAATACGCCAGTTTATAAAGCCACAGTTTATTTTTGGAATAAAACGATTGCCAACTGATAAGGTTACTATCAATGAAGAATATGGCATTACTGGTTTTTCATCCAGGGATGTTTATGGGGCACATAAGATTTTACTCACCCTGCAAACACAGTCATATGCTCCCTGGAACCTGATAGGGTTTCGTTTTGGACCTTATTTGGTCTATTCCATGGGACTGCTCGGCAGTTATAACAATAGTTTCACAAATGCAAAGCTTTATTCATTGTTTGGCTTGGGAGTTTTGATAAAAAACGATTTTCTGGTTTTCAAAACATTCCAGCTCTCATTAGCTTATTATCCCATAATTCCCGGTAAAGGAAAAAATATATCCAAATTCAATACTTACCGAACTTCCGACTTTGGTTTCCGCGATTTCGAAACAACAAAACCCACTACGGTCACTTATGAGTAACAATACTGGCATCGCTACTGTTTGTGCCGTAAAAGTCTCTTTTAAAACGTGTATAATGTGGGAAAGATGTAATTTTTTCTGAATTTAATATAATAGAAAAACTACCTGTTTGTCGGAAATTTGTAGAATAAACCTTAAAAAATTAACAACATGAAAAAAATACTCTTATTCACAATTGTTGGGGCTTTGATGATTAGTTTTTCAACCCTCCAGGCTGCCGACCCCGTTAAAGTTAAAAAAGATAAAAAGGAATCAGTTAAGGTAAATAAAGAACAAAAACTGAGTGAAACAGAAATTCAGGTTTTAGTTACCCGTATCGAAGAAATTAACAATATGGACAAAAGTACTCTTACTGCCCGGGAAAAACGTGATTTGAGAAAAGAAGTGAGAGATATAAAAGATAAAGTAAATAAAAATGCTGAAGGTATTTACATTGGTGGCGGTGTATTGCTTGTTGTAATCATAGTTTTATTAGTGCTCTTACTTTGATAGTTAAAAAATACTATTAAGGGTTTACAATTTTAATTTTTTAAATAAAATAAAGATGAGAAAAGCTGGAATTGTTTTGATTGTAGTTGGAATTATCATCACCATTATTACAAGCATTAGTTTTTTTACCAAAGAAAAAGTTGTTGATATTGGTAAAGTTGAAATTACAAAAGACCAAAAGCATACCGCTTCATGGTCTCCTCTCTGGGGTGTTGGAGTTATAGTTCTCGGTGGTGCATTAGTTCTGTTTGATAAAAAAACATAAATTTTGAATTAAAAATAAAAGTTATGAAAGTGAGAGTGATTTGGACATTTATTGTTCTATGCCTTTTAGTAATTTCCGGTTGTAAAACTTCCAGAGCCTTTAAAGGAGGCGCAATAGGAACCGGAACAGGAGCAGTACTTGGCGGAGTTGTTGGAAGAACTGCAGGAAATACTGCTTTAGGAGCAATAATTGGCGCCGCTGTTGGTGGAGCAGCAGGAGCTGTAATTGGTCGGCAAATGGATAAACAGGCTGAAGAAATTAAAAATAGTGTACCCAATGCTGAAGTAATTCATAAACCTGGGGAAGAAGGCATTATAATTAATTTTAATTCAGGTGTTTTATTTGAATTTAACAAAGCCGATCTTAATCCAGCTTCAACTAAATCAGTAGAGGAACTTGCAAATGTCCTCAAGAAATATCCTGATACTGATGTTCTTATCGAAGGTCATACTGATAGCAAAGGGAGTGATAACTATAATATGTCTCTTTCCGAAAAGCGTGCACAAACTGTTTCATCTTATTTAAGAGGAAAAGATATTGCTGCTTCCAGAATGCGTACTGTAGGTTATGGAGAAAAACAACCTGTTGCTTCAAATGACACCGATGACGGAAGAACCCAGAACAGAAGGGTTACTTTTGTGATTACCGCAAATGAAAAGATGAAGGAAGAAGCCCGCAAACAAGCTAAAGAATAATTATGATGAAAGCATATAAATATACTTTTGTTTTGGCTGTGTTGTTTCTGATTACAAACAGCATTACTGCCCAGGTTTCATTTGGTATTAAAGGCGCAGTAAATATGTTTAACATGTCGGTAAAAGACAATAATGACGACAAGGTAACTACAAAAATGCTTCCTACCTGGAATGCCGGGGTATTTGCAGAGTTACCTCTTACTACCGAATTCTTCGTTCGACCTGAACTTGTATATGCTGTTAAAGGTTATAAAAATGAGGATAATGATACAAAAGTTTCTCTTTCGTATGTGGAACTTCCTGTGACCTTCCTCTATAAAGCAGCATTAACCGGTGGAAATGTTATGATAGGTTTCGGTCCGTATATCGCGATGGGAATTGGTGGAAAAGTAAAGAACGGAAGTTCTTCTGACATTAAATTCAAGAATGATATTACACAGCAGGAAAACAGTCAAAATTTCTATAAGCCTCTCGATGCAGGTGCCAAAGTATATGCCGGATATGAACTAAACAATGGTTTAAGTTTCTCTCTTGAAACATCGTTAGGCTTGGTAAATATTAAGCCTAAAGTTGCCGGTAACGACAATGGAGATGCAAAGAATGTTGGATTTGGTTTTGCAATTGGATACAGGTTTCATTAAACTATCGTATCGGTTAATTGTTTATTTTAATAAAGTTTTCGGTGTAACTCTGGTTGCATCGAAAGCTTTATTTGATTTTTAACTATTAATTTAATTACAAATGAGACTTATGTTAAATAAACTCCTTTCGGGTTCCATAATTCTTTTTTGTTGTTGGTTACTATGTTTTTTTGGGTTAAAAGTGGGTGGTGTGATTCATTTTATGCTGCTCTTTTCCATTATTGCTTATGTAGCTCATGTTTATTTTCATCGAAAAATAGCATTCAAACATTAATCAATGATATTTAAAAAGAATATGCCATTATCATGATTTTAAAACCCGTTAATATTTATTATTTTTAAAGATTATTCCATGGGATCTGATCATAAAGATTAGCTCCCATGGATTTTATATTTATTGAAAATAGCTTAGTATAATGCCTTTAGATCCTAGCTTTGCCGACCGAAAAACCCTGGAAAAATTTTCCTCTGCCTTTTCGCTTTCCGATATGGAAATATTTGTATTTCCCGAATTACTGTATCCGTTAGTAATAGCAAACATAATGAGTCCGGTTATCTGGAAATGGCGCGACGATCCCTGGTTTAAGGATATCCTGAAAAAAACGGCTAATTATAAGGTAAATAGGATTAAGCAATATATAATGGATCATTATGTTTTCAACCTTGATCTGGAAACCTGGGGCCTCACAAACAAGGAGACTGAACTTAATCGCTTCAGAGATTTTATGGACACTTCCATTCTCGAACAATCGAATGCCCTGTTTGGCTACGAAGGCGATAAATATTATTTTGATATAGACATCAGGCGTCACTTTGGCCTGGATAAATATACAACGGAAATTATCCCATACTGGAAAACTGAAACGGTTGAAGCAATGACTGCCTTCAATTATAAGGAAAATTTTAATAAGGGGGCAGGCGAATGTGTCTCTTTATCGGCGCTATATGCTGCGGCTTTGTTTATCGTTGGCCAATTTCCTCTGGAAGAAATTTTTATCATTGGTACACCTTTACATTCTCAAAATTTCATTGGAATTAAAGATGGAATACTTACCAATAACCGACGTATTGTTACAAAAAACATGTGGTTCAATGGTACTGCCATGTCGGCGAAAGCAAGGCGGGCACTCGAAAATGAAAAGATTACAATAGTATCGCACATTTCAGGATTTATCCATTATGTTTTTCCTGAAGCAACAATCGATGTGGTAGCTTACCAGAAATTTACAGAAAAATTGAGAACCTTTCTGAAAATTGAAATATCTGCAGTTAATTTTATAAATTTTCTGAGATATCACATGTCTTTTAAAAAATGTTTCCAATTTAAGTACTTTACAAATAACCACAACTATTATATTGCTCTGGAAACAATTTTCGAATACGAACATCACAGTAAATATAATTTTACGGAAGGTTCCAGAGATGCTTTAATTCAGGAAATAGATGATGAAGAATTTTCCCTTACACCTCTTGAAGATCGCATTGTAATTCAGGATGTAGAAAAATACCTGGAAAACAGCGACGAAAAAGATGTTGATAAAATAATGGAACATGTTGTTTTGCATGCCAAAGAAAGTAAATGCAGCAAAGAAGAACATATAAGGCAATTGTTTCTCGAATTAAAGAATTTTCTTAAAGTTGATCCGCAATTACCCGATATTAATAAAAAATTCATGCCCTCCGAACATCTCGAAATAACAAACGGACAAACCCGGCAGGAAATCTATGAATATATACAACAAAAATCGTTGAATAGCGAACTTGCATTACTTTCGCTATATGCTTTCAGGCAGATGGACCAAATTAGCTGGATCCCTTTTATAAAAGCAGCAATTGAACGTAATCCTGTTTCGATTGAAGGATTAAAAGAAAAGAATAAAGAGGAGGCTTATAGCATGATTTCAAATTTATTGAATGATTCAATTTATGATGGAAAGCGGCTTGCACAACCCGATGAGGTCTGGAATTTTCAACGTGGTGATGGTATTGAAAAAGCTTTTGTAATGGCTGATTATTTGAAAAATATACTGAATTATAAAAGTTTTACGCTGAAAACTAATGCAACAAGCGTTATTTTATTGGCTGATGATGAGCAATTTGAATTCTTTTCGGAAAAGGGAATTGAAAAGGAGATTACTTTTTAACACATAATTTTTATGATTAAAATTGACAATACGTTTACTGAAACCATTGTTAAACAAGCAATAGATTCGCCTCGTGGACGAAAAAATTACAATTATCATCAATCGTACAATGAGGTATTAAACCGCATGCTGAATGCTCTTCAAATGGATACTTTTGTGCAGCCTCATAAGCATGAAGATCCCGACAAACATGAAGTTTTCTTAATATTAGCAGGAAAAGCAGCAGTTATTGAATTTGATGATTCGGGAAATATTACAGATTGGTATATTTTGGAAGCAGGGACTGGAAAATATGGGGTTGAAATTGCTCCTAAAATTTGGCATACTATTATTCCGTTGGCTGATGGTACAGTGGTTTATGAAGTTAAAGAAGGTCCATATTCGCCTTTAAACGACAAAAACTTTGCAACATGGGCCCCTCGGGAAGGAGACGAATCTTGCAAAGTTTTTAATCAAAATCTATTAAAAAATATAGGCTATTTGCCCTCTGATAAATAATAAATTAAACCTGTGGATTTTGTAATTTCTCTGTATCTTTTTTTTCATCGGCAATAGGATCTTCATTTTTGCTTGCCTTTTTAAATTCTTTTATCCCCTGTCCAATTCCTTTCATTAATTCAGGAATTTTCTTTCCACCAAATAAAAGAACCATACCAAGAACAATTAAAACTATTTCCGGGGCTCCTAAAATGCCTAATACAATTGATAAATTCATATTATAATTCTTTAATAATTCAGGCCAAATGTAGTAATTTTTAAATCCAATAAAATTTAAATTAGGATATTTTAACAATAATTGAATCAAAAAGTATGTTGCTAGCATCTTTTTACATCATATTTAATTCCTCTTCTTAAAGTATCTTGTTATTTTTATGATTTCAAATCTAATATATATTTTCAATGACTCTCATAAAATCAATTTCAGGTATTCGTGGCACAATTGGGGGCCGTCCGGGAGATTGCCTTACTCCTTTAGACATTGTAAAATTTACTTCAGCATATGGAACCTGGGTTAAGAAACAGGAACCGGAAAGCCGTTATAAAGTTATAGTAGGCCGGGATGCCCGTATTTCAGGTCCTATGGCACTTCAAATAGTAGTTGGAACACTCAATGGATTGGGAATTGATGTAATTGATATTGGATTAGCCACCACACCAACTGTTGAAATTGCCGTTACTAAGGAAAAAGCATCCGGAGGTATCATTTTAACTGCCAGCCATAACCCTAAACAATGGAATGCATTAAAACTTTTAAACAATAAGGGAGAGTTTATTTCGGATGTTGATGGCAAAGAGATTTTAGCCATGACCGAAAAAGATGACTATAGTTATGCCGACGTGGATAGTTTAGGGCAGACAGTTTCAAAAGATTATACCCAAATTCATATCGACGAAGTGTTAGCCCTACCGTTTGTGAACAAAGAAGCCATTGCCAAAAAAGGATTCAAAGTGAGCATCGACTGTGTTAATTCAGTTGGAGGTATTGTTTTGCCATTATTATTAAAATTGTTGGGTGTTAAGGAAGTTGTTGAACTTTATTGCGAGCCAAATGGAATATTTCCTCATAATCCTGAACCACTTCCGGAACATTTAACAGAAATTTCCAAAGTTACCCGCGAAAAAGGTGCCGACGTTGGTTTTGTAGTCGATCCTGATGTGGATCGTTTGGCCATTGTGAACGAAGATGGTACTATGTTTGGAGAAGAATATACACTGGTTGCGATTTCCGACTATATCCTGTCGCACAAAAAAGGGAATACGGTTTCTAACCTTTCTTCGTCTCGTGCCTTGAGAGATGTTACTGTTAAACATGGTGGAACTTATACCGCTGCAGCTGTTGGAGAAGTAAATGTGGTTACAGCAATGAAAAATACAGGGGCTGTTATTGGTGGTGAAGGAAATGGAGGTATCATTTATCCGGCTTCTCATTATGGCCGCGATGCCCTGGTTGGAATAGCATTGTTTTTAAGTCACCTGGCCACAAATGGACAAAAGTGTTCGCAATTGCGGGCAACATATCCTCCGTATTTTATATCAAAAAATAAAATTGAATTGAAACAAGGTATTGATGTAGATGCCATTCTTCTTAAAGTTAAAGAGAAATATAAAAATGAGCAGGTAAATGATATTGATGGGATTAAGATTGATTTTCCTGCCGAATGGGTTCACTTGCGTAAATCCAACACAGAACCTATTATACGAATATACGCTGAAAGCAGCACAGCAGAAAGCGCCGACAAACTTGCTAAAAGTATGATCGATGTCATTCAAACGATGTTATAATTGGCTTGATTTTTGTTACAAATTCGGCTGTCTGAAAAACAAAATTTTCAGACAGTTTAAATATTAACTACCAACCCACCAGCAATGAAAAAAAAACGTAATTTAATTATCCTTGCGGCAATTGTATTCCTTCTGATCTTTTTTGTTTTTGTATCCAGAAGTAATAAGCCCAAAAACACGGCACTTTATGCTATAGTAACCAAAGGTGAATTCGAAATTCTTGTAAATGTTACCGGGGAGCTTGAGGCTATGAATTCAGAAAATATAATGGCCCCCACCGAACTAAGAAGTGAAAACATCCGTCTTTATCAGGTTAAAATTCAGGATTTAATAGCCGAAGGTACCTATGTTGATTCGGGCCAGTATGTAGCAACACTCGATCGTTCGGAGATAACCAATAAATTAAGGGAAGCTGAAGACGAACTCGAAAAAAAGCAAGCTGATTTCACTAAGGTTCAACTCGATACTTCCATTAACCTTAGAAATCTTCGTGATCAACTGATAAATTCAAAATACGATCTTGAAGAAAAACAAATCACGCTGGAACAATCAAAATTTGAACCTCCGGCAACTATTCGTCAGGCACAGATAAACCTTGATAAATCGATGCGGGCCTATGAAGCTGCTCAAAAAGATTACAAGCTCAAGGTTCAGCAGGCTGAAGCTAATATGAAAGAAGCCAATATTAATCTGAACAGGCAAATTCGTCGCCGCGATGAAATCATGAAGGTTATAGGAAAGTTTACCATTACCGCTCCTAAAAGAGGAATGGTAATATATCATAAGGAATGGGACGGTCAGCGCCGGAAAGTAGGATCGACTCTTAGTCCCTGGGAGCCCAATGTAGCTACTTTACCCGATTTATCGGTGATGATATCAAAAACGTATGTAAGCGAAATTGATATCAGCAAAGTTAAAGTGGGTCAAAAAGTGAGAATTGGAATCGACGCTTTCCCTGATAAAAAATTAAATGGAACCATTACACAAGTATCCAATGTTGGCGAACAATTGCCCAATACCGATTCAAAAGTATTCGAGGTTATTCTCCGTGTAAAAGAATACGATGCTATTCTCAGGCCATATATGACTACAAGTAATTCAATTGTTATCGATACTTTCAAAAATGTAAAGTATATACCAATTGAAGCTATTCACAGCCAGGATAGTATTCCTTTTGTTTATACTAAAAGTGGAAAAAAGCAAGTGGTTATGCTTGGTGAAATGAACGAAACGGATGTAATCATTGAAAAAGGATTGGATACAAATGATGTAATTTATCTGGCAGTGCCTGAAAAAGCTGAAAATTTCGATCTTGTTGGGAAAGAACTTATTGCTGAGATTAAAGCCAAAAGCCTGAAAAAAAAGAATGATCAGCTAAAAGAATCGCAAAGGCCTCCAGTTCGACAACAAGTAATTAATAAGTGATGCGGCTTTATAAAACTTACATTCACGACATTGCCATCGCTTTTGAAGCCATTATGGCAAATAAGTTACGTTCTGTACTTACTGCCCTGGGAATAATTTTCGGGGTAGGCGCTGTTATCACCATGCTGGCCATTGGTAAAGGAGCCCAACAGGAAATCCTTGAACAAATTAAAATGGTAGGGGTGAATAATATTGTTATTTTCCCTCTGGTTGAGCAGTCGGAAAACGAAAACGGGGAACAAACTGAAGATGTCACCAAAAAAAAGAAAAAGCTTTCGCATGGTTTGACACTTTCGGATGTTAAATCAATTCAATCAACCTTATCAACAGTTAAGCTTATCAGCCCCGAGGTAATTGTAAATTCATTTGCTTATCAAAATGGGATGAAGTTTCAGACTAAATTGCTGGGTGTAAACAATCATTATTTTGAAATTTATGGCCTTAAACTTGAAAAGGGGCGATATTTTGATGAAAACCAGGAAGAAAGCGGTCTTTCAGTATGTGTAATTGGATCAAATATTCAAAGTAAATTTTTTCCCCAAAGCAATCCAATTGGGCAATATATCAAGTTTGGGAAAAACTGGTTGCGAATTGTTGGAGTAGTCGAGCGTAATAACATTAAATTGTCAGGTTATCAGAATGCAGGGGTGAATGTTATTAACGACAATATTTTTGTGCCTATAAAAACTATGTTGTTGCGTTATCAGGACCGTTCGCTGGTTAATGCCCGTAAGGTGTTGGAAGCTAACAGCCGTCGCAATCAAAATAATAATAACAAAAAAACTCCCAACAAGAATTATCATCAGCTCGATAAAATTGTAGTTCAGGTTAATGAAACGGAAGATATACAATCTACTGTGGAAGTATTAGCCCGAATGATGTACCGGAGGCATTCGGAAGTGCAGGATTATGAAATAACTGTACCGGAACTTTTATTAAAGCAACAAAAACGTACCAAGGAAATATTTAGTCTGGTTTTAGGTGCAATAGCAAGTATATCGCTGGTTGTAGGAGGAATTGGGATTATGAATATTATGTTTGCATCGGTAATGGAACGCATCAAGGAAATTGGAACCCGAATGGCAATTGGAGCAAAAAAGAAAGATATAGTTGTCCAATTTCTTGCCGAAGCTGTTCTTATAAGTGTAACAGGTGGGATTATCGGGGTAGGTCTTGGAGTATTTGCCTCAATTCTTATAAGTAAAATATTGAATATCATGACTATTATTTCGCCATTCTCAGTGTTTATAGCATTTGCTGTATCGGTGGGTGTTGGTGTAATCTTTGGTTATTCCCCTGCAAAAAGGGCTTCAGAACGAGATCCAATTGAATCATTACGTTACGAATAGCTTTAATTATGAATAAGACATTAAGTATTTTAATTTGTACATTGTTATTTTCAGATTGTATTTTTGCACAAACACAAAAATTCACGCTCGAAAGAGTGATTGAAATAGCACAGGAGCAATCGCCCGATGCAATTCTTGCCAAGCATAGATTTCGTTCCAGCTACTGGCAATACAGAAGTTTCAGAGCTGCTTATTTACCAAGTATGGCATTTTCAGGTAATCTTCCCGATCTTAACCGTTCGTTCGATCGTATGACCAATGACCAAGGCGAAGAAATATTTGTTGAACGTAAAAGTATTGGTAATCTTGCCAGATTATCTGTCAGTCAAAATATAGGAGTTACCGGAGGACGTGTTTTTGTGAATAGCGACCTTCAACAGATCAGTGAGATTGGCAATAAAGGAACAACGCGTTATCTTTCTACGCCTGTAAGAGTTGGCTTTCAACAACCTATTTTTTCGTTTAACAGCTTGCGTTGGGATAAAAAAATTGAGCCATTGGTTTATGAAGAAGCCAAGAAAAATTATGTTGAAGCGGTTGAACAGGTCTCGTTAAAAGCGATTGCACGATTTTTCGATTTATCCAATGCTCAGTTGAACTTAATTATTTCAAAAATTAACTACAACAACAGCGATACCTTGTTTAAAATTGCACAAGGGCGGTATAATATTGGAACTATTGCTGAAAACGATCTGCTTCAGATGCAACTAAGTCTTTTAAACGCCCAAACTGATTTAAACCGGGCTGAAATTGATCTCGAAGTTCAAAAAGCAAGATTACGTTCTTTTCTTGGATACAACGACAGGTTAAACTTTGAGCTTGTTTTACCAGATTCTATTCCTTCAATCAAGTTAGATTTTCAAAAGGTAATAGATCTTGCACAAAAAAATAATCCTGATGTTATAGCCCGTCAACGACGGTTAATTGAAGCAAAAAGAGATGTTGCCCAAGCTAAAGGAGAAAGGGGTCGAAATATAAACCTATTTGCCTCATATGGTTTAACACATACCGCTGAAAAAGAATTACCTGCGGTGTACGAAAATCCTTTTCAGAATGAACAGCAATTACAAGTTGGTTTTCAAATTCCAATTATTGACTGGGGCCAGGGAAAGGGCAGGGTTAAAATGGCTGAATCGCAGCAGGAACTTATTGATGTTCAGATTGGCCAGGAACAGGTAGATTTTGAACAAAATGTATACTTGCAGGTAATGCAGTTTAATCTTCAAAACGATCAGGTGAATATAGCCTCAACTGCCGAAAGAATTGCCCAGAGCCGTTACGATGTTACCAAACAACGTTTCCTCATCGGTAAAATCGATGTACTGAATCTGAACGATGCACTTAAAGAAAAAGATAATTCTAAAAGGGCTTATTTTGACTCTTTACGAAATTATTGGAATTATTTTTTCAATCTTCGTCAGCTAACATTGTACGATTTTATTCAGGATCGCTCCCTGAATCAGGACTTCGATCTTATTGTTAAATAATTCACAATCGAATTTATCCAATCAAACTTTTTTACTAATTTTGCGTTTTTTATAACAATAAGGATATTATAAAATAATTGATTATGAGTAAAATTACAGTTATTGGGGCAGGAAACGTAGGAGCGACCTGTGCAAACGTTATAGCCCAAAAGGAATTAGCAAGTGAGTTAGTACTGCTCGACATTAAAGAAGGAATTGCCGAAGGTAAGGCTTTGGATATGATGCAAACTGCAGCTCTTCTTGGTTTTGAAACCCGTATTACTGGAGTTACAAACGATTATGCCCAAACTGCAAATTCTGATGTAGTGGTTATCACTTCTGGAATTCCACGCAAACCTGGTATGACACGTGAAGAATTAATCGGCATCAATGCCGGAATAGTAAAAGATGTAGCCCAGAATGTTTTAAAATTTTCTCCGAATGCTATTATAGTGGTAATTAGCAATCCTATGGATACCATGACTTATCTTGCTCTAAAGTCGACTGGTTTACCTAAAAACCGCATTATTGGCATGGGTGGCATTCTCGACAGCGCACGTTTTAAATGCTATATGAGTATGGCTTTAAATGCTCCTGCAAGTGATATTTCAGGTACTGTTATAGGTGGCCATGGCGATACTACCATGATTCCTCTTGCCCGTTTTGCCAATTATAATGGAGTT
>JBBQEI010000005.1:0-129665 GCA_038320545.1 Bacteroidales bacterium
TTTAACGGCAACTGTTGTCCCGGCAAATGCAACCAATTAAACGGTAAGCTGGAGTTCAAACAACACCTCTGTTGCCACAGTTAGCTCAAGTGGTGTTGTAACAGGTGTTGCGGCAGGATCGGCAACCATCACGGTGACCACGCAAGATGGAAACAAAACAGCTACGTGCGCAGTTACTGTCACCACCACTACTGTAGCAGTTACCGGTGTAACAGTTAGCCCCACAACGGCTTCTGTTAATGTTGGCTCAACAACTACTTTAACGGCAACTGTTGCGCCAGCAAATGCTACCAATAAAACGGTAAGCTGGAATTCCAACAACACATCGGTTGCAACAGTTAACTCAAGCGGCGTTGTAACAGGTGTAGCGGCTGGTTCGGCAACCATCACGGTTACTACTCAGGATGGCAGCAAAACAGCCACGTGCGCAATTACTGTCACTATTTCTTCCGGCGAAAGTGTATATAATATTTATAATGAATCGGGAACAAACCATTTTGCAAATGACGGAGGAACTATAGGCACTTATGCTATGAATAACTCGACAATTACCTCGGGTGCACCTGAAGGATCGGAGTATCGAAAAATAACGGTCACAAATAACTACGCGTCGTATCGCTTCGAATTCCCATCTACGGGGTTAGATAAATCATCATGGTCAACGGGATTTATCGAGTTTCTCGTGAAAACAACTGCAGATTTTGACATCTACCTGGAAGATGCCACAGGAGCAAGTAAATACATACCATTGAGCGGTTACATCTCCAAGTCGGGGAATTGGGAGACGGCAAAAATTCCCGTATCCGTTTTCACGGGTGTGAATTTGACAAAATTGCGCAGAATAGGATTCTACCGTTTGTGGAATGCTGCTATTTCAATGGATTTTGATAATGTGAGGATTACCAGATCAACGGACAATGTGCCGGTAACGGGTGTAACAGTTAGTCCCACAACAGCTTCGGTTAATGTTGGCGCTACATCTGCTTTAATAGCAACTGTTGCCCCGGCAAATGCTACCAATAAAACGGTAAGCTGGAGTTCTAACAACACATCGGTTGCAACAGTTAACTCAAGTGGCGTTGTAACAGGTGTAGCGGCAGGTTCGGCAACCATCACGGTTACTACTCAGGATGGCAACAAAACAGCAACATGCGCAGTTACCGTTACTGCCACTACATTACCGGTTACCGGTGTAACCGTGAGCCCCACAATAGCTTCGGTTAAAGTTGGCGCTACAACTGCTTTAACGGCAACTGTAGCCCCGGCAAATGCAACCAATAAAACGGTAAGCTGGAGTTCGAGCAACACATCGGTTGCAACAGTTAACTCAAGTGGCGTTGTAACTGGTGTAGCTGCAGGTTCGGCAACCATCACGGTTACTACTCAGGATGGCAACAAAACAGCCACGTGCGCAATTACTGTCACTATTTCTTCCGGCGAAAGTGTATATAATATTTATAATGAATCGGGAACAAACCATTTTGCAAATGACGGAGGAACTATAGGCACTTACGCTATGAATACCTCGACAATTACCTCGGGTGCACCTGAAGGATCGGAGTATCGGAAAATAACGGTCACAAATAACTATGCGTCGTATCGCTTCGAATTCCCATCTGCGGGGTTAGATAAATCATCATGGTCAACGGGATTTATCGAGTTTCTCGTGAAAACAACTGCAGATTTTGACATCTACCTTGAAGATGCCACAGGAGCAAGTAAATACATACCATTGAGCGGGTACATCTCCAAGTCGGGGAATTGGGAGTCGGCAAAAATTCCCGTATCCGTTTTCACGGGTGTGAATTTGACAAAATTGCGCAGAATAGGATTCTACCGTTTGTGGAGTGCTTCTATTTCAATGGATTTTGATAATGTAAGGATTACAGGCTCAAATTTAAAATCGGCCAGTGCATTAACAACAGTTGAAAGTAGTTTTGAAAACGATTTTAGAGTATATCCTAATCCTGCTATTAAAGGTGAGCAGGTGTACCTAGAAGCATCCCCAATGCCGACACATTTCACGATATGCGATGCCAACGGGCGTTATATAAGGCAAATAAGTGCCGGGGCAGAGAGTATCTTGGTGATTGAAACATCAGATTTACCTGCAGGACTTTATATCGTTTCAGGGGCAACATCGAAGGGGATCATAAAAACTAAACTAATAATTTCAAGATAGCATATTTATAGATCACAAAAAGAGGCCTCTAATAAGAACTTATTATCTGAATTTGATGGCCTCTTTTTTTATTTTTCACTTTTACACAGTCTCTTCCCATAATCTTTTTAAAAGACAATGAAAGAATTAAATTCTATGTCAATATCTGAATTTTGCTTTTGGGGAGGCAATAACAAAATTAGTGTTTTGTCCGGCCGTCGCTTACATCTATAAAAAAAGATTTTTTTATAATAGGGCTGCAAACGCCAAGTACACTTAAGTCGGAAGCCTTCATTGTTATTCGTTGGCCTGGAATTCGCATATTCGTTCCAGGGTATCTTTTTATCTTAATGGTCGAAATAAGACATAAGTCCCATGTAAGGTTTTTATTTTCATTAAATAACATATATTTATCTGATTAACAGACTAATATACGAATTTAAAATCTTAAAAACAAATATATAGTACTGATATAATGATATTTAACCATGTTTTATCAATAACTTTTAATGCGTTTGCGAGTATTATATAACTTCTAAATGTTTGAACATTCGTAAATTTAATATAGGTTTGCATTGCACAATAATATTGGAGTAAATGCCGGTTATAATTACTGAAGCTTTGCTTAGTGGTTTAAAAAAGGGTGACGACGGAGCTTATACTATTATCTTTAATGAATATTTTAATCGCCTTTGCCATTTTGCTTCCACCTATGTTGCCGATGAATCGATAGCAAAAAACATTGTACAGGATGTTTTTATAAAACTTTGGGAAAAACGACAGTCCTTACGCGAAAACACTTCAATATTCTCCTTTTTAATTACTATCACTAAAAATAATTGCCTCGACTATTTAAAACACAAACAAATTGAAATTAAATTCAAAAACGAGGAAGTGTTCCATCAAAAAGAAGTTGATTATAATTACTATGCTTTAAAAAGATTAGATGTTGAATTGATGGATTTTAACGAAATTCTGGAGATTGTTGAAAAAACCTTAAGCACTTTACCTCCGCAATGTCAGCAAGTATTCCGGCTTAGCAGATTCGATAGTCTTTCAAATGGCGAAATTGCTGAAAAATTAAATATCGGACAAAAAGCGGTGGAGGCAAATATTACCCGTGCTATTAAGATATTCCGCAAAGAACTAAAAGATTACATCACCATACTCCTGCTTTTTAAAATTCCTTTTTAACTCACTCCTTTTCATTCTATAAAAAAAAATAAATCGGATATAGGGATAAGCAATACTTACTCGTATATAGATTGAAATATAGAAAATGGAAGAAGAAAAAATTATCAATTATATATCAGGGCAACTTAGTTCAGAAGAAACTAAGAAGGTTGGTGAATGGATAGCTGAAGCCTCTGATAATAAGGAAAAATATTTTCAGCTTAAAAATCTCTGGGCGTTAACGTCGCTGGTTAATTCAAATAACAATGTTGATCAGAAGCAAGTTGACTTATACTTAAAAGAGCTTCATCAGAAAAAAACACATCAGTTAAAAACCAAAGTTTTTAAAATATTACGCTATGCAGCTATTATTATAATTGCTTTTTGGACTGGTAAGTATTTCTATCCCCAACTTCCGGCTGAAAACAGTTCTGAAATGACCTATAATGAAATAGCTGTTCCGCCAGGCCAAATGGCTCAGCTAACATTATCTGACGGAACCGTGGTTTATGTAAACTCCTGTTCTAAATTAAAATATCCGGTAACGTTTAACTCTCAGGAACGTAAAGTTTTTCTTTCGGGAGAGGCATATTTTTCGGTCACCAAAAATAAGCATCCATTTATTGTTGAATCGGGTAACCACTCCATTAAAGTTTTAGGTACAAAGTTTAATGTAATGGCTTATCCAGGCGATAATCTTTTTCAAACCACCCTAATAGAGGGTAAGGTTTCGCTTTATAATAAGCAGAAAGATAAACTGGTTGAATTAAAACCAAATGAAAATTATTCCTTCGATTCTATTCAGGGAACCTTTAAAATTGAAATGGTTAAAACAGAAATTTACGATTCGTGGAAAGACGGGATTTATATTTTTGACCATGAAACATTAGGTGGAATTACCCGGCGGCTCGAAAGAATTTTTGCAGTTAAAATTAGTATCCGAAATGAAAAAATTAAAAACTACAAGTTTACGGGTACAATTTCCAGAAATGTTCCTTTTGAACAAATTCTAAAAATCATTCAGATTTCAGCACCCATAAAGTATCAGCTAAAAGAAACACACGGAGCAATTAACGATGTAATACTTTATTAATTAAAAAAGGAGGAAAACAAAAAACCAAACACAAAAAAATAGGGTAACAAAAATCGCGTTTTCGTCACCCTATAGTAAGCCTAAAAATTACACCTCAGGAATGCCTTATCGAAAACGTTTCGAGGTGATTGTCAAACTTTATCTAAACAAACTTATGAAAAAAAATCTACTAACTTTTAATTTTTGGAGTCAAAGATTAAAAAAAACCTTAATGATTATGAAACTACTCATTATGTTTACTCTTGCGTTTGTTATCCAGGCGCATGCATCTGTTTACTCTCAAACAAAAGTGTTTGATTTGAGTTTTAATAATAAACCAATTCGGGAGGTGATTCAAATTTTGGAAAACTCAAGCAATTTTAAATTCTTTTTTAACGAAGATTTTATTAATGTTGACGAATCGGTAAATTTAACGGTTGTTAATAGCCGTATTGACGAGATACTTAACAGAATGCTCGAAAAAACGGATATCACTTATAGGATTCTTGAAAATAATATGATTGTTCTTACCAAAAAACAGTCGATTCAACAGCAAAAAATAAGTGGTAGTGTTATAGATGGTACAGATAATCAACCTATTGTTGGAGCAAATGTAATTATTGAAGGAACAACTCTCGGAGTGGTAACTGATGTAAATGGCAAATTTAGCATTGATCTTCCAAAAAATGATGCCGTGTTGGTAATTTCATTTTTAGGTTACAATACCGAGAAAATTGTTGTTAACAACCAAGCTGAAATACAAGTAAAGTTAATACCCGATATAACCAAGCTGGACGAGGTAGTTGTGATTGGCTACCAAACAGTAAAGAAAAGGGATATTATAGGATCGGTTTCATCGGTTAACAGCAAGGAATTGGCAAAATCGTCAGTTGCTACATTTGAACAAGCATTGCAAGGCCGCACTGCTGGTGTAATCGCTACCCAACAATCGGGACAACCGGGTGCAGGAGTTTTGGTTGAAATCAGAGGTGCAGGAGGATTTGGTGGACAGAACCCTTTGTACATTGTTGATGGTGTAGTTGGAGCTAATGGATCAAGTGTAAACCCTTCCGATATTGAAACAGTGGATGTTCTGAAAGATGCAAGTACAGCGGCTATCTATGGTGCTCGTGGTGCTAATGGTGTGGTTATTATTACAACCAAAAGAGGTAAAGCAGGTCCGGTAAAAGTAAGCCTGGAAACTTCTTACGGGGTTCAAAATCTAACTAAAAAGATGGATGTTCTCAATACAAGAGAATATATTGATTTTATTAATCAGAGTAAGATTGCTGCAGGCGGTAGCAAAGTACCTCAGTTCAGTACACCCTCGAAAATCGACTCTCTTGCAATGATTAATACCGATTGGCAGGATGAAATATTCAAAAAAAACGCTTCAGTTCAAAACTATAATCTGAATATATCAGGTGGAAATGATAATGCCACTTTCAGCTTAAGTTCAAACTACTATAATCAACAAGGTATTCTGCTGGAGACTTATTATAAACGATATTCTACCCGTATCAACTCCGATTTTAAAGCTGGTAAATATTTAAGATTTGGAGAATCGCTGTCTCTTGTACAAATCCAACAGCGCAGCAACGATAATTTCGGTGATTGGACCAATGTAATTAACTCAGCATTAAAAATGCCACCATATTTACCTCCATATGATACCGACCCATCTTTGATGGTGCATATCCCGGGCAATACGGGCGGCTGGCCTTCAGGTGTTCAAAGCTGGGAAGGTAACGACCTGGGTAACCCGCTTACATCAAGCCTTACGAATTACAACCCCCGTTATAACGAAATTCAGGGTAGTGCTTATGGCGAAATACATTTCACCAAGAATTTGGTCTATAAGTTAAACCTTGGATTAACTTATAACGATAGCTATAATACCAGCTATACTCCCAAATTTTACAGTGGCCCCTATCAGTCGAATTCCAACCCTAAACTGCGGAAAGATGGTGGCAGTTACCAGGGAGTATTGATTGAAAATACGCTGAATTATAACTTAACCTTTCTTAATAAAAACAACATTGCTGTTGTAGCAGGTATTTCCCGGCAGAAATTCAATTCGGAAAACTTCAATTTCGGTACCAATGAGTTACCAAACGAGGATGTACGGAATATCGGAACAGGATCAGGTTCGGCAACACGATACATTGGTGGTGGCATTAACGAATATCGTTTAAGTTCGATGTTTGGACGTGTTAATTACGATTACGATGGTAAATATTTATTGTCAGCCACGTTCCGTAGAGATGGAACTTCAAGATTCGGACCGGATAAAAAGTTCGGAAATTTCCCTGCATTCAGTGCCGGTTGGAGAATCAGTAACGAAAACTTCATGAAAGAAATAAAAGCAATTTCCGACTTAAAGATTTATGGCAGTTGGGGAAAGCTTGGAAGCGACAATATTGCTGATTTTCAATATTTACCAATGATTTACATTGGTGGGAACAATTATAATTTAGGTGGTAACGGTGTTGGTAACGAATCATTGTATTTTGGTTCCTTATTAGGTGGTTTCGCCAATAACGCTTTACAATGGCAGTCGAACGTAACAACCAATTTTGGCTTTAACCTGGGATTATTTAGTAATACCATTATTATTAACGCCGAATATTATATAAAGAAAACTGATAAGCTGTTGCAAAATGTAAAATTACCTAATACAACAGGTTACAACACCATGTACTTAAATTCGGGAGCAGTTGAAAATAAAGGTATTGACCTTCAGATAATTTACCAACGTAATTTTGGCGATTTCCATTTTGACGTTGCAGGAAATTTTTCAACAGTTAAAAATAAGGTTACCTCTCTGGGATCCAGTCCTTCAGCTATTTATGGAGGATCAATTCTTCCAAACCAGACATTAATTACCAAAACCGACATTGGTCAACCAATCGGTAGTTTTTTTGGTTATGAATATGTAGGAATTTATCAGGATGAAACTACAATTAATTCAACAGCTCACCTGCCTGGAACACGACCAGGAGATATCCAGTACGCGGATATAAATGGTGGCGGTGGAGCTCAGGACAGCATTGGAATTCCTGATAACAAAATCACCGACAAGGACAAGACCTTTATTGGAAATCCCTGGCCAAAATTTGTATATGGCTTTACTGTGAACGCAAGCTATAAAAATTTCGATTTCTCGATGTTTATGCAAGGTGTTTATGGTAACGATGTATTCAATGTTCAAAACAACTATTTTGGAGATGGATACCAGGGCAGGTACAATGCTTACACTAAAGTATTGAATTCATGGACACCTGAAAACCCATCATCTACGCAGCATCGTATTGGAAACGAAAGCGTAAATTTTATTCCTTCCTCAAGAATGATAGAAAAGGGATCGTATATGAGAATCAAGAATGTACAATTAGGATATACAATTCCAAAATTGGTACTTAGTAAGTTTAATATAAGTCGTGTAAGGGTTTATATAAGCGCGCAGAATTTATTCACGTTTACAAATTATTCAGGTTACGATCCTGAAATAGGTGCAAGTAGTAATAATAACCTTTCCAAAGGAATTGATGTTGGAAATTATCCACAGGCACGCACTTATTTAGCAGGATTTCAATTTGATTTTTAATTCAATAAAAACTACAGATATGAATAAATTAATAATATTATCCGGTTTACTTTTAATAATTACCCTAAGCGGGTGCTATAATAAGGAAGATTTAGACCTTGCCAACCCCGGAGGTACTACATTAGGGAATTATTTTAAGAATGAAGAGCAGGCCCTTCAAGCCACCATTGCAATGTACAGTTCCCTGCATACACAGCAACTTTGGATGCAGTTTGGTATTTTGCACGAAAGCCTTGCCGATGACGTTGTATGTGGTGATGGCAATTCAGATAATATTGCCATGGACCGGTTCAATATCTCAACTACTAACGGTTCTGTAAACTGTTGGTGGGTGGGATGCTATAATGGCATTACTCGTGTAAACAATGCAATTGACGGAATTAACAGGGTTCCCGAAGGAAGTATAAATGAAACCACTCGCAAGCAAATGAGTGCCGAAGGAAAGTTTCTCAGAGGCTTTTACTACTTAATACTGGTTTCGACATATGGCGATGTTCCACTTTTTGTTAAACCAATTGATGTAAATAATCAAGATGAACTTTTCCCAAAACGTAATCCTCAGAACGAAGTTTGGGAACAGATTATCAAAGATTTTTCGGAAGCAAAAGCTGATCTTCCCGCCAAATGGGAGGCAAAGTATTTGGGCCGGGCTACCCAGGGAGCAGCTTCTTCTTATTTGGGAAAAGCGTATCTCTATTATGCCTGCCAGATTAAGAATTTCGATAATAACGAAACTGCAGCAAAAGAATATTACACCAAAGCAGCAGCAGAGTTAAAGTTAGTGATAGATTCAAAAACCTACGATCTCGATCCTAAGTTCATCAATAATTTTAATGATAATGGCGATAACAATATCGAGAGTATTTGGGAAATCCAATATTCTATTAATGTAGGTGCCGGTACCTGGGGCGAAGGTGGTCAGGGATCAACCCGTCCATGGCTGATAGGTACTCCTGCAAACGGAGGTTGGAGAAATGTTATTCCAAACCGATATGCTCTTAAGCTTATTCAGGATTATGAACCCACCGATTCGGTAAGAAAGTTCGGCGGTATCTGGGGTGCGCCGGGAAGCATGTATAACGAAACAACTAAGTATTACGAAAAACTGGGACTTCAAAACGATAACGCTGTGCCTGTAATCAACTGGGGATTTAGAAAGTATCAATTTGTACCTGCAAATGGAGACCTGTTTGGTAGCTGGGTTGGTAACAATATGAATTTCAAATTAATGAGATATGCTGATATTTTATTAATGTATGCCGAAGCTCAGAATGAAGGAGTCGGACCAGATGCTAGTGCATATAACGCCGTTAATTTAGTCAGAAACCGGGCAATATTATCTCCTCTTCCTGATGGATTAAGTAAAGCTGATTTTTTTCAAAGAATAATTAAAGAACGCCAGGTTGAGTTTATTGGAGAAGATATGCGCTGGCAGGATATCCGCCGTTGGAAAATTGGTAAAGAAGTTTTTGATGCTTTAAATGCTTTTAATTCTACTCCGCAAGGCGATGGAACAAAAGCTAATTTCAAGCCTGAAGTTCATTATTACATGCCCATACCGCAAAATGAAAAGGATTTGAATAAAAATTTAACACAAAACCCCGGTTACTAAACAATCCCGGATTTTATAATAAAGCTGTATGGACTCACCCAAGGGTTATTTGGGGTATGTTTTCCATACAGCTTTTGATATATAATTTTGCAAAAGGGATAATACTCCTGAGGAATGCTGCTTATTTTCGTCTCAAAGCATTTACAACCACGCATTGTATTTTGTCCACAGATCACTACATTTAACCATTGGTTTTTGAATATAAAAATTTGAGATCCAAAATTACGAAGTTATTTAACACTAATACAGTATTATGTTTAAACATTTATTTACAGCTCGTTTACAAATTGCTGTTTTTCTAGGTCTTGTTTTTTTAATCTCTTTTAATCTTAATGCTCAGAAAAATACAGCCATACGCGAAAAACTAGTTATGGATTATGACTGGACCTTTAAAATGGGCGATTATCTATTACCGGATTATAATTATAATTGGATGAATGGATATTATGATGGAGTTTTTACTACAAACAATATGGATTCTGCCTGGCGAAAAGTTGATCTTCCGCATGATTGGACCGTTGAGCTTCCTTTTGTAAATCCTGGCAAAGATAACCAGGAACTATCTCCTAAAATTAATAAAGAAACGTTAAAACTACATGGTTATAAGCCAATAGGTCAGGATTTTCCTGAAAATTCCAAAGCTATTTACCGAAAAGTTTTCACCATAGATAAAGGCGATGATGGAAAACGGATACTAATTAAATTTGACGGAATATTCCGGAACAGCACTATTTTTCTGAATACTTTTCGCCTTGGAAATAATTTTAGCGGCTACAGCGAATGTATGTTCGATGTTACCGATATGCTCAATTACGGCGGTAAAAATACACTTGTGGTAATGGTGGATGCTACACAGTTGGAAGGTTGGTTTTATGAAGGAGCCGGAATATACAGGCATGTTTGGCTTATTAAATACGCACCGCTCCATATTCCAATGTATGGCAACCAGGTTATTTCATCAGTAGCAGGTAATAAAGCTAAAATAATGGTAGAAACTCAGGTTTTTAACCAGGATAGAAAGAAAGCAAACTGTAATGTGGAACTAAAATTAATCGACAAATTTGGTAAAATTGTTGCCAATGCCAATAAACCTTTAGTTTTGAAAAACAACGAACAATTGACTGTAAAAAATGAATTTAATATTTCCAATCCTGATTTATGGTCTTTAGAAACACCTTCGTTGTATAAAGTTGTTTCATCTATATATGTCGATAATAATAAAATTGATGAATACGAAACTAAATTCGGCATCCGCACCATTACCTTCGATGCAAATAAAGGTTTCTTTTTGAACGGAAAGAGTGTAAAAATTAAAGGAACCTGTAACCATCAGGACCATGCCGGAGTTGGAAGTGCAATACCCGATCGTTTGCAATACTATCGTTTACAAAAGTTGAAAGAAATGGGAGCAAATGCATATCGCACAGCACACCATCCTCCTTCAATTGAATTACTGGAGGCCTGCGACAGCTTGGGAATTATGGTATGCGACGAAAACAGACTGTTGGGAGCATCTGAAGAACGCTTGAACCTTTTTAAGGATCAGATTATCCGCGACCGAAATCATCCATGTGTAATTATGTGGAGCATAGGTAACGAAGAACAAATTCAAAATAACGATTTTGGTCACCGTATTGCTTTATCCATGATGGATTTACAAAAAAGACTTGATCCCTCCCGACTGTGTATTTATGCCGCTAATAACGGTAATAAATGGGAAGGTATAAATAATGTAATAGATATTCGTGGATATAATTACAATTCAATTGAATCCGATCAATATCACAAGGAACATCCAGGTCAAATTATGATGGGTTCTGAAGAATCCAGCGCTCTGGGAACACGTGGCCAATATTTCAACGACCCCGACCGTGGTTTCGTGGCAGCTTACGATAGAAATGCACCAACATGGGGTTATAATGCAGAACAATTCTGGACTTATTACGACAGCCGTCCTTACCTTGCAGGAGCTTTTGTATGGACCGGATTCGACTATCGTGGCGAACCTACTCCCTACGCTTGGCCATGCATTAGCAGTCATTTCGGGATTATGGATGTATGTGGTTTTCCTAAGGATAATTATTTTTATTATCAATCCTGGTGGTCAGATAAAAATGTATTACACCTTTTTCCACATTGGAACTGGAAAGGCAGAACCGGAGATACAATTGATGTATGGTGCCATACCAACTGCCAAAGCGTGGAGTTATTCCTGAATGGAGCAAGCCTCGGCAAGAAAAATGTTACCAAAAACGGACATTTGGAATGGAAAGTAGCATATGTCCCCGGTATACTTGAGGCAAAAGGAATCAGAAATGGGAAAACAATTAACGATAAGGTTGAAACTACCGGTGAATCTTATGCTTTATCGTTATCGTCAGATGTAAAAACCATCAAAGCTAACGGGGAAGATTTAAGCATCATTACAGTTACCGCAATTGATGAAAAAGGCAGAGAAGTACCTACAGCAGATGATCATGTTAAATTTCAAATTTCGGGAAATGGGAAAATTATTGGAGTTGGTAACGGTAATCCCGTTAGCCATGAAGCCGATAAGTTTGTAATAGGCAATTATTTCAGAAGTCTTTTCAATGGAAAGTGTCAGTTGATTATTCAATCTGACAGAGTTCCGGGAGACATTAAAATAACAGCAACATCGGAACGGCTGAAAAAGGCTGAATTGATAATCAGCAGTGAAGTGGCACCATGCAGGCCTTATGTTAAATAAAATACAAATAATTAATCATTTATCAATATCGTTGATTCAATGTCGTTTAGTTTAGAAATTGAATAGTTAATATACACTTCTACTCCGCTCAACGTAACACTGATACCAGTTAGTCGGGCTGAGCGGAGTCGAGGCCTGCGCCTTAACTAAACTACATTGGTTCATAATTAGTGAATCCATTTAAAGGGGAGATTGTAATAAATCCGGAGTTACAGAATACCTATATTGCTGCTATTGTATCCATTAACTATAGAATCGAACTAAATTATTATAATATGTTCACTATGAGAAAGTTTATCTGGATTTTACTGCTGGCTGTTTTGTCTGCTCCCTTTTCATTTAAATCTTTTGGACAGGCAAAAGATAAACCCACTGCTGAAAAGCTGCTGTATCATCCTATTCAGCTCGACGCAGCAACAAAAACCATCATCCCCTGGTATTCGCCCGATGTGGGAAAATCGTACGATTTTGTGATTAATGCCACCTGGAATTTTTGGAACAAGATGAGGATGGATAAAAACGGATTGCCTTATTATATGAACCACCAGGTTTGGAGAGGCGATTTCAACGACCGTCGCGGTATAGGAGGCGACCAGTTTGCCATGGCGCTGTCGTCGTTTAATTTGCTTTATGGCTATTCTGGCGACGAGGCCGTAAAAGAAGAAATGAAATTTATAGCCGACTACTATCTTACACATTCGCTATCTCCTGCTGATGCAGCCTGGCCCAATATTCCCTATCCATATAACACCCTTATTTATTCGGGAATTTACGATGGCGATATGATTCTTGGTCCCGAATTTGCACAACCCGATAAAGCTGGATCTTTTGGACTGGAACTTGTAAAGCTCCATAAAATGACTAGTTCCATACAGTTCGAGAATGCTAAGGAAAAGCGTTACCTCCATGCTGCTTTAGCCATTGCCAATACGCTTGCCAATCACACCAAAGAAGGCGATGGAAACAATTCTCCTCTTCCGTTTAAAATAAATGCAATTACAGGAGAAACCGGGTTGCTGAAAGATGTCTGGGGCAACGGACAAGGCAACCAGTCAAGCAGCTATACTACCAATTGGGCCGGAACGCTGGAACTTTATCTACAACTCATTGAATTAAAACAAGGCAATACCGCTGAGTACCAGAAAGCTTTCGATATAACCTTAAACTGGTTGAAAAATTATCCACTTAAAACCAATAAATGGGGACCTTTTTTCGAAGATGTTCCTGGCTGGAGCGATACGCAGATTAACGCTATCACCTTTGCCCAGTTTATGATGAATTATCCGCAGTATTTCCCAAATTGGAAAGCCGGGGTGAAAGGTATTTTCAACTGGGTGTACGAAAAACTCGGAAATAAAGAGTGGGAAAAATACGGGGTGATTGTTGTTAACGAGCAAACAGCTTATCAGACTCCTGGTAATAGTCACAGCTCCCGCCAGGCTTCGTCCGAGCTTCAGTATGCTTCTATAACAGGCGATCAGTCCGGAATCACCAATGCCATTCGTCAGCTCAACTGGGCTACCTATATGGTCGACAACAACGGCAAGAACTGTTATCCGCGCGATGAAGTTTGGATGACCGATGGTTATGGCGACTACATCCGCCACTATCTTCGTTCAATGGCTTATAATCCCGAACTCGCTCCTGCAGCACAAAATCATTTGCTTTGGTCTACTTCCGTCATTCAACTCATGGAATATAAAGGTTCTGTAAACAAATTTCTCCAACCCGAAATTCCCGTAGAAATGGTTAAGGATGTTATACTGAACTACAGGACTTACGACAATAAAGGTGAAGAAATTATCCGTCTTACTCAGAAGCCAACTGCCGTTCTGGTAAATAAAAACAAAATAGTAGAAAGCCCGATTGCGGAAACAGAAAGCTGGAGCTGGAAACCCTTAAATAGGGGAGGAATTATTACTGTAAAACACACTTCAGGAAATATGATTACAATATTGGCTAACTTGTAATATCCTATAAAAAAATATCCTGGTAATGTTACCTGGGTAATGATTCAATAGATTTTTCCATTGAAAATCAGCCTTTTGTAAATGATTCCCATTAAATAGTTATTTTCATTGTTGTCCGGTAAAAATATGGAAAAGAATAAATGAACAGATTTACCTGCGGTGAGATCGCTTCGCTAAATTCTCACTTCGTTCGAAATGACAATCAGTTGTTTAAATTTGGGATGGGCTCGGTTGGCGGCTTTGCCGCCAACCAAGCCCATCTACCCTGAAAATGAAAAACTCCTGTCATTCTGAGCCTGCCTGGCAGCAGACAGGCGAAGCGATCTCACCGGAGGTAATCTAAATTATTTTTTACCGGACAAGAGTAAATTATTTTACCACCTTAAAATCGTTCACATCTGCTTTCGAGAATGGCAACCACGATAATGCCATTTTTTCGTTGTTCATTTTGTTGTACATGAAGCCATTATTACCAAACGACAATGTTTTGGCATTATAGCCAAATAGCCTCAAATAGGCAGTTACAAAGCCCGAATTATGACCGGTACCGCAATAAACAACCACTGGTTTATCATGGGGTATTGTTGTCAACTCCGAAACCATACCCAAAGTAGCATCAGGTTTGTAGCGTACTGCTCCCGGAATATGACCGTTGTCGTATTTATCTTTTCTTTCGTAATTGATGATATAATATGAATCAGGTTTTGAGAAAACCTTTTCAGCACTTATTAAAACGCTGTCGATACCTTCTTCAAATACTTTTGAGAACCTTGCTTTCCCTATTTCAGTACCTGAGTTTAATCCTGTTGCTAATTCGGGCATTCCGTTTGGTTTAAGTTTAGGGTTATCTTCCTTTTGAAGCTGAGGTTCAAATTGCGACGATAATCCCTTATTCCAGTTTTCGTTGGCAAAAGAATTATTCCAGGCACTCATACCCCAACGCATGGCATAAACATTTCCATATCCCATCAACCTTAACAGTGATGTGGTATAGCTTGATAATTGTCCGGTTTTGCAAACAATGATAATTTTATCGTATTCGAAAGGTTTAATACCGCTTTCGAAATAGGTGGGCAGCTCTTCAAATTTCTTATTCACAGCACCTTTAATATGGCCTTTCCTGTATTCACTTGTTGGGCGAATATCCACCACGTGAATATTTTTATCGAGTTCCTCATTTACAATGGAAGCTTTAATAAGCGAAGGGAAATTTTTACTGTTTACATAATCCCCATTTTCTTCCAGATCTTTCAAAAAAAGTTGAGTTTCATTGCCTATGGCAATGGTATCGATTAAAACAGTGTCTTTTGGCTCTATTGAACTGTTTCCTTGTTTATTTCCACAGCTAAAAAAAGATCCGGCAACAAATAGTATGGTTAATATTAATTTGATTTTCATAAGGTTTAGTTTAAAACAAAAGTGGCTGTTCGAGAAGTTATTTATCACTTTAGAACAGCCACTTTAATTGATTAATGTTTATATTTTTTTGGCGACAGCTACCATGCTTTTATCAAAGCTAAGGGTATCTGTTGGCAAGCCTTTATCGTCGTATTTATATTGTGTTACAGCAATTCCGGATTCCGGATGATTGATTACAATTCGGTCTTTATCCATGTTTTTAACTTCAACAACGGCACCGTGTTCGTCAACTACATAGGCGGTAACGGGTATGTTTTTCCCACTCAGGTATTCGTCATCCTGATCGAATACTGCTGTTTCAACTAAATAACCATTATCGTCAACCTTGTTGATTCTTTTTGCCCAACCCCAATATAAATTCGATAAACGGCCGGTTGTGTTGTGTACCGAGAAACTATTCAAATCCCCTTTATCGGTCGATTCAAAAGTAAAATAGGAAACACCCACCTCGCCGCAATTTTCGGCAGTACAATTATATAAAGTGTCGGCCTGGTAATTTGCCATACGGGTTACAAAACCCTGATCGTTATAAGTAAAACGAAGTTCATAAAAAGGACAGAATTGATTCATAATCATTTCTTCGCCCTTAAGATTATACCTGTTTTCTTTAATCATACCGTCGGGCAGCTTGCTCCAGGTAAAATAGTTGATTTTATTTCTATTCTCGATTGGGTTTCCGTCCTTATCTAAAAATTTAAGACCTGTACGCACTCCCTTTTCGTCTAATGTATATTCCGAACTGTAAACACCTTCATCTACAATTATTTGATTTTTTACATCATAAGAATGCCTAATTTGTTTATTGTCCTTGTATTCATATGCAATTTTAGCAGCATCTCTCATCGATGAATAAGGCAAAAGGACATCATTTCTTACAAATTCAACTGAAACCAGCCTGTTAATACTGTCATAAGTAAATTTATAACTGTTTATGGTTTTAGCTTCTTCAGCGGTGAGTTTATGAGCTCCTTTTTCTGTGTCGAATGGAGATTCACTAAATAATAAGCTGCGATAATATTCAACATTTGCAGTTTCTACAGCTTTCTTCTGACACGAAATAATTCCTGCAATTGCAATCAGGGCAACCAGATAAAATGTAATTTTCTTCATATGTGTTAAGTTTGAATTTTGTTTTTACTTACCTTCTTATGGGTAAATATCGTGAATTTTTCCTTGTTAAAACCTAACAACATTAAAATTAAAAGGTTCATTTCTTTATAATGAAGTCTAGCTGTGATTCACAGATGTGAGTTATTCTGTATTTTTTACAATATAACGCCAGATCAATAGTTTTATTCTCCGATCTTTTTAATTGCTTTTAGTTCCTGAAACATTAATTATATTTACGTGTCTTATTTCGATGTATGAAAGCGGCTACACTAAATGAACTTAAAAACGAACTAAAAATTTTACCGCAACAAAAATTGCTGGAATTATGTGTTCATTTAGCAAAGTATAAGAAGGAAAATAAGGAATTGCTTACCTATCTGATTTTTGAATCTGACGATGAGGGTACTTATGTAAATGGTGTAAAAGAAATGATCGATGAAAAGTTTACTGAAGTGAACCGGTACAACTTATATCAGGCAAAAAAATCATTAAGGAAAATTCTGCGCGAAACAAATAAATACATCAAATATTCAGGCAAAAAGCAAACAGAGGTTGAATTATTGTTATACTATTGCGTCAAATTTAAAGGTTCGGGAATAAATTATAGATCGAGTATTGCTTTAACCTCAATTTACGAAAGGCAATTGATAAAAATTGGAAAATCAATATCGCAGTTACACGAAGATCTTCAATACGATTTCAAGGAAGAACTTAGACCGTTGCTTGATTAATTTCATATATTTCGAATAATTAACTTATTTATTTTGTGCTAGTATTAATTAAAACCCAATTATTTTATGAAAAATTTCGCATTACTTACCCTGTTGTTTTTTACAGCAACCCTTATTGCCCAGGATAATGTCCTCACCAAACAAGAAAAAAAAGAGGGCTGGAAATTAGTTTTTGATGGTAAGACCACCAATGGCTGGAGAGGATATTCCAAACAAGCTTTTCCTGAAAAAGGATGGGACATTCAGGACGGCAGTCTTCATGTTTTAACAAATGGAGGAGGAGGTGACATAATTTTAGATCAAAAGCTTACCAATTTTGTGTTAGAACTCGATTGGAAAATATCGGAAGGTGGAAATAGTGGAATCTTTATTTTTGGCAGGGAACTGGAAGGGAAACCAATTTATTTCTCAGCGCCCGAAATGCAGGTTCTGGATAACGATCGGCATTCTGATGCAAAAGCCGGAAAAGACGGAAATCACAAATCGGGTTCGCTTTACGACATGATTCCTGCTAATCCCCAAAATACAAAACCAGCAGGCGAATGGAACCATGTTAAAATAGTAGCTCAAAATGGTAAAATTGAACTTTGGCAGAATAATGCAAAAGTTGTTGAGTTTACCATGGGTACTGAAGAATGGAAGAAAATGAGTGCTGATAGTAAATTTAAAGATTGGCCTGAATTTGTAAACAATAATGCTAAAGATGGTTACATTGGTTTACAGGATCATGGCAATGAAGTTTGGTTTAAGAATATTAAAGTGAAAGTATTGAAGTAGAAGAAGAGAATATAGAAGATGAGAATATTTACACTCTTATTCTCATCTACTCTCTTTTAGTTTTTGAAAGAGAGTAAATCGATTTAATTACCTGGGTACTAAAAACCGCAAAATTTAAGCCTTTGTGAAATCTTAGTGCCTTAGTGCCTTAGTGGCAAAATACCAGGCCACAAATACTCAAAGGCACAAAGAATCACTAAGAAATACAACTTTCAGTTTATAAAGTGGACACAACTAAATATTTATTTGATCAAACCTTTAACTCTTATTTCGCCTTACTAAATACTTGATTATTCAAAAACCAGGTTATAACTGTCCTCACAATAAATGATAAGTTTATTTTCTGTCAGCTCAAATCGCTTAGCCTTTGGTAAACTCTGAACTGTAATTTCTTCCCATTCGATATTACTGCAAAAAACTTCTGTGGTAATTAAAGAAGTAATTGTTATTTTATTATTCTCTAAATCATAATTTCCACCTCCACTATTACAAATTCCGATAAAGTTCAGTATTTTATTCTCTGCAAATTCAATGGTTAATTTTGTGGGAATATCCGGGAAATAGAGAATTTGCAATGAATTGGTATTTTGTACGGATTTTAACGTCCAGGTTTTTTCAAGAATGCTGTTTAAGGGTAAGTCGGTTTTATCATCTTTATTGCAGCTCGTTAAACCTAATCCTAACAATAAGAATAAATAAAGCGCAAGTTTCGTTTCTTTTAATTCCATAATCAATTTGGTTTTATTGTCATTAACCATTTATATAAATTATTGGCTGCCGTTGAAAAAGAACTTGTGCCGGCACCATCACATTCACTGATTCTTTTTGGCAGCTAAAGGCTAAAAAAGTTATAAGAATAATCAGGATAAGATTTTTCATATATAATATTTTATAACATAGATACAATTAAATCGCAAAGGTTGCTTTGCAAAAACCTTTTTTTCTTCTAACTTCTTCTCTTCTTCTCCAATCCCATTCCCATTCCCATCTTCCACCTTCTCACCTTCCCAACTTCTCATCTTACACCCTTCCCAACTTCCCAACTTCTCACTATCTTTACCCAAAAATTTTTATATGCCGCATTATAAACATTTATATTTCGACCTGGACCATACACTTTGGGATTATACCTTAAATTCTGGGCAGGCACTCATCGAAATGTACGATACTTTAAATCTTGAACCTGTTTTTAAAAATCCTGATAATCTTGTAACTACATTTTCACGCCATAATCAATGGGTTTGGGGAGAATATAAAAACGACCGCATGACTAAAAATGTTCTCCGTACCCGAAGGTTTGAGCTGGCTTTGGAAGATCATGGGGTTAACGATCCTGAATTTGCCTTCAGGTTAAATGATGTATTCCTGAAAATTATGCCATTTAAAACGGCACTGATTGATGGAGCATGGGAATTAATGGAATACCTGGAAGCGAAAAAATATAAAATGTATATCGTTACCAATGGTTTTACAAGTACGCAAATCGAAAAATTAGCCTCCAGTGGCTTAAATAAATTTATCTCTAAAATGTTTTCGTCCGAGCAAATTGGTTATAATAAACCTAAACCTCAAATTTTTGAATGGGCTTTAAAATCGGCTAATGCAAAAAAGACGGAAAGCCTTATGATTGGTGATGAACTTGTTGCTGATATTGGCGGTGCGCGGAAATTCGGAATCGATCAGGTATATTATAATCCCGGCGAATTGGTTCATCAGGACGATGTTACATACGAAATCCGATCTTTACTCGAGTTAAAATCAATTCTTTGAAAAACTTATAATTCCGGATTTCAATGCACTACTTTTCAAAATAAGTGTTATACGATTAAAAAATCCTTATTTTTGTTGGTTTGGAAAAAGAAGATGGTAGATAGAAGGGGGAAGTTAGAAGATGGAAGTAAATAGTAGGAAGTAGACCCGCTTTTTTCTGGCTGTTGTCTTGATACTTACTACTTACTACTTGATACTGTAATTTAAGAACTAAACACATAACAGATAAAATATTTTTAAATGAACATCTCATATAACTGGCTTAAGCAATATCTTAACATCGATTTACCCAAGGAAGAAGTATCTTCAATTCTTACCTCTATTGGTTTGGAGGTGGAATCAATTGAAACGTTTGAAACCATTAAAGGAGGTTTGGAAGGTTTTGTTGTGGGCGAAGTTAAAACTTGCAGCAAGCACCCCAATGCTGATAAACTAAGTGTTACAACTGTTGATGTTGGTGGCCCGGAATTGCTTCCCATTGTTTGCGGAGCGCCCAATGTAGCGGCAGGTCAAAAAGTGATTGTTGCAACGGTGGGCACTACCATTTATAAAGGAGAAGAAAATTTTAAAATATCAAAAGCAAAAATTAGAGGTGAAGTTTCAGAAGGGATGATTTGTGCCGAAGATGAAATTGGTATTGGTAGCTCGCACGAAGGAATTCTTGTTTTAGATAATGGAGTGAAAGTAGGATTGCCAGCTAAGGACTATTTTAAAGTTGAAAGCGATATCGTTTTTGCCATCGGACTTACGCCAAACCGCATTGATGCTGCATCGCATTTTGGTGTAGCAAGGGATTTGGCAGCATATCTTCATAAAGAAAAAATCAGCTTACAAAAACCTTCCATTGATAATTTCAAAATAGACAATAAAAACAGGATCATCGATATAGTTGTCGAGAATAAAGAAGCTTGTCCGCGGTATTCAGGATTGACAATAACCGGAGTTACTATAAAACCATCACCGGAATGGTTGCGAAACCGCTTGAGTGCTATCGGTTTAAAACCTATCAATAATGTTGTTGATATTACCAATTATGTTTTACACGAAATAGGGCAGCCGCTACATGCTTTCGATGCTGATAAAATTAGCGGTGGCCGCGTAATCATAAAAACCTTACCGGAAGGCACTACTTTCCGGACGTTAGATGCACAGAACCGTTCATTGTCGGGCGAAGACCTGATGATTTGCAATACAAGCGAAGGAATGTGTATTGCTGGAGTTTTTGGAGGAATTGATTCAGGGATTACCGAATCGTCGAAAAATATATTTTTGGAAAGTGCGCATTTCAATCCTGTTTATGTGCGAAAGACTTCCAAACGTCATCTTTTATATACCGATGCTTCCTATCGTTTCGAAAGAGGTTCCGATCCCAATATCACTGTTTATGCATTAAAAAGAGCAGCCATGTTGATTAAGGAAATCGCCGGAGGCACCATTTCGTCGCCGGTTATAGATGTTTATCCTAATCCGGTTGCCAACACTGAATTTGACTTTAATATTCAAAATGCCTACGATCTGATTGGTAAAAACATAGAATTACCAATTATTAAAAATATTCTGAAAGCACTTGATATCGAGGTGTTGCAGGAAACAGAAACGAGTTTGAACCTTTCGGTTCCTCCATACCGTGTCGATGTAAAAAGGCCAGCCGATGTGGTCGAAGAAATTCTTCGCATTTATGGCTATAATAATATTGAAATTTCCGATAAGGTACATTCCACATTATCATATGTTGAAAAGCCAAACAAAGATGTGGTTGTAAATAAAATTTCCGATTATTTATCGGCAGCCGGCTTTAACGAAACTATGTCGAACTCCTTAAACAGCAGTAATTATTATACTAATCTGGAGTCGTACAAACCCGAAAACCTGGTGATGATTCTCAATCCTTTAAGCCAGGAATTGAACTGTATGCGCCAAACATTGCTGTTCAGTGGTTTGGAAACCATACACCATAACACCAATAGGCGTAATCCAAATCTTAAACTATACGAATTTGGAAACTGCTATATTAAGGAAGAGGCAAAAGGCCAGATTCTTAAGGGGTATACTGAACATCAGCATTTATCTTTGTGGTTAACTGGTTTTAAAAGTGACGAAAGCTGGACACAAAAACAAGATACTGCTTCATTTTTCACGCTCAAAGCATATGTTGAATTTGTAATGGAAAAAGTGGGAATTCAGGTTTCTCGCTGTTTATCAAACGATATCCAAAATGATATTTTTGCTGAGGGTTTAAATTATACACTCAATAATACCGAGTTTGTTCAGTTTGGGATAGTAAATAAAAAATTGCTGCATCAGTTCGATTTGAAGAATCCTGTATACTTCGCCGACTTCAATTGGGATTATGTAATGAAGCTCATTAAGAACAACAAAGTTGTTTTTGAAGAGCTGCCACGTTTCCCTGAAGTACGTCGCGACCTGTCGCTGGTTATTGGAAAAGATATCAGGTTTGAAAAGATTAAATTGATAGCTCAAAAAACGGAAAAGAAATTACTTCGTGACATTAATCTTTTCGATGTTTATGAAGGCGACAAAATTTCGAACGATAAAAAAGCTTATGCTATGAGCTTTATCCTTCGCGATGCTGAAAAAACGCTTACCGATATGGAAGTAGATCAGATTATGCAACGAATGGTAAAGGCTTTTGAAGTTGAAGTTGGGGCACAAATCCGTCAATAAGCCGGAATGCGCCCTACACTTGTAGTTATTGTCGGGCCTACTGCCGTCGGAAAAACTGAAATCGGGGTCCGGCTTGCCGAACATTTTTCATCTGAAATTATTTCGGCTGACTCCAGGCAGATGTACAAAGAATTAAAAACAGGTACTGCATTACCTTCGCCGGAGCAATTGGCGAGGGTAAAACATCATTTTATAGGAAATCTTTCCATCCACGATTATTATAACGTTAGCATGTTCGAACAGGATGTGCTGGCTTTGCTTTCCTCACTTTTCCCTGAAAAACCTGTTATATTTATGGTAGGAGGATCCACCTTATATATTAACGCAGTATTTCATGGAATTGACGACTTACCTTCTGTTGATCAGGAATTACGTGATGAGCTGCAGCAGCAATATAAGGAGAATGGGATAGAATTTTTGCGGAATAAGCTTAAAATACTCGATCCCGAATACTACCAGCGGGTCGATCTTAAAAACCCTAACCGTTTGTTAAAAGCAATAGAAATTAGTTTAATGACCGGAAAACCATATTCTTCACTTCTCACTGCGCCCTCCAGAGAAAGAGATTTCAGAATTATCAAAATAGGATTGAATAAAAACCGTGAAGAGCTTTTCGAACAAATTAATAAACGCGTAGATGAAATGTTTGATAAGGGACTGCCGGATGAAGCAAAATTACTGTTTCCATATAAAAATCTTAATTCTCTTAACACCGTTGGTTACAAAGAATTGTTTTTATGCGAGGAAGGTAAAGTTAGTATGGACCAGGCCAAAGAACAAATAAAGACAAACACGCGCAAATATGCCAAACGTCAACTTACATGGTTTAAACGCGATGGTGATATTCATTGGTTCGAACCAGATCATACAAATGAAATCCTTGAATTTCTAAAAAAGGAATTGGATGAATAATCTAGTATTAAACCCCGAAGAATGGAAATTTATAATTCGCGTGTATGCTATCATTATCAACGAAAATAATGAAGTTCTGCTGAGTGACGAATTCTTCAAAAACACTTTTATGACCAAATTCCCTGGCGGAGGGCTTGAATTTGGAGAGGGTAGTGTCGATTGCCTCAAACGCGAAGCTATGGAAGAATTTGGACAAGAAATAGAAGTGATCCGCCATTTCTACACGACTGATTTCTTCCAGTCATCTTTATTCCATGAAAAAACTCAATTGGTAAGCCTGTATTATCTTGCACGATTTACAAGTACAATTCAGTTTAAGTTGAGCAGACAACCTTTTGATTTTACTTCGAATGAAAACGGAAGTATTTCGTTCTGGTGGAAACTTATTAACGAGCTTACAGAAAATGATGTTTCTTTCCCTATTGATAAGTACGTAGTTAGCTTAATCAAACATTCCGGTTTAACTTTTTCTGTTTTTTAAAGAAAAAATATTTAATGCGTACACAATACCTAATAGATTGATTTTAATTAGTTTAAACAATTCTATTCGTAGAACATGGTTAACTAATTCATTTTAAACCGAGTGCTTTAGATTTGGGTTCTTTATAATATTTTAAAAATTAGTAAAAATATTATTATTATTAAAAACCGCTTTATGATTGAATTTTTAATGGTTAGATAATAAACATTTATCTCCAAAAACAATATGTTGGTCAGTATTAAGGGAGTTTGATGTAACCTTGCATATTCATGCTTCGTAACAAGAGACAGAAATACAAAAACAATGTTAAAAATAAAAGTAATTGTAACTCTTCTCTTGGCGATAGGCTTTAAAGCTGAGGCGCAGCAATTACCGTTATTAAGCCAGTATATGTTCAACGGGTTCCTTGTAAATCCTTCTGTAGCAGGTGCTGATGGCTATACTGCTGTTACTATGACTGCCCGCGAACAATGGGTAGGCATGAAGGATGCTCCAAAAACACACATCATTGCATTTCAAACCCGGCTCTTAAGAAACAATCATGTGTCGCGTAACCGTTCAGTTTTTAAAAGATTTATTAATAAATCCCGCAGTGGCAGGGTTGGTTTAGGAGGTTATATTTATAACGACAAAAATGGTCTCATCGATCGTACCGGCGCTCAGTTAACCTATGCTTATCATTTAAAAATAAATTCTACAAGCCAATTATCATTGGGCTTGTCTGCCAATATTTACCAGTATTCTATTAACCGGAGCAAGTTAAATCTTGAGAATGAAACTGATGGATTAGTGAATAACACCGATTTGAAGATGTATATTCCCGATTTTAGTTTTGGGGCATATTATACTTCCAAGGAATTTTATGTTGGATTTGCAGCAGCGCAACTTTTGCAATCGTCCATTCAGCTATCAAACGATAATTCAAGTTTATTCCGCACCTATCGTCAGTTTTCTGTTACTTCCGGTTTTAATTACGAGATAAACAAGCAAATGTCCATTGTACCTTCGGTGTACATAAAAGTAACCAATCAGTTGGTTCCACAGGTCGATGTATCAGCAAAACTATATATTAACGAATCGTATTATGCAGGTTTGTCATTCCGCACAGGAAGCGCTTTTATTGTTATGGGTGGTGTTAGCATTGACAAAATTACAATTGGCTTGGCATACGACTATAATTTAAGTGGCGTCCAAAAACATAACTACGGATCGTTTGAGTTAATGGCAGCTATGAGATTTGGCGATAATGCCAAAAGGTACCGATGGATGAACAGATATTAAGAAAAAATAAATTTAAAATAATAAACCAAAAACCTAAATCAAAAATGAAAAATTTCAAAAAACTGCGAATAGCATTAACGCTTGCCTTGATGGTTGTGGGAATGACCACAGCATTGGCACAAAATTTAGTACCTACTCCTGATGGAGATCTTTATTTAAATGGACGCAACGTTTCGAGCCCTGGAGCAAATGTTGTTGCAGAAAATCCGGACCTTATTACCAATGGCACAAAAGTACCTTATTTGGTAATACCTGATGCAACTTTAAACCCTACTTGGTCTGCAGCTGCTGCTCTTGATGCAACAGTGACAACAGGGATTACTTCCACATTTACCTGGACTGTTACCGGAGCATTTGGTGCATTAAATGCTGCTCCTGTAAATACCGGTCACTATATTCATGTAGACGTTACTGCTGCTGCCGGAACTTTAGGAACTCTTAATGTAAAAGAGCAGGGCGCAGTAGGTTGCCCTGATATCACCGGAACTAATATTAGTATAAAAGTGGTGGCTAAACCAGCCGCAACAGCATTAGCTGTGTCCGATGGCGTTGCACCAAATGTTTCAATTTGCGTTTCTGGTACTAATGGATCTTTAAATGTAGCATTTCCGACTTTTACAGCTACAAAAACTTATGATGCATCCATAGACGCGACTGGGGATCCTCTTATCATGGTAAAGGCCACTCTTGTATTCAACGATTTTGTTTTAGGTACACCAACAACTCTTTTTACCGACCAATTATTAAATGTTGATGCTACTACCGGTGCTATTTCAAACGCCGATATTGCTACAAAGTCAGCACTTACAGATTTCGATAAATGGGGTTCGTATGTATTAACAATAACTCAAATATCGGACAAAATATCAAGGAAAGATTTGAATGCTGCAGCTGGTTATTTTAACATTAATGGTGTTACCGGTTATGCCGCTACATATACTGTTCTAAAAACCGCTCAAACTGGCGCTATTTACCACTTGCCTAATAACTAATTATTAAAGATTTATTTATAAAACAATTAATGCTCAAATTATGAAAATGAAAAGTTTACTTTTAGCGATTGTGGGGTTGGTATTCATGAGTATGCAATCTTACGCACAAAATGTTGCAGCACCAACAGGTGGAGCTGCATCATCAGAAACAGCAAATTCCGATTACGTTACCATTGGAAGCCGTGTGCCTTACTTTACAGCTCCTGATGCAACTATTCAGACAATGACCACACTTGGTACCATGAAAGCATCAATATTTAAATGGACTGCTACAACTGCAGCTGGTGTAGCAATGCCTTTAGTTCCATTTTTCGAATATGATGGTACTGCCGGTATTCAATACGATAACTTTAGAGCCATTATGCCAGCAACAGGCTATTATGATAATGAAGTTAGCGTTGTTTGGAGTGTTGCAAATGGATTTACTGCCGGTACAGCTTATAAGGTTAAAGTTGCGGAAAAAGCGGTGACACTTAGTACTACAATCGCTGGTTGCGAAGATGCCTCTACGGAAGACAAAGATGTTTTTGTATTGGCCAGGCCAACAGTAGCTATTGTTGGTACTGAAGGTGGTGGTTGCTCAACTGCTCCATTAAGCTCATTCGAAGTTCCTTTAAATGTGACTGGTTTAGGTGATTGGGATGTTATCTATACTGTAGCTTATAATGGTGGTGCTGCATCAGCTCCGGCAACTTATCGTTTAACTCTTGCAGCTCCTGCTGTAACAGACTTAACTGTTATTGCTGCATCTACTGCACCAAGAATTACAGCAGCAACTGAAGGTTTAGTATTTTCATTAGGAGCAGGATATGGTTATTATGATGTTGCTATTACAGATATTTCCGACAGAACTTCACGTAAGTCTTTAGCTGCTTTGACAGCATTAGGAGCAGCAACTACATACAGAGTTTATGTGAACCCAGTTCCTACAACTCAACCAATTCAACACATCAAAAATTTATAATATTTGAGTTGATTGTTTGAAATACTCAAAACCCTCTCCTTCGGGAGAGGGTTTTAGTCTAAAACCTCCGCTTCCTTTAGGGAAGGCTCAAAGTACCGCTATTAAAGGAAAAGAGATAGCAACAATGGGCGAGGTTCATAAAATTTAAGGAATAATAGTTAGAAATAAAGTTATTTTTGATTTTGCCTTTTCAAATAGGTTTTAAAAAATTAAAATGAAGGTTAATTACAAAAACATATTACTCATTCATATTCTATTCATGGTTACTACCATGGGATGGGGGCAGATTCCTGATTTGCCGTCAATCTGTGGTGGAAGTAGTGTTAGGTATGGAGTAAGTGGTTTACCTTCTTCCAATTATGAATGGGTGGTTACAGGTGGTACTATTATCAATAATTACAACGATTCAATTGATGTGCAATGGGAAACAAAAATTGGTATTAAAACCCTTATTGTTACCGAGCATACCAAAGACAATTGTATTGCATCACCAGCTATGGCGCATGTAATGGTAACCGGTTCAAATGTTGATATTGGCGATAAAATAGAGATTTGCGAAGATGATTCATATACTTTAGTGCCAAATGCCATTTTTGCTACTTACAATTGGAGCACCGGAGAAACATCATCAAGTATTGTTACCGGAAATGTAGGAACTTATTGGCTGGATATCACGGATGCCAACGGCTGTACTACACGAGATAGCGCTGAACTGATAGTGAATCCAAAGCTTATTGTCAATCTGGGAAGAGATACTGTATTACGTCCTGAAAATACCCTGGTTCTCGATGCAGGTTTTGACGGAACCAATTATACATGGTCCACTGGCGACAACGGCCAGGTTATCGAAACCTCCGCCGGGAAAAAGACAATATGGGTGGATGTTACTTCTGATAAAGGTTGTATAACCCGCGATAGTTTAAATATTTCATTAAGCATTGATATTAAAATACCAAATGCCTTCACACCAAACGGCGATACAAATAACGATACATGGAATTTACCATTTATGGAATTTTATCCTGAAGCATCTATTGAAATTTATGACCGTTGGGGCAGAGCAATATTCAAAAAGAAAGGATTCCCGACAGAAGGCTGGGATGGTAAGAGTAATGGCAAACCACTTCCGATGGATTCGTACTATTATATTATCGACCTCCATAACAACATGGACCCAATTGTTGGGAATGTAACTATTATCAGGTAGGAAGTAATCCCGATAGCTATCGGGAGTAAGAAGAAAATACACTCCTTTATAATCTAAAATCCTTTGGCCTAAAACCCTTCAGCCTAATAACCTTCAGTCTAAATTTTTTCTGCTTATGGGCATGGTCATGCACCGTGTACCTCCACCACCTCTGGGTAACTCCGAACCTTCAATGGTAATAACACATTTATTATGGTTTTTGGGATGATCTTTATTCTCGAGCACATCCAGGGCTTTAATCACTTCATAACCATTATTGTTAAGCTCCTCCATGGTATATAGGTTTCTTTCGTATCCTAAAACTTTACCCGGAGCAATAGCGAAAAAGTTGGCCCCGCTATGCCATTGTTCACGATCCTGAAATACTGCATCTTTACGACCACCGCAAATTAAAGGTTTTAAGTTCATACCCAGATGTTTGAGAGCTGATAAAATATTCTCCACATAACGGATTTTTTTTACTTCCCCGTTTTCAATATGGATGTGAACTGTACTATAACTCGAGGGTGCAAGTATAAGAGGCTCATAAACCATACATTCGTCCTGGTTTAATAAAGTAAAAACCATGTCGAGGTGTATAAACGATTCGGGTTTCGCTGGCAACTCCTGAACAATGATATGCTGAGTCTGCTTTTTTTCTTTGAAACGTTCAATTAAAAAGTCTATTCCCCTGGAATTTGTCCTTACCCCCATTCCTGCCAGGAGAATATCATGCCTTGCTACAATCAGGTCACCACCTTCAATATTTGCACCGGATTCGTAATTAAAGCGGATCGGATTTAGTGTTGGGGCTTTTATATGTGGGTTGAAGTTAAAAATGCTTTCCATGATTAACGATTCGCGCTCCCTTACATTATTAGCCATACACGAAATAAAGACACTATCTTTCACTGCAATTGCCGAATCGCGGGTATAAAAGAAATTATGAAGCGGAGGTAAAGAATAACGTTCCTTAGAGAGAAAACTGGTGAGCATATTTTTTTTCATTGGCACCCCTTCTATCACAAACCGGGTAAGCTGGTCGGGCATCAATGAATTCAGAAAATCGGTCAAATCAGGATGTGGATTTCCTTCAATCATCTTCCCGATAAAAGCCTTCCGGTATTGTTCATTATGAAGAATTTCGGCCAGCAATGCGCTTACTTGGAATGTTTGGGTTACTTTTTTAAGAACTCCGTAAAACTGGCTATATTCCCTTAAAGCAACATTGAGATTTAATATATCACTGTACAATGCCCGCTGTGCCGATTCGGGTGTCATGTTTTCAACTTCGGCACCGGGCGAATGCAATATTACAGCATTGAGTTCTCCAATTTCTGAAGTAACATCTATAGTAAGAGATGGTTGCATGTTATAAATATTTATGGGAATGATCGCAGAAAGGCATATTTTTAGATTTTCCGCATCGGCATAATTTAATTTCTTCCGGAGTCTCAATAATATTTCCTGAAGAATCTTTTAGTATAAAATTGCCTTTAACTCTTAACGAAGCGCCAGGTTTAAACGTGAATTCCGCTATTGGTTTTTTAGGTGTCTCTTCCACTTTTTAATAATTAATATCTTGTTATTCTTAAGAAACTTACTAATATGATATCGTTATTGAGCCGGAATGAATATACATTTCTATCGGACATTGTGGTCCGGCTAAATTTACGATTTCAACTTTTTACCACGAGTTAAAACCCGTGGCTACCAAGATTTCGTTCCTCTGGAGCTTAAAAACCAGTTTCATTTGCATTTTGCTCAATTGCATTGAGAAATCACTTTGTTCTTGATACTTGGTTCTATTTTAATAATTAATATCTTGATACTTGGTTCCCGATAGCCATCGGGATTGATACTTGGTTCTATTATTTTATCCCTGAAAGCCAATTTTACGATGAGTACCATCGCAAAATGGCATATTGTTAGAGGCTCCGCAACGACAGAATGAACTTATTGAATATGTTTTATATTCTTTTCCTTCATTGTCTTTTAATAATATTTTACCTGTTACTACGATGGGTCCATCTTTCATAATCTGAATGATAACAGGCTTTTCTTCTACAACAGGAGCATCTTTTATGCCTTCAGTATCCTGTGCTTCCAGATCTTTATTATAGCGGTATAGTAATGCATCGGTAGGGCACCTGTTAACTATATCAATGATTTTATCGGTGGTCGAACCGCTCATATCAACCCATGGCCGTTTACGCGGGTTAAATACCTCGTTTAACTGCGTATAGCATATAGTTGCATGGATACACTTTTTAGGTTTCCAGTAAACTGTAATTTCGCCGTTGCTATATTGCCTGTCGTTCTCGTCCATAAGGCCTCATTAAATTTAACTGCAAAAATAAGCTAAAAAACTATAGCGGCAATCCTAAGTTTAAGGATTGAGTTTAATAACAGGTTTGTGACGGAAAGCTTTTGGGGTACTTTAAAATTAAAAAATCCCTTTACGCAAAGAATTTTTAACTGAATATATATTAATGTCGTTTAGTTAAGAAGAAGGCTTCGACTCCGCTCAGCCTTATTAACTGATATAGTGTCATATATCTCTCACCGTAATGAGGAACAATACCGTTGGGAAAGAGTTATCAGGCACCTCGAAACCCCTTGCAGCCATCTCCGGATAGGTTGTAACCATCTTGGAAAACATAGCAGGTATCTCTGAATACTTTATAAACGTTTCAGAACCTTTAACTTGTCATTTTGAATACCTGGCAGCCGTCTCGGAATTGTTAGCAACCATCTTGGATTACTTTTCAACGTCTCGGAATACTTTTCAGCTATCTCGGAATACTTTTCAGCTATCTCGGAATACTTTTCAGCCATCTCGGAATACTTTTCAGCTATCTCGGAATACTTTTCAGCCATTTTAATTATTTTTCAGTGGAAAAGGCTGTATACCTTATTCTATTGGTATTTCAGACCATTATAGTAATAAAGAATAAAAATAATGGCAAATAAATAGTATTTTACGAATAAAATGTATTATTTTTTGCTTAATTAAATTCTGCTGTTTATTAAACACTAACAACAATTAACATGACTTTAGAAGAAAAAACTTATCGGACAATGCAAAAAGATAGTATTGCCTATCTTCAATTGAATGAAGCGCTTTGGACTCCAAAAATCAGAATTAAAACAAATGTAGATCTGCTTAAAACAAACGACAAGGAGTTAGATGTTGCTTCTCAGGCACAGGAAAACAATAACCCGGGAGGATTGGTGGATCAAAAGAACCACCAGTTCGAAGTTTTAGCTGATAATTTTTATTCTTTGAGCTGTAAACTCAGGTTTTATGCCAAAGATACCGGCGACATGGTTTTGTTGAAAGATGTTGATATTTCGGAATCGGAATTAAAACACTCGGTGTTGGATACACTGGCTCTCTGTGGAAAAATATTAAAACAAGCCAAAAACTATTTGTTAATTGCTAAAGATTGTGACTTAACTGCTGAAGAATTAACAAAACTGGAAAAAGATCTGGAAGATGCCAATAAATTACCTATAGCTGTCAATATTACTACAAACGAACGGAAATCGGCTACACGTTCCATAAAAGAAATAAATTCGGAATCGCGTCTTATACTCGATAAATTAGACGATGCACTGGAAGGCATGTTTGCCGGCAATAAAGATCTTCTGGAAGGCTGGTTCCAAGTTAGAAAAATCAAAGGTCGTCCGCTCAAAAAGAAGAAAGCCGAATAGCAAGTATCAAGTATCAAGTATCAAGTATTAAGTATCAAGTATCAAGTATCAAGTATCAAGTATTAAGTATTAAGTATTAAGTATCAAGTATTAATGCGAATTAAGGGTTAAACACTTTATTTTGGCAAAATTATAGCCTGATCCGTTTTTCAGGCTGAAAGCCTGAGACAGCAAAGGACAGGCAACGCCCTGTCCTAAAGAGATACCAATTGTTTTTGCAGGCTGTATTCCTGCGATATGGGTTTATACCCGCGTATTCGATACCGGTTTTTGTCCCAGCCTTTCAGACTGAACGGAAGTGGGGAGCCTTTAGAGCATTGGGTTTCACCCAAGGTTGCGATGTCTCAGGGCTTTCAGCCTGAAGAATACGAGTTAGGTTCTTTGATCCAAACTGCATATTTTAATCGTTTAACCCTTAATTCGCATTATTTATAAATTTTATTCTAAAAGTCCTACTTTTTCCCAATTATCCTTTTTTTCTTTTCAATAGCCGGGTTCCCCTGGTAAATTGTGTATGCTTCCATATCGCAAGTAGATACTGAACCCACCGCCAATACTGAATGGCTCCTGCATGTAACCCCGGGACAAACCACACTTTTAGCGCCAATCCAAACTCCATCTTCAAGCTGTATTTCTCTGGTAATTAAATCAAACGTTTCGAGTTTATAGTTGTGGTTACCACAAAGCAATAATGCGCCCTGTGAAAGGCAACAATTATCTCCTATCCTAACCCGATCCAGATTGTCGATCCACACTTCTTCACCAATCCATACATGGTTTCCGATCTCCAGCTTCCACGGGTATTTGATATTCACTTTTGGTTTTATGATCACCCCTTTCCCGATTTTTGCTCCGAACATCCGAAGTAATTGGCATTTGATTCCCGAAACAGGTAAAAAGTAACTATTGAATATCCAGGAATTACAGTAATACCAGAGAGTGAGTTTTAAAGCGCTTGTACCCGGCTTAAACCATGAATTATCAAAACGCGCAAGGTCAGTTTTCATGAAATTGTATTAATAGGATAGATAATTGTTGAATAAGGCTGTTCGGAATGAAAAGTAAATCATGTTCTGTGTCGATTTTATACCTGCAACCTCATCCTGGTGTATGATATATCCAAGAGAAAAATGTGCAGTGGTTTTCGGATTCATGAACCAGTTCAACTGGGTGTTGTTGTGAATTGTCCTGCCGTTGCTCATAGTGGGAAACGCAAATTTATTTCCCGGGGAAATTACATTTTTTTTGTACACTTGACTTAACCTGGTAAAACTGCTGAATTGCCATCTCTTCCAGGTATACACAGCATAGAATATTCCTTCAGAAAAATTATTGCCTGAGGGATGAGCCAGCGGCTCCCCAAAATGCATCCACTGAAACGATTTGTTGCCCGAAGTATAAGTTTCCGTCTCTATTCCATTGTATTCTGTCTGAAGGTACAATCCTTTCAATCCAAAAGCATCGTAATATTTGGATCCAAGCTGAAAGCCGGTATGCATATTATCCTTCCCGGTAAGGTTATCGAAAGCTGCTTGTCCATATAACCACCAATGCTTTGAGACCATCATTTTCACGTTCATTCCCCAAACAGAATGACTCCTGCCAGAACTTACCGGTAACATTACAGGATTAAATTCTTCGAACCGGGGCGAGAATTTGCCGGTTGTATCCGGATTATCATATACCGTATTTTTAATGATCGAAACCTGCAAAGCACTGCCGATATTGGTGGAAAACACATGCGATGAAATCATTCTTTTGCCATAGGTGTATTGATCCACTCCTTTCGAAATACTCAAATCCTGTACAATTCCCAACATCCATGAATACATAAATCTATTCGATATAAAGCTGAATCGCGAATAAGGGTAATTATAAGCGGCATCCGATAATAGTAGCGACCGGTATCCATCGCCAATAAAATTCTTTCCCTGCCCAAGTTGAATGTTTAATTTTGTAACAGGTGAAAAGGATACATATCCCGAAGAATGAGCATAATCCCATGTCTGCTGTTTCAATCGGCCCATTCCTTGTCCTGGTATCACTTTATTACGGATACCATTATGTACCCAGTCAGGGAAAATTGCCTGATTTTCGTAAAAGTTGGTACCAAAAGCAAACTTACTGCCAATCCTTCCTCCGGCATTAAAGCCACGGGTGTTGGTAAAAGTTCTTCTACCTGAATTATCCTGCCCCAGAGAGAAATCGAAGGCAGGATCGAGAAAAAGGTAAAAATCGCCGCTATCTACCTCAACCAGACTCTGGTGAAACAACTTACTATTGATCCAGGTATTGTTTTCTTTTACAGGACTTTCATATTGCACCGGAACCAAAGAGTCGTTTTGTAAATAGGGTTTAATAACAGTGAAATAGCTTGACTTCGACTGAATTATTCTGTATTCCATTTGCCGGTTCATTTCACTGGATAGAGGTGTGAGAAACTGGGCGTTAAGGGGAAGGGAGAATAATAAAGTAAAAAGTAAAAAGTAAAAAGTAAAAAGTATCCTTTGACTCCGCTCAGGATAACCAGTAAAGTGATAACTCTTCGGGTCTATCCTTCGACTCCGCTCAGGATGACAAAGAGATCGCTCAGAATGACAAGGATATCCCAGACTATCGACTTCTCTTCTACTCATACAATAAAGTATTCAGTCCAAACTGGACCATGGGCAAAAACTTGTTCTCCTCACCGGTTTTTTGCATAGTAAGGTTAACAGCAGAAAAAGCTGTTAACCTCCAGGCTGGAATAAGCATTTTCGAGACTGTTAATTCGCCTGAAATAACTGTGTTCAGTATTCCCTGGGTAATGTAATTTCCATAATATTTTGAAAAAGTCCATTGTCGTTTGTAAATATCCGAACCATAATTTAAGCCTTCAGGATCCGTTCCATAACGCATAAATGCAGCTTTTCCATAAATAAACAAGTTTTTTGTCAACGCTACCCTTAATACTCCTGTCAATTCCCTGAAATTCGATCCAAGTGGATGGGCAAGTGGTTCTTTCAGGTATCCGTAGTTTTGCAACGAACTACTGTGAGAATAAGTAAATGGCCGCATATGATTGTATTCAACCAACAGTAATGACGGTTTGGAATGGAACAACCCATAACTTTTAAATCCAATCTGATACCCATATTTACTTCCCCACCAGTTGCGGTTGGCTTTCACTTCTTTCAGGTGAAACTCGTCCAACAGAAACTGACCATACACATAAGTTTTTCCAAAAACCCTTACTTTACCGCCAATTCCCATAATTACATTATCGGGCGAACCCTGATTATATTCCACAGGCCTAAAAAACAGGAATGGGTTAAGATAAGTGAGATCGAAACCACGGTAACGCGTTGAATCTTGTTTCCGCCAAATAACTGTTTCAAAAATGTAAATATTGATACTTGGATTAACATTATAGCTCAACACATGTTGCGAACTGTATTTGATAAATCTTGTACTTCCCGATCCATATACCAGATCGCGCATAAACATAACCTGATGCTGGTACTGAATATTCCAGAGTTTAATTTGAGTCTGAAAAAACGGGTATGCGGCGGCATTTTCCGAAAGAAATAATGAATGCTGACCATCGCCGATAAAATTTTTATCGTAACCGGCTGTAAATGTTAATCCCCGATATGCTTTCCAATAAATATTTCCTCGAATGCCAAGGTAAGCTGCATTTTCATTTTTCCCCCAGAGATAACGATTGTAACGGGGAATTAGCTTGAGACTGTCAATAGAAAAACTATTTCCCGGAAATTTCTCCTCATAAAGCACTGCTGATAATTCAAAACCTGCTTTTTTACCCAGGTTTGCAGCCATATATCCTCCCTGCCCAAGCCTGTAGGTAAAATCCTTCTGCTGGAATCGGGCAATTGCATCCAAAACAGGGGCAATAAAAATTGATTTTTTTTGAACAGCCTGAGATTGAAACTTTTTATTTAATGCGTCAACCTGAATTTCAAAAGGCAATAAACCCGAGTGATAATTTGGGAGTTGCAGTAAAGAATCTTCAAATAAAAATTGTAATTGTTTGTGATGAATGGAAATTCTCTGCGCATGCAATCCCAAAGACAATAACAGGCAAAATAGCCCTGAAAAAAAATACAATGGGTTGAATTTCCTGAATATGTGCATCATCTAAGTATTCAACCAAAGATAGGAAATTTTTTAGCGAAGAAGTAGCGACTATTTTAAGAAGATTCCAACAGCAGGGTAAATATAAATTGCTGCCCATACCTGGTTCACTTTCAACTTTGATTTTTCCTCCGTTACGTTCCACAAAATAAAGACGTAGGCTTCGACTCCGCTCAGCCTGACGAACTTGTAGTCGAAGTGAGCGGAGTCGAAGTGTATATTAATTATTCAATTACTAAACTAAACGACATTGATTCATCAATTGTAACAATTGCCGTAAGAAGTATCAAGTCCCCCTTACATTTTGAGCTGTATACTACAAATCGCCACTATGTTTAACCTGAATTATTCATGAATTTTGACCCCCTCACCTTAATCCCGAAAGCTATCGGGAGCTCTCCAGAAAAGTAGATAGACTTTAAAAACCTACAATCTCGCTCCCCTCTCTTTCGGGAGAACTTAGCGAAGCGATCTCACGACCGAAGGGAAGTAACGGCTGGGCCTACCTGTTGCAGACAGGGGTGAGGTTATTATCTGGTTTATGAATTATCCAGGTTTATTAATCATTTTCACTATTTCTGTAAGGCATCTTTGGGCTGTATGGCCGTCCCATAATTCTGGTCTTGTGGGCGTTCTGCTTAATTGAAGTGTTTTTCTATATTCTTCCCTTATCTTTTCAATATTGTTGCCAACCAGCACACTTGCACCACCATGTTCACGCAAAGTCACGGGTCTTTCAGTGTTCCAGCGCAATGTGAGGCACGGAGTTCCCAAAACACAGCATTCTTCCTGTAATCCGCCTGAATCGGTTAGAACAACACGGGCGCCCATGTTTAACCGTAACATTTCCTGGTAAGCCAGGGGTTCAAGAAGAATCAATGCACGATTATTCACTACTTTGTCCCAAATACCGAATTTTTTAATACGGTTTTCAGCTCGGGGATGTAGCGGCCAAATAAGTGTTAAATCGCGGGTGACTTCATCCGTTAAAAAGTCTATTAATTTTGAAAACACCTTTACGTTATCCACGTTCGAAGGACGATGCAGCGTCAAGAGTGCATAATTATTGTTATCAGGGATAGTTTGATTCAAAATAAATTCATGAAACAAATTCGCTGCGATAATTTCTTCAATTTTAAACTTTGAAGCTTTTTCCTTATTTGCTTCCAGTGTATCAATCATGATATTACCTACAAATTTTATTTTATCTTCGGCAATTCCTTCTTTCAATAGATTGACTGACGATAATCTGTCGGGCGTTAACAATAAATCAGATATCCGATCGGTTACCAGCCGGTTTATCTCTTCGGGCATACTCATGTCACCCGATCTTAATCCTGCTTCGATATGACAAACTTTTATATTCAGCTTTTTGGCACTGATAGAGCAAGCGAGGGTTGCATTTACATCGCCTACCAAAACCACACAGTCAGGCTTATGCTCCACCAATACTTTTTCAAAAGCAATCATGGCATGGCCTGATTGTTCAGCATGAGAGCCTGAACCAATTTCAAGGTTTATATCTGGCCTGGGAATATTAAGCTCTGTAAAAAAAGCTTCCGACATCCGGATATCATAATGCTGGCCGGTGTGCACAAGTATATGCTCAATGCTATTATTGTTTTCCTGGTTATATTGTTCAACTGCCCTGATGAAAGGAGCTATTTTCATGAAATTAGGCCTTGCGGCAACTACAGAAATAATTTTCATTGAATTCGATGTCTTATGCTTGTAACCAATTCTAACCCGTAACTCAGAACCCGAATCCCTATTTATCTCACCACCGCTCCGTTATCAGTTCCCCGCAATGGGCCGGCCAGAATAAGTTTGCCCAGCTTATCTTCTGCCAGCAATAACATCCCCTGCGATTGTATACCCTTAATCGCCCTTGGTTCAAGGTTAACTAAAACAGTCACCTGTTTTCCTATCAATTCATCTGGAGTAAAATATTCAGCAATACCCGATACAATAGTTCTTGTATCAATGCCGGTATCCACCTTTAACTGCATCAGCTTTGTGGTTTTTGGAACCTTCACAGCCTCCAGAATAGTGCCAATACGCATGTCCATTTTCGAGAACTCATCATATGTCACATTTGGCTTTTGAGGTTCGGCCTTTGAATTTTTAGCTTCGTTCAGCTTTTTTTGTTCCTGAAGCTTATTCAACTGAGCTTCGATGATTTCGTCTTCTATCTTTTCAAATAGCAATTGGGGATCATTCAACTTGTGTCCTTCGATTAAAATCGGAGTGCTACCTGCTTGTTCCCAATTGGTTTCCGACATATTCAACATGGTTTTTAGCTTTTGAGAAGTGAATGGAAGAAATGGCTCCATAAGGATAGCGAGGTTAGCCGATATTTGCAGTGAAATATTCAATATTGCTGCTACTTTTTCAGGCTGATCCTTAAAAATCTTCCATGGTTCGGTGTCGGCAAGATATTTATTTCCTAGACGTGCCAGGTTCATGGCTTCTTTCAAAGCTTCGCGAAACCTGAAATTCTCAAGTGATGCTTCGAGGTTGTTTTTAATATTATCAATTTCTTTCAGTATGTCCAAATCATGCACCGTTGCAGCCAAAGCGGAAGGAACTTTACCATCGAAATATTTTTGAGTAAGTACCAGGGCCCGGTTTACGAAATTTCCGAAAATAGCTACCAACTCACTGTTATTACGTGTTTGGAAGTCTTTCCAGGTGAAATCGTTATCTTTGGTTTCGGGCATATTGGCACAGAGCACATAACGGAGTACATCTTCTTTTCCTTTAAATTCAACAAGGTATTCGTGAAGCCATACTGCCCAATTTCTTGAGGTAGATATTTTATCGCCTTCCAAGTTGAGGAACTCGTTTGCAGGTACGTTATCGGGCAAAATATAAGTGCCCTCAGCTTTTAACATTGCCGGGAATATGATGCAATGAAACACGATATTGTCTTTCCCGATGAAATGCACAAGTTTCGATTCTTTGTCCTTCCAGTATAATTCCCAATCGGGAGTAAGTTCCTTTGTAGCCGAAATATACCCTATTGGCGCATCAAACCAAACATACAAAACTTTTCCGGTGGCGCCATCAACAGGTACAGGAATTCCCCAGTCGAGGTCTCGGCTCACAGCACGTGGTTGCAACCCCTGATCGAGCCACGATTTACATTGACCGTAAACATTGGCTTTCCAACCAGTATTATCTTCTAGGATCCATTTTCTTAAAAAAGCTTCGTATTGATCCAAAGGCAGGAACCAATGTCTGGTTTCCCGCAGCACCGGGACACTGCCACTTAAAGTAGATTTAGGATTAACCAGGTCGGTCGCATTCAGTGACGATCCGCATTTTTCGCACTGGTCGCCATAGGCATTTTCGTTGCTGCAAATAGGACAAGTACCTGTAATATAACGATCGGCCAGAAATTGTTTTACCTCCGCATCGTAAAACTGTTCGGTAGTTTTTTCAATAAACTGATTATTATCGTACAGTTTCCGGAAGAAGCCGGAAGCTGTTTCGTAATGCACCTTTGAAGTTGTACGGGAATAGATATCGAAAGAAATACCAAAATCTTCAAACGACTTTTTTATGATGCCATGGTATTTATCAACAACAACCTGCGGAGATACATTCTCCTGCCTGGCTTTAATGGTAATGGGAACTCCATGTTCATCCGAACCTCCAATAAATAATACATCTCGTTTTTTTAAACGCAGGTATCGCACATAAATATCAGCAGGCACATAAACACCAGCCAGATGGCCTATATGAACAGGGCCGTTTGCGTATGGCAAAGCCGAAGTAACTAAATATCGTTTAAACATTGATTTTCGATTAAGATTACAAATATAGTCGAATTGATTTTATGATGAAACCGAAAATTTATTTGAGGATTCGGAGCTATCTATTACTTTTACCTGACAGGGAATTCAGAATCCTTACTGTTATAACTAAATAATATGCTGCAACCTCCATTTTTAAAACCTGGTGATACCATAGGCATTATTGCCCCTTCAAGGAAAATATCACCCGATATGCTTTATCCCTGCGTGAAGCTCTTTGAATCGTGGGGTTTAAAGGTGGTCCAGGGTAAAAATATATATGCCGGTGAAAATCAATTTGCGGGTACTGACGAGCAGCGAAGGCACGATCTTCAACAAATGCTGGATGATAGTTCTGTTAATGCAATTATGTGCGCCCGGGGCGGGTATGGTACCATCAGAATTTTGGACGGTCTTCAGCTTTCGGGTTTTGAGGCAAATCCTAAATGGCTGATTGGATACAGTGACATAACTGTGCTACATTCTTATTTTTCGGTGGTGCACGATTGTCCAACTGTGCATGCAATCATGCCGGTAAACTATACCCTTGGAAGTGGTGAAACTATTTCCTGGAAAAAATTGCGAATGCTGTTATTTGGAGAGCTTCCTGAGTATAAAGTGGAAACACATAAATTTAATAATCAGGGTGTCGCCGAAGGAAAAATTGTAGGAGGAAATTTGTCTGTATTATACAGTTTGGCCGGAACACCCTACGATATTGATATGCGTGGTGCAATATTATTTTTAGAGGACCTGGACGAATACCTTTATCATATTGACAGGATGATGATGAATCTTAAGGTTTCGGGAAAATTAGCTCAGCTAAGCGGATTGATAATCGGTGGAATGAGCGATATGAAAGATAATACCATCCCATTCGGTAAAAATGCAATGGAAATAATTGCCAGCTACACCAAGGACTTTCATTATCCTGTGATGTTCAATTTCCCTGCAGGACATACAGAAATAAACCTGCCGTTAATTTTTGGCAAGAAGGCTGAACTTAGGATAGAAAAAGAAACATCATTTTTAAGATACCTTTAATCATATTCGCAGGTTCTTATAATCATGGGGGATTTCGAAAAGTCTTGACGAAACTTTGCGTTCGTTAATAGAAGTAATTTGCATAGTTTGTCTTTCCTCGCGAACAAGGTTTCTTTCAACCGCTACCAATGGAATATATCCTTCTTTATCAGGAATGTTCATAAAAAAGGAAGAGATTAAAGAATAATTTTCGGTAGCATTTAAAATATAATATAGCTTCTGAATAACCGAAAATTCAGAAGGAGTGACCCAATAAGTAATTTCACAATCCAGATCCCGGTTGCGCACACGCCATTGAAAACATTTTTTCCCGTCAATAATTTTAAAATTATCGGTTTTGATAATTTCTACCTTTTGTTTGTTGAATACCGGATTTTCTTTCCTTTTGATATCTGTAAACAATTTCAGGGAAGGACTTAAAGCGACAATATTTTCGGTAGTTAAATCAATCAGAAGCGTTTTTATTAATTGACCTGATACATTAAATTCATCTACACGAACCTTTGCTTCTTTAATATAGAAAATAAAATAGGTGGTATCGTAATAGGATTGTTTAGTAAGCTGTACATTGCCTTCGAAGGCAAAAAGACAATTGCTGCTGATAACAAAAAACACAACTGTTAATAACGTTCGCATATGAATAGGTAATACAGTAAATATTTTTCTGTTCAACACTTTAATCGTATTTTTGAAATAAAAGTTTCAATTCAAACAATAAATTTTATGCTTACCACAAAAGAAACCGGAGATGAAGCTGAAACATTGGCTGCCCAATATCTTGTTGCTCAAGGCTATGAAATTTTAGAACGGAATTGGCGTTTTCAGCATCTTGAGCTTGACATTGTGGCTCGGAAAGGATCCATGCTGGTGATTGCCGAAGTTAAAAGCAGAGCAGGAAATTATGTGGTAGAGCCGCAATTGGCTGTAAACAGGAGTAAGCAACTGCTTATTATTTCAGCAACTAATGCATACTTAAATAAGAAGAACCTCGATCTGGAAGTTCGGTTCGACATCATAAGCATTGTGTTTTACCGCGCAGGGCATAAACTTGAACATATTGAAAATGCATTTTATCCAAGAGTCAGGTAGGGTAGTAAATTTTATTGACAACAAAATAGACATGAACATAGAAGTATTACGAAATTATTGTCTCTCGAAAAAAGGTGCTACTGAAGAATTTCCTTTTGATGAGTTTACGCTTGTTTTCAAGGTAGGAAATAAAATTTTTGCCTTATTAAGCCTTGATGGCGAGCTAAGCATCAACCTGAAATGTGATCCGGAAAAGGCAATTGAGATCAGGGAACAGTTCCCGGCAGTCCAACCCGGATATCACATGAATAAACATCATTGGAATACCATTTACATTGATGGAACTATTACTTCTTCTTTAATTTTTGAATGGATTGACCATTCGTATGATCTTGTGTTTAAGAAACTCCCTGCCATTGAAAGAAACCGTGTTTTAAAAATATGATCTGTTTTTCCAATTGCCGGAACCGGAATTATAATAATTTTGCAAAATTAAATATGCACTTTGGAGAGAGCAAATACAATTACATGTTATTCTGCATATGATATAAAATAATTTACAAATGAAAGAAAGAAGTCGGTTACGCATAAGTTTTGATGAATTGTCACGTGTATTTTTAAACTATTTCCTGCAAGGATTGCTATTTGCAGCTCCAATCGGGTTAACAGGCTTTATTATTTACCAGGTTTTTAAATTCAGCGATGGTATTTTAAAACCGATCATTGAAAAAATAATCCATTTCAGTATACCTGGCCTGGGCCTTGTAATAATGGTTCTGCTTATTACGCTTCTGGGGTTTGCTGGACAATCGGTAATTGCCAAACCATTTAAAGTATTGCTAGAACGTTTTCTGAAAAAAGTCCCATTACTTCAGATGGTTTATTCTTCCATCAAAGACTTTATGGAAGCCTTTGTGGGAAAAGAAAAGAAATTCAACCAACCGGTTAGGGTGAAAGTAAATTTGATTTCAGATCTTGAAAAACTTGGATTTATTACGGAATCGGATCTATCCGATTTAGGAATTACAGATAAGGTAGCTGTTTATTTTCCTCATTCCTATAATTTTTCGGGCGAGCTGTTTATTGTTCCTGCATCACAAGTATTTCCACTGGATGTACCAGCAGGTATACTGATGAAGTTTATCGTGTCGGGCGGTGTAACGAAGATGTAAAAAGAGGGTTAGGTATTAGGTTGTTAGATTTTAGGAAATTACCACACAACTTAACGCAGTGACGGTCCCTGAGCCTGTCGAAGGGCTCGGCTATTAGCCTGACTCGATGTAACCTCTTGTTTTGTCAAAAGGGCAAGGTCTTTGGCCATTTTAACCCCACTCTAAATCTCATCCCTAAAAGGAAAAGACTTGGCTTTTCGTAACTTTAATCCGGGCGTTTCGGCATTTCGATGTTTCGACTCCACTCAACGACCGGGAGTTCGTAAATAATGAACCGGCGTTTGTACTTCAATTCTTTTTACATGATTTTGCAGTTAGGTAAAGGCTTAAATTACCATTGGCATAACTCAATTTATACCCTCCTCCACACAACCTAAAGCTCAACGACTGTTACTTATTAAACCAAAAAACCATTAAATTTTCTTTCGTGCCTTTGTGTTTTCGTGTTCAATTTTCTTGACTAATTTCACAATCAATAAAATAAAAACCCGCCAAACATGAGAATAGCTAATACCTGGCGGGTTTGTAAATGCTATATTATTATACCAATACTTTTCCAGTCATTTCAGCAGGTACAGGAAGGCCCATTACCGTTAAAATGGTAGGGGCAACATCGGCCAGCTTTCCATTATTAATCGATTTATATTCGTCGTTTAAAAGAACACATGGAACGGGATTTAATGAATGGGCTGTATTCATGGAACCATCTTCATTCACTGCAAAGTCGGCATTTCCATGATCGGCAATTATCATTACACTATATCCGTTTACCCGTGCAGTTTCAACAACTTCGCCCACACATTTATCAACAGTTTCAACAGCTTTGGTAATGGCTTCGTAAATACCGGTATGTCCTACCATATCGCCATTGGCAAAATTGAGACAAATTAGGCTTGCTTCCTGTTTTTTAAGCTCGGGAAGGAGCAGTTCTTTCAATTCTAAGGCGCTCATTTCAGGTTGCAAATCGTATGTAGCAACTTTAGGAGAATTTACCAGGATCCTTTTTTCACCTTCGAATTCAGTTTCGCGGCCACCCGAAAAGAAGAAAGTTACATGCGCATATTTTTCAGTTTCTGCAATCCGGATTTGTTTGAATCCCAGTTTTGATACTACTTCTCCCAGGGTTTTACTTACATTATCCTTATCGAAAATGATATTTACACCCTTAAAAGAATCGTCGTAGCGGGTCATGGTATAATACTGCAAAGGAAGCGTTTTCATGCCCAATTCAGGCATATCCTTTTGCGTAAGTACTACTGTGGTTTCACGCAGGCGGTCAGTCCGATAGTTAAAACATATCACCACATCATTTTCCTGGATGGTAGCCATTGGTTTTCCATTTTCGGTAATTACCACAGGCCTGATAAATTCATCAGTAACTTCGGTTGCATACGATTTTCTGATTGCTTCGAGCACGTCGGTAGATTGTACTCCTTTAGCATTGATATATAAATCATAAGCATCTTTTACCCTTTCCCAGCGTTTGTCGCGGTCCATGCCATAATAACGGCCTATCAGAGATGCAATTTTTCCATTCGAAGTCTTTAAGTGATTTACCAAATTAGTCATAAACCCCAAACCACTTTTAGGGTCTGTATCGCGACCATCGGTAATGGCATGGATGTAGACTTTGTCAAGTCCGTATTCTTTGGTAACATCGCACAATTTATACAAATGGGTGTCCATTGAATGAACACCACCGTCGGAAATTAAACCAATAAAATGAACTGCTTTATTATTTTGCTTGGCATAAGTGAATGCCTTCACAATAGCTTCGTTTTTTGCAATTGAACCATCTTCACAAGCCAGGTTTATTTTTACGAGGTCCTGATATAATACCCGACCAGCTCCAATGTTAAGATGACCAACTTCTGAGTTTCCCATTACACCATCGGGTAAACCCACACTACGGCCACTGGTTTGAAGCTGTGAGTTTGGATACTGTTTCATCAGCCTGTCCATATTTGGCGTGTTGGCATTATATATTACATCCGATTTGGTTGTGTCGCCAATTCCCCATCCATCAAGAATCATCAGCAACATGCGGTTTTTAAGATCCATCATTTTGTTTTTTTTATCTTTTTTGAAGCTGCAAAAATACTTTTTTTTGAATAGAAAAGATCAAATGCAGATACACAAATGTTAAGTAGAATAGTATATTGCAGGTAGATCAGGCAAAGCAGAACATCAAGGTTTTCAACGATTATATGAAAATAACCTGAAAGAGAACATCATTTTGAAGATGTTCCATTGAAATTTTATAAGCTCAGCTTAAGGAATCTATAGATATGTGATTAGTTTACAAGAAAGTGGTTTACCATTTTAAATAACTGTTCGTTATGAACCGGCTTACTTAAAAAAGCATTACAGCCTGCATGCAGAATTAATTCTTTTTCCTCATCCTGGGCATATGCAGTTAAAGCAATGATAGGAATTTTAGGATCGAAACTCCTGATTGCCTTAGTGGCTTCAAATCCATTCATAACCGGCATTCTGAAATCCATAAGAATGAGATCGATATTTGTATCGTCTTGGTATATTTCTACAGCTTCTTTTCCGTTTTTAGCCCAGATAAGTTGAGCCTTTGTAGGTAAAATCAAATCCCTCATAAAAAACCAGTTGAGTTCTTCATCATCAACTACCAGGAGTTTTTTTCCTACCCATTCGAATTTTTTAACTAAAGGAAAAGATAATTTTCTTTTCTCATCAAGTATCATTTCCTTTTTGAGTGGTATGGTAAAATAAAAAGTAGAGCCTTTTCCAACTGTGCTATCCAACCACATTTTTCCGCCAAGCATTTTAACAATATTAATTGAAATTGCCAAACCCAGACCAGTGCCTTTACGGTTTAACCTTTCATTCCCCAAAACCTGCCCAAACCTGTCGAATATAATTTTAAATTTATCTTCGGAAACACCAATTCCTGTGTCCTTTACATAAAATTCCACGGTTCTGTCGGTGGTTTTAAATCCAAATTCTATAAATCCCTTTTCAGTAAATTTAAGGGCATTACCAATTAAATTGGCAAAAACTTGTTTAAACCGGTAAGGATCGGTATTAATATATAAAGGAGTTTGCTTTTCGGGCATTGCCAATCGAAGTTCTATATCTTTCTTATTCTCTGAAATTCGGTTCTTATCAAAAGTAACAAACAACTCCCGTAAAATTTCATTCACGCAGGTCTCCGATTCACGGATAACCAATTGTCCGGCTTCAATTTTCGAGATATCTATAATATCATCCACAAGATTTAAGAGTGAATTACCGCATTTTTCAATGTAGCCAAGGTATTCCAACTGTTGCTCACTATTGGAGTCTGACATTTTTAGCAAATTCGAAAACCCAATAATGCCGTTCATAGGGGTACGAATTTCGTGTGACATATTGGCCAGAAAAGCTGATTTTAGCTTATCCGATTCGACTGCTTTTTTACGAGCTTCGCGTAATTTTTTTTCAGCCAGATATTTTTCGGTAACATCAATCGAAATACCTACCAAACCTGTGATTTCGCCTTCCTGGTTTCTGATCGGTATTTTTGTTGCCGATACCCAGATAAAGTTGCCTTTTGAAGTCCTTATTTTTTCGGTTTTCCCGATTAACTGCTCGCCCGATGTAAGAATTTTCTGTTCATCTTTAAAAGCGTCCTGCGCATGTTGTTTTGTAAAATAGTCAAAGTCAGTTTTACCAATTGCATGATCAGGATTGTCAATTCCCAGTAATGTAGCCTGTGCCTTGTTTATACGGGTAAAACGCGATTCTTTATCTTTAAAGTAAATGGTATAAGGGAAATTATCCATCAACGCCTGCAACAGGTCCCTTTCGGTATTGAGGTTATCTATTGCCCTTCTTATATCGGATATGTCCCTTTGAACTGCAGCTATACCAATTACATTGTTATTTTCGTCTTTGATTGGGGTTTTATAAATCTCAATCCACTTATCTCCTATTTTATTTGTAAAAAGGATTTTTTTCCCTGTCTCAATTATTTTCTGATCTTCCTCGAATTCATCGTCTGAATTTTCTTGGGAAAATAAATCCTGATCTTTTTTACCAATTACTTCCGGAGCGGTTTTATTAATGCTGCTTAGAAAGGCTTCGCTAACAATCTGGTATTCACCTTCTGAGTTCTTTATCCAAGAAACAAATGGGATATTATTAATAAAAGAATTTAACTGCGCTTTACTGGTTAGTAGCTCGTTTTCCAATTCTTTTATACGTTGGGATAATTGCTCGTAACTTGGGTTATCAATCATAATTTAAATTAACATTCTGAATTTCAGCAACTGAATCAAATATGATATACCTGCTTTTTGGTACTGAATTTTCAGCTGTCTGTTTACGATGTGCTTTCCAAAATGTTACCGGAATTTCCCTTCTTGTACATAAAATGAAAACAGAGACAACTATTCAGCTATCTCTGTTCCATTATTGATTGAGTATAAAATTATGATAGAACTGACATTGCAGCCCCTATCAAATTAGCATTTTCTATTTGCGATATAACCACTTCTTTATCATCCATGCCTTTTTCTTTCAATATTTCTTTAAGAGTGGCATTCACGATACCAACATAAGTAGCGTTTTCTTTTTTCACATTGCTCCAGAACAAACTTCCTTCAGCTAATACCTGCACTTTTTTTAAGGATGGATAAGCTGAATTCAAATTCATTACAACCCCTGCAATAGAAGCGGCAACCAACTTGGCTGAACGTTCATATATCTGAAGGGCAACCTCAACATGTTCAGGTTTATGGGCCTCAGGGTTATTCATCATTTTGCTTAAGCCGGCACCATCCATATTTTCGTCGATGGCCTCGTTAGGGAAAGCAGCCCGGAAAACCCGTCCGATATACATACCGGAAATAGCTTTTTCAAAACGTTGGAAACTTTTGTTATCTGACTTGGCATCCACTTCTTCATCATAAGATGTGAGATGAGGCGGGTTAAAATTACCTGACTCAAAATTAACCGGTGTTTCGCCCGACCAACCTTCCATTCCTTTTAATTTAGGAATATATTCTGATGGAAAAAATGTTGCCATATTTGTTCCGGTACCAACAATAAGACCGATATATGCATCGAACCCCGGATTTTTTAAACCTGCAAACAAACTTGTTATTGTATCGTTCACTACTGCTATTTTACTAAACTTACTAGAGCTGCCCTGATTTAAGAAATCAACCAAAGGTTTGCCAATTGGTTTACCAGCCATGTCAGCAATATTCACCCCTTTTGTCCAGAGTATTAATTCAGCATCCCCATTGGTAAGAGATTTTGCAGGATAGGAAAAACAATATCCAATAGGTGAGTTGGCAGGATGCTTCAATTTGTTGATGATTTCAGCCTGAGATTTATACAAATCTTCTTTAGTAAAATCTTTGGTCTTCATTTCGGTAATATCCTTTTCGACCATACCAGTGATTTTAGTTTCCTTACCTACCGAGACAGTTGCAGCGCGAAAGTTAGTTCCACCTAAATCGAATACTGTTGCTTCACCACTAATACCGTCCTTTTTAGGATGAATATAAGTAGGCAAACATTTTATTTCAGTGCCATCCTTCTGAAGTCCGGTTTCAATTTTTTTTCTTAAATCATCGGCAATTTCAAGTAGTTGTTTAGTGTTAAGGGCGAATTTATTGTCCATTTTATTTCTTTTATTTAATTATTAGTGCGATTTGCTAAAAATAGAAAAATCTTCTTATTTCAGCAAAAGGAATAGGATATTATCTTTCAGATAACAGATTTAGATGCAAAAATACACCTCACAAAGAATTAAAACAAATAACCCGGGCATTCATTAAAAAATAATTGTTAATTTAGCTATTTCAAAACCACTTATCAATCATTATGATAAAGAATTTTATTGTTCCCATTGACTTTTCCGATGATTCTCTCAAGGGACTCGACCTGGCTATACTTTTTTCAAGAAAAACCTATTCAAATATTCAAATGGTTTATGTTCAGAAGAAAACTGCTGAGCATTTCCCATCGAGCATCAGGGAGGAGTACAATCATGCCAAAGATAAATTTGAAAAAATACTTTTAGCCAATGCTGATAAATTAAGCAATAACTCAAAACTCAGGTATATTATCAAGAAAGGCCCAAAAGTTTACGAAGAAGTTGTAAATCAGGCCGAATCGTATAAAGATAGCATCATCACATCCAGCACTCATGGTGCATCCGGATTTGAAGAATTCTTTATAGGGAGTAATGCATTTAAAATTATTTCTGCCACAACCCGTCCGGTAATAACCATACGTAAAGGTATTGTACCACAAAATATTACGAAAATAGTTTTGCCAATAGATACTATGGTAGAAACCCGTCAAAAAGTACCTATTACTTCCGAAATTGCAGAGCTGTTTGGTGCAGAAGTACACGTAATAGAAGTATCATCGACAAAAAACAGCAAAACATTAAAAAGACTAGGTGCCTATTCGAAGCAGGTAACTGGTTATTTAAGAGGAAGAGGATTAACTGTTGTAAACGACTGCATTATTGGAAACAATTTAGCAGATGTTACTGTTGACTATGCCCAAACCATAAATGCTGATATGATCTCAATTATTACGGAGCAAGGTACCAGCATAACAAACCTTATCCTGGGCAATCATGCTCAACAGGTGCTGAATAAATCAATAATTCCTGTTTTAAATATAACGCCAAAAGAAATGCACTTTAAAGGAACATTCAGTACTCTCGGATAATACTGAATTAACTTCTTTTATTCTTTCGATATTGAACCAAGTGTTTTTTATATTGTTTGATTCTATATATTTGCATCGTATTAAGTGGAAAAATTTGTCTGATTGCAACCACGGAAAAAAATGCTAAAACAAGTCTTTTCTGTTACTTCAATCAGTCTATGTCCCACACAATTATAGAAATATAACTTAAAATTAATTTATAATATGGGGTATTTATTTACATCCGAGTCAGTTTCTGAAGGACATCCGGATAAAGTAGCCGATCAAATTTCGGATGCACTGTTAGATGAGTTTTTACGTCGCGACCCAAATTCAAAGGTGGCTTGCGAAACATTGGTTACTACCGGATTAACTGTACTAAGTGGTGAAGTGAGGACAGAAGCTTATGTTGATGTTCAAAAGGTTGCCAGGGAAGTTATTCGCAAAATTGGTTATACCAAGGCTGAATACATGTTCGATGCTGATTCATGTGGCGTAATCAGTTCCATCCATGAACAATCGCCTGATATCCGCCAGGGTGTTGTTCGTGAATTAGAAGAAGAACAAGGTGCAGGCGACCAGGGAATGATGTTTGGTTATGCCAGTCGCGAAACTGCAAATCTGATGCCTTTGGCTATTTCACTTTCGCATAAATTATTAGAGGAACTTTCGGCTATCCGTCGCGAAGGCAAAGTAATGACTTACCTGCGTCCTGATGCAAAATCGCAGGTTACCATTGAATATGACGAAAACAATCAGCCGGCACGTATTCATACCATTGTTATCTCAACACAACACGACGATTTTGATGTTGAAAACCTGATGCTCGAAAAAATTAAAAAAGATGTTAAGGACATTCATATTCCCCGGTTAGTAGCTAAATTACCCGAAAAGGAAGCAAAGCTATTTAAAGGCGACTATATATTACATGTTAATCCAACCGGTAAATTCGTTATTGGCGGACCTCATGGCGATACAGGATTAACAGGCCGTAAAATTATTGTAGATACTTATGGTGGTAAAGGTGCTCATGGTGGCGGGGCTTTCTCAGGCAAAGATTCTTCGAAAGTAGACCGTTCGGCAGCTTATGCTGTTCGTCATGTAGCTAAAAATATGGTTGCTGCAGGAATTGCCGATGAAGTTCTGGTTCAGGTAGCTTATGCTATTGGAGTGGCACGTCCAGTTGGTCTTTATGTAAATACTTATGGAACTTCGAAGCTTAAAATGAGCGATGGTGAAATTGCAGAAAAGATAAACAAAGTATTCGATCTTCGCCCATACGCTATTGTGAAGCGTTTTGGTTTGAAAAATCCTATTTTCCAGGAAACTGCTGCTTATGGTCATTTTGGCCGTGATCCTTACAAAAAGGAAGTCGATTATTATATCAACAGCGAAAAATTAAGTAAACAGGTTGAGTTTTTTGCCTGGGAAAAACTGGATTATGTTGAAGCAATCAAAGCTGAATTTGGCATAAAATAAGCATTAGAATTTTATTATTTAACCCTTCCTGATAAATTTGGAATTCAAATTCAGGAAGGGTTTTTTATTTTTGTATTAATTTGATTTTCTCTCTTCTGATACTTATCCTAATTGAGCTATATTTGTAAAAAATAACAGTATGTTCCCAAAAGAAAAAATAATGAAAGCTATTGATTCTATGCCCGACGATGTTAGTGTGGATGAGGTAATCGATAAAATTATTTTGTTGGATAAAATTGAGCAAGGCCTTATTAATGCACGTGAGGGGAAGGTTTTCACAACAGAAGAGGTTAAAAGTAAGCTTAATAAATGGTTAGAATAATTTGGACAGCACGATCTGGAACCGATCTGGAAGACATTGCAGATTTTATTTCAAGGGATTCCAAAAAATTTGCTAAACTGACCATTGAAAAACTTATAGAAACGGCTAAATTAATTGAAAAGAACCAACTCGTCGGTCGAATTGTTCCAGAATTTGACCAGAAAGAAATTCGTGAAATTATTACAGGAAATTACCGGATCATATATCATAACGTAAACGATAACTACTCGAACATCCTTACTGTACACCATTGTTCAAGATTACTACAACAGAACCCTCAATAAAAAATTGATAATCGTATTAAATTTAATAAAGTTTGAAATACCAAGTATATATGTCGAAATTTTCGGACTTCTGCAGTTCACCATATCTATATAATCGCCGTAACTCTCTGGAGGTAAAGGTTGGCAACATTTCCCTCGGTGGCAATAATCCCATTCGCCTCCAGAGCATGACCAATACCATTACCCGTAAAATTGACGATACAGTTCAGCAATGTATAAGAATATATGAAGCAGGTGGGGAACTGGTGCGTATCACCACTCCTACCCTTGCCGATGTTGGTTTTGTAGCTGAAATTAAAAAACATCTTCATGAAAAAGCTTATACTTTTCCACTAGTTACCGATGTACATTTTAGTCCTGCCGTTGCTGAAGCGGCTGCTGCCGTAGTGGAAAAAGTAAGGATCAATCCCGGTAATTATAGTGAAAGTAAGTTCGATGCAGCCCATGCACAGAATGAAATTGAATGGCAAAAGCATCTCACAGCGTTGAAAGAAAAATTTATTCAGCTTCTGGATATTTGCAAAACCAATTCAACTGCCTTAAGAATTGGAGTAAATCATGGGTCGCTCTCCCATCGTATCATGAGCAGGTTTGGCGATAATCCGGAGGGAATGACAGAATCGGCCATGGAATTCCTCAGGATCTGTAAAGAACAAAATTTCAATGATGTAGTAATCTCAATGAAAGCCAGCAATGTTCAGGTGATGGTGCAGGCTTACCGTATGCTTGTAACGGCCATGGATAAAGAAAATATGAAGTTTCCCCTTCATCTGGGCGTTACCGAAGCTGGTGAAGGCGAAGACGGACGAATCAAATCGGCGGTAGGAATTGGCGCCTTACTGGCTGATGGTATTGGAGATACCATAAGGGTTTCTCTCACCGAAGACCCGGAAAAAGAAATACCAGTCGCCCAAAAGCTCGTTTCGTATTTTGTGGGTCGTGAACATGAAAATTCATTTTCAATATCAGATAATTTCGATATAAGTCCTTTTCAATATTCACGAAGAAAATCGAACGACATTTCAAATATTGGAAGTTCCCATGTACCCGTTGTAATTGGGTCGGTTTACGGGGAAATAATTGAGGCTGAAAACCTGATTGTTTGCGGTTGGAACCTCAAGAATTCAGGAAATTTCGAATTCAGCGACCAGGCTGCTGATTTTATTTTTACAGGAACTATCCCCAAAGTTATTCCACTATCAGAAAATCATACATTTATTGTTCCCTTTTATCAGTGGCATTTTTTAACAAACAAAAAGCATGCTTACCCATTATTATCCTTAGAAGAACTGATGGATTTTCAACCTGAATCTCCGATAGTTTTTGTGAAGACAAAATTTAATCAACTTTCACAGGTCACAGAATTAATAATTCCTGAAAATGCAATCATTATCCTGGACAGTATATCAAAAAATGCTGTTGCCGAATGGAGAGCTTGTTTTGCAATATTGAAAGAATTCAACTTGAATAACCCGGTGATACTATATAAAAACTATGCTGAGAAAACCACAGAAGATCTGCAATTGAAAGCTGCTTGCGATTTTGGTGCTTTATTCATCGATGGATTGGGAGATGGCATCTGGATAGAAAACAATTCGTTTATTCCAACCAATGAAATCAATAGTTTAGCTTTTGGCATTCTTCAAGCTACCCGGTCACGGATTTCCAAAACAGAATATATTTCATGCCCATCGTGTGGAAGAACACTTTTCGACTTACAAACCACAAGTGCCCGTATTCGGGAACGTACCCAGCATTTAAAAGGCCTTAAGATTGGAATAATGGGTTGTATAGTAAATGGCCCCGGCGAAATGGCCGATGCTGATTATGGCTATGTGGGCGCAGGACCCGGACAAATTACTTTATACAAAAAACGGGAGGTGATTAAGAAAAATATTCCTGAAAGTGAAGCTGTTGAAGAACTTATAAAGTTAATTAAAGAAAATGGGGATTGGATAGAATTGTAGTAAGGGATGTTGCAATAATATAAGAACCATTTTAATTGAAATTCTTCCCTGGTAGCAAATGCTACCCGAATATTTAGACGAAGGAAATCCTTCGCCTATCTACTTAGTATTTACGGCTGTTGTCTTGATACTTGATACTTGATACTTGATACTTAATACTTGATACTTGATACTTGATACTTGATACTTGATACTTAATACTTAATACTTGATTCTTGATACTTGATACTTGATACTTGATACTTAATACTTAATACTTGATACTTGATACTTGATACTTGATACTTGATACTTGATACTTGATACTTGATACTTGATACTTGATACTAATATTTAAACAACTCTTCAATTTTTTCATTTTGAAGATGATATCCTAAAAGGCCAGTTTCCCGGGCTGCTTCAATGTTTTCGAGCAGGTCGTCAATAAAAATGGTTTCTTCCGGAACAAGGCCCGCATCTTTGATTACATATTCGTAAATCTCAACATTGGGCTTGCGTAATCGAACTGTATGGGAATAATAGATTTTATCAAACATTTCGGGCAACACATTTTTTCCAAAAGCTTTGATAATGCCTTTCGTAAAATAATCGATATGAATTTCATTTGTATTGCTCAAAAGGAATGTTTTGTAATTTTTTCTCACTGATTTCAAAAGCTCGTAATTCTCTGCGGTAAGCTCGCCTAACATCATACTCCAGGCATTTTTGATATCTTCGTTGCTGGAGATTTCAATTCCATTGCTCCGTAAGCTGTTACAAAACTCCTCTCCGGGTATTTTTCCGGTTTCAAGTAATGTAAATAAATCGGATTGTTTAAATAGTGAATATGCCTTTTCAAATTCATTAAAACCTAAATTTCTGAAAGCATCCAATGTGCGGTTATAATGAATATCGATGATCACATTTCCCAAATCGAAAATAATATTCTTAATATTCTCTAAATTAACGACTTCTATACCGACCTTCTGAGCAACTTTTAAATTCAACATAAAAAACAGATGAAAGATTTGAATTATTACAAGCAAAATTGTATTATTGCATCCCCAAAAATAACGGAATTGAACGAAGAAACAATCGAACAATTCTAAAAAATCAGGGCCCATAGCTCAGTTGGTTAGAGCATCTGACTCATAATCAGGGGGTCGCAGGATCATGCCCTGCTGGGCCCACAAAACGTCTTGATCGAAAGGTTAAGGCGTTTTTTTTTGATTTAAATATTATTTATGAACGGAGTCTATTTACCTTTACATTAAGCCTTAGTATTCAAACATGAGAAAGATTATTTTTGGACTGGTTTTTTTTTCATTTATTATTTTTCTGCCATATCTTCTTAAAAAATCAGGATTTTATATTGTTAATAAACCGGTAGTTTCAAATAAACTCATAATAGAAGGATGGCTTAACCCCAATTTTTTAGATAAACCACCCTTTAATTATTCCGATTATGACACCATCTTTGTAGTTGGAACGAAGAAACCTTCTCATTGGAACAGTCTTTCAAAAATCAGAAACGAAATTACCAATGAAAAAACTGTTAACAAGCTATGGCTAGCTACTGATGGTTTTATATTTCTGAAAAAGTATAATGAAAAACTATTTACTGACACAATCACTAACATACAAATAATAGCAAAAGGTACTAAAGCCAATGGAAAGTATCCTCATTTATTTTTAATGGTAAAGGATTCTGTTTTAGGCCATACTTTTGTTAAAGGTGAAACAGATACATTCTCATTTAATGTAAAATTAGTTCCCGGGCAGCTCGAATTTCTCAATATATATTTCAACAACGATATGCTTACAATAACAGAAGACATTAATCTTACTGTTTATGGAATAAAGGTAGATTCTGAATTTTTTTTTCCAGTCCGTAATGAACTATTTTATTTTTATCTGCACCAACACAGTTTAATTAATTCCAATGCAGCAGAAACTGCGAATTACCTTCGTTCTTTAGAATTAAAAGCTAAAGTGATTGTTATTGATACTCTGTATAGAAACAGAAATAAAACTCTTGCAGCTGCACGTACATTTTCAAAATATCTGAAAAAAGAAAAAATAAATATCTCTTCTATCAATGTATATACTCTCGATTTTCATTCAAGGAGGACGAGGCTGGCATATAGAAAAGCGTTAGGAAATGAAATTCAAATTGGGACTTTTATAAAAGTTTGTCCTGAATGTTTGTCGAAAAAAGAAAAAAATTTTAAAAGTAGCTATTACCAGGCCTTAGATGAATTTGTAAGCTGGTTCTTAACGCTGTTATCTTAATTATCATTTTTTTGTTTTCTTGCTCATTTTCTAAATTTCATGTAGGTTTGCGGTTTATAAATCAGGTTCATGGAGCATAAGCTATTTGTATATAATTCTTTATCACGAAAAAAGGAACTTTTTGTTCCTCTTCATTCACCATCAGTAGGCATGTATGTTTGCGGACCTACAGTATATGGCGATCCGCACATGGGACATTCCCGTTCTGCAATCACTTTCGATCTGATATTCAGATATCTTCAAACACTTGGTTATAAGGTAAGATATGTCAGAAATATTACCGATGTTGGTCATTTAGAAAATGATGCTGACGAAGGCGAAGATAAAATCACAAAAAAAGCCAGGATAGAAGCAATTGAACCCATGGAAGTGGTACAGTATTATATTAACCGCTACCATCAATTTATGAATATGCTTCAGATATTACCTCCAAGCATAGAGCCACAGGCATCAGGACATATAATCGAACAGATTACGCTTATTGAAAAAATAATTGCTGCAGGTTATGCCTATGAAAGCAATGGAAGTGTATATTTTGATGTTAAGAAATATAACCAGGATTATCATTATGGAAAACTCTCGGGCAGAATTCTAGATGATTTATTAAGTTACACCCGCGAATTGGATGGTCAGAACGAGAAACACAACAGTTTTGATTTCGCTCTCTGGAAAAAAGCTACACCGGAACATTTGATGAAATGGCCATCGAAATGGAGTGAAGGATTCCCCGGATGGCATCTCGAGTGTTCTGCCATGAGCGCTAAATACCTGGGTGATGAATTCGATATACATGGCGGTGGTATGGATTTGTTATTCCCCCATCATGAATGCGAAATAGCTCAAACTGTTGCATCAAGCGGCAAAGAAGCTGTACGCTATTGGATCCATAACAATATGATCACCATCAATGGTCAAAAAATGGGTAAATCGCTAGGCAATTATATAACGCTCGAGGAGCTTTTTGCTGGTAATCATAAAGCGCTGGAAAAAGCTTATAGTCCCATGACTGTTCGTTTTTTTATTCTACAGGCACATTACCGCAGTACCCTCGATTTTTCAAACGAAGCTCTGCAGGCTTCCGAAAAAGGATTACAACGATTATTTGCAGCCATTAAAGCTTTGTCGCATATAAAACCCTCCGGTGAATCAGGTACATATGTGACTGATTTGCATCAGAAATGTTTTACCGCCATGAACGATGATTTTAATAGTCCGATATTGATTGCTCACTTATTCGACGGAGTGAAATTTATCAATTCGGTAAAGGATGGTTATGAAACGGTTGGATCGGATGATCTTGATTTGTTAAAGCAGATATACAGCACTTTTGTTGATCAGGTTTTAGGATTAAAAGATGAGTCGACCTCCGAAAGTAATTCTCAGCTAATTGACGGTTTGATAAATATGGTACTTCAGATGCGGATGGATGCGAAAACCCGAAAGGATTTTGCGGCTTCCGATCAAATCCGTAATGAACTGGTAAAGCTCGGTATTGAAGTAAAAGACAGAAAAGACGGTTTCGATTGGAGCAAAAAGTGAAAAAAGTATTTAGTACTCAGTATTTAGTATTTAGAATTTAGTAAACATCGTTTTCCCCTAGTTCGGCTTAGGCTGTGCCTAAGTCGGCTATATCATTTCAGACTCTCGCCTGATTGTATTTATTATTGAAAAACAACTTTACAACTATATGTTTCCTGTTAATGCGTGGAATACTTCTTCAAGGCTTTTCTCAATCTTTTGTAACGAAAGCACTGTTAATCCTTCATCAACGGCAAACTGAAAAACACTTCCACGAATGTCGGCAGTTGATGCACTTTGAAGCAAATAAGTATTCACATTTACTCTTGCTGCTTTTGTTACTCCAGCTATTTTGTTAAGTTTTTCAATATCTACTTCAGAACTGAATTCTACAGATACTGTATTGAAATTTCCGCCCGACCGGATTTTTAAATTCCCCGTTCGATCGTTGGCAACTATTTCACCTTTATTAATTACAATTATTCTGGAACATATGGCTTCAACCTCTTGCATAATATGGGTCGAAAGCATAATTGTTCTACCTTTTCCTGTTTCAGAAATTAAATTTCTTATTTCGAGTATTTGGTTGGGATCAAGGCCTGTTGTTGGCTCGTCGAGAATTACCACTGATGGGTTATGTATCAGTGCTTGTGCTAAGCCCACCCTTTGTTTATAGCCTTTCGATAATGTACCAATTCTCTTGTGCTTTTCGGCTTCCAGTCCTGTTTGTGTTATTATCTCTGAAATTCTGGAACTCTTATTTTCAATTTTTAAAATACCTGAAACAAATTCAAGGTACTCCCTAACGTACATTTCGAGGTACAAAGGATTATTCTCGGGAAGATAACCAATTGATTTGCGCACCAGTAAAGGATTCTCACTTACATCTATTTCCTTAACCTTAACTTTACCTTCAGAAGGTGGTAAATACCCACAAATTATTTTCATCATGGTCGATTTGCCGGCACCATTTGGACCAATAAACCCTACTATTTCATCAGGATCTATGCTAAAAGAAACCTCTTTAAGCGCAAATTGCTTTCCATAAACTTTACTGACATTCTCAACTAAAATCGACATTCTAATATCTTTTAACAGTCAAATGTAAAGAATTTTTCGCTTTAAGTGAATTTTGTTCGGAAACGAACAGGATCTGTTCACTCCCGTTGCAGTTTTGAATATCAAAAATATGTTTACTAATTGTTATATAATAGTTTACAATATATGGCATTATTCGTGATATTTGATTCAATGTCGTTTAGTTAAGAAGTCGGCTTCGACTCCTCTCAGCCTGACGAACTGGTATAAGTGTCACACTGAGCGGAGTCGAAGTGTATATTAATTATTCAATTCCTAAACTAAACGACATTGATATTTAGTTATAAAAACATAAATATTATGAAATATTTCATATATAAAAACATTAAAATTTCAGCTTTACTAGCTTTATTGCTAATATCAAAGGCTGGATTTTCACAGAAATCAATTAATTACGAAAGTGTTGGGACTGATTTGGAAGAAATTTCAGCCTTTTTCCATGACTCAGCACTTGCCGAAATTGAAAATGCTACTCTTGTTGAAAAAGATAGCCAATTATTTTTACCTCAAAAATACTCGGGCGAAATTATGGAATCAGCTTCTGATTGGGCCAAAAAACAACTTTGTAAATTAAATGAAGCATCGTTCGAAACAAAGCAATGGTTAGCAAATAAAAAGAATTCTCCAACAAAATATTCAAAAAGAAATAACAAATATCTGGCTGAAAATTAATTTTAACAGAACATCATTTAACTCCTTTTCCTTAAATATAAGCTCACTGCCATTAGTTTCTGATGGCAGTTAATTTTTCTCCTAGCTTGATCAAAACATTTATATTTATATATTTGTTATTTTAGCGATTATCAATATTCAATATTATCTAAAGAAATATTTTATGACTAGAATGAAAAAACTAACCGGATTAATTGCAGCAGCATTTATTTTTACTGTTGGATTACAGGGACAGTCCAAAAATGAAGCTGTTGAAGCTTATAATGAAGGAGTTGGACTGATGAAGACTGATGTTCAGGGAGCCATTACTTCTTTTGAAAAGAGCATTCAAATTAGTGAACAAGTAGGCGATTCTGCTGCTGATCTTAGAGATAAAGCAATAGCTGTTTTACCAGACTTATATTATCAACAGGCTTATAAATCTTATACAGAAAAAAATATACCTCTTGCAATATCAACTTCCAAATCAACAATTTCTGTAGCAGAAAAATATCAGAATGAAAAGGCAAAAGAAAGGGGCACAAACCTTTTAACCCAATTGTATATGTCGCAAGGTTCTGCATCTTTTCAAAGCAAGCAGTATGAAAAGGCTGCAAGTGCTTTTGACAGTGCATTAATCGTCAATCCCGAATATTATAAGGCATTATTGTTCAAAGCACAGGTATATCTCAAAATAGACAATAAAGATTTATTCACTGAAAATATTGATAAATTTATTGAAAAAGCCACCAACGATACTGCGCAGCTACCAATAGCCAAAAAGATGGCCATAGATTATTATAAGTCGGCTGGCTCAAAAGCAAACCTGGCAAAAAAGTATGACGAAGCTCTTGAACTTTTAAATAAAGCTACCACATACGGCGAAGACAAAGATATATACTATCAGTTGGCTAATATTTACAATAAGCAGAAAAATTTTAATGAAGCAGCCGAAAAGGCTCAAAAAGGTTTAGATTTAGAAACCGGGGCAGCATCCAACAAAGCTAAGTTTTATTATGAATTAGCTGTTGCTCAGGCTGGAAAAGGCGATATAGATAATGCCTGCAGTAATTTTAAGAATGCCCAATACGGTACTTTCTTAACTCCTGCTAAAGCTCAGATGACTAATTTAAAATGTGCCGGAGCTACTGCAGCTCCAGCTGCCAAATAAAATATTGTAATTATAATTTTAAGAAAGCTCCTGGAAACGGGGGCTTTTTTTATGCTCATTGTTTACCCCAAACTTCTTTCAGGTATATTTTGGTACAATGGTTTATGGTCTCTTCAAAGGGGATAAATTGATAATTTATAGTTTCGCAGATTTTTTTACTATCATACCTGTTTTTGGAAACTGCAGCCGAAATAGTATCATCCGAAATTTTCCGCTGCGATGATGTAAATATGCTTTTTATTCCATCCAATTTTGATGCTAGTTTTAATAACAATGGTGAAGCTTCGTATTTGGGAGGCTTAACTTTTAAAGCATTGGCTATTAAATAAAAAAGATCTCTGAACGACAAATTTCTGGCAGAAACTATAAAACGATCGTTTTTTACAGGAGAATGCGTGAGTTGGGCCATCACCTTAACAACATCACGTACATCAACAAATCCTGTAATACCCGTTGTATAAAATTTCAACCCGTAATATACCAAAGGGAAAAAAGCCGCGCTGCTGCTGTTCCAGTTTCCTGGCCCAATTATAACCGAAGGATTAACGATTACTGCAGACAGGCCTTCTTCTATGCCTCTCCAGACCTCCATTTCCGATTTGAATTTACTAATGGAGTAAACTGTTCTTTTTATATTCGGTTTCCACATATGAACCTCTGTAACCTCTTCCGACAGTTCTGAATGACCCAGAGCAGCAATAGAACTTACAAAACAAAGCTTTATACCAGGTCTTTTCAAACAGGCATTTACAACATTGGCAGTACCATCAACATTATTCCGTAAAAGAAAATCATTGTCAGCCGGTGAAAACGAAACCATAGCTGCACAGTGATATACAAAGGAAATATTTTCCATGGCAGCATCAATAGAACCATAGTTCATAATATCGCCCTCACACCATTCCAATTGATTGAAATATTGCAGGGCGTTTTCGGTATAATACTGAAATGTTTGAAGTATCTTTTTTTTGGATTTTTCGGAGCGAACTAAAACTTTAATCTTTTCCCCCCGGGTTATTAATTCCCAGAGAAGATGCGAACCCACTAAACCGGTGCCTCCAACTACTAAATTCATTTATAATTTTATTGCTCCCTAGTGTTTTCAAGCGACAGTTCATTTTCAGCTTCCATTTCCGAAATTGTTTTTTCGCTTTTAAAGAATCGTTTTTGGAAAATTAAAATTAAAAACACACCTACTGTTATCGACGAATCAGCAATATTAAATACTGGCCGGAAAAACATAAACTCCTGTCCGCCCCATATAGGTATCCAGCTTGGATAATGACCTGAAACCAAAGGAAAATATAACATATCCACCACACATCCTTTCAAAAATCCGGCATATCCGGGTTGTCCAACTTCAGCAACACCAGCATATGGAACCCAGTCGTTTAGAGTAGGATTAAAAGTCATCCCCTTGTCAAATATCAAGCCATAAAATGCGCTATCGAGTATGTTTCCCAATGCTCCGGCTAAAATGAGGGCAAAACATAATATTAAACCCGTTTTTACCTTAGTTTTTATAAGGTGTGCCAAATACCAGCATATACCAATTACAGCAACAATTCGAAAAATACTTAATATCAATTTCCCTGTTTCACCACCGAATTGCATTCCAAATGCCATTCCCGGATTCTCTGTAAAATGTATTAAAAATTTGCTTCCAAAAACATGAAAACTATCTCCTAAAGCCATATGGGTTTTAATCCAAAGCTTTAAGGTTTGATCGATAAACAATACTATTATAACAAGTAAGATTGCCTTTTTGGTAGGAGATAATTTCATTTTTTATATTTTATTGCAAAGTTATTTTAAAAACAGGCCAAAAATAAAAAAAATGATTGAAACAGGGTTCCAATCATTTTCTAAAAGTCGATACTTTTAAACTTATCTTTGATTCTGTTTTACATCAATGCTAAGTGTTGCATGGGGAACTGCTCTTAAACGTTCTTTGGGAATAAGTTTCCCTGACTCCCTGCAAATACCATAGGTTTTATTTTCAATGCGAATCATAGCAGCTTGCAGATGCTGTATAAACTTAAGCTGACGCTGAGCAAGTTTTCCGGCTTCTTCTTTCGACAATGTTGCAGCACCTTCTTCCAATACCTTAAAAGTTGGAGAAGTATCCTCTGTGTCGTTACTCTCACTATGAGTAATGGCACTTTTGAGTAGTTCGTAATCCTGTTTTGCCTTTTCTAACTTGTCAAGAATTATTCCCTTAAATTCTTCAAGTTCAGCATCTGAATACCTTGTTTTTTCTGCCATAACTCAAATTTTTTCTAAAGATAACAAATTTATCAATCTTTATATTAGTATTATTTTACCCTTAATAACTTAATAAATGTTTTTATATTATCCTCGAGCTCTATTTCTACTGCTTCAGGATCGTTTAACGAATTTACAAGTTCAATATTTATTGCTAGTGTTTGTGCAGCAATATACGATTTATAATTTTCTAAAGCAGAATTTATAGTTTCCTGCTTCATAATTTTAATCGAAATCTTATCTGTTACATCAAACCCACTATCCTTCCGAATGTTCTGTATTCTGTTAATAAATTCTCGTGCCAGTCCTTCTTCAACCAATGTTTCATTAAGTGTAATATCAAGAGCAACAGTTAATTTACCATCACTGGCAACTAACCATCCGGGAATATCTTCCGAAGTAATTTCAACATCTTCCTGTGAAATTAAAACCTCAACACCATCTACCATCAATTTCATTTGCTCATCACCCATTCTTTCAATCTGATTAATTTTAGCCTGACCGAATGAAGCAAAGGCAGCCGAAATCCCCTTCATTTGCTTGCCATATTTTGGCCCAAGGGTTTTAAAGTTTGGCTTAATTTTTTTTATGAGGATACCATCCGTTTCATCAACATATTTTAACTCTTTCACATTTACTTCAGTAAGAATCAGGCGTTTTACTGCATCAATTTTTCCTGAGAGTGACATTTCAAGCAGCGGAATCATTATCTTTTGAAGCGGCTGTCTTACTTTAATATTTACTTTACGCCGTAAGCCCAGAACTAGTGAAGAAATGCGCTGAGCCAAATCCATTCTTTCTTCCAGATCCTTATCTACAAACGATTGATCGTAAACAGGAAAATCAGATAAATGAACTGATTCACAATTTTCTTTCCCGGTAACTGAAATCAGATCGAGGTATAATTTATCAGCATAAAACGGTGCAATTGGTGCTGCAAGCTTTGCAACTGTTAACAAGCATGTATACAAGGTTTGATAAGCTGCCAGTTTATCAGTATCCATTTCGCCGCCCCAGTATCGTTTTCGGTTTAAACGTACGTACCAATTACTCAGGTTCTCGGTAACAAAATCTGATATAGCTCTTCCTGCACGTGTTGGTTCGTATGATTCGTAACATTCCTCCACTTCTTTTACAAGCGAATTCAACAGCGAGATAACCCATCGATCAATTTCCGCACGATCTTTTACCGGAATTTCACTTTGTGAAAAATCAAATTTATCGACATTGGCATATAAAGAGAAGAATGAATAAGTGTTATAAAGTGTTCCGAAAAATTTTCTGTTTACTTCATCTATTCCTCCCATATCGAATTTAAGATTGTCCCAAGGCTGTGCATTGGTAATCAAATACCAGCGCAAAGGGTCAGAACCATACTTATCTATTGTTTCGAACGGATCAACTGCATTTCCAAGACGTTTGGACATTTTATTGCCATTTTTATCCAGAACAAGACCATTGGAAACAATATTTTTAAAAGCAACAGAATCGAAAAGCATTACTCCGATTGCATGCAGAGTAAAAAACCATCCGCGGGTCTGGTCAACACCTTCAGCAATAAAATCGGCAGGGAAAGGCAATCTTTCTCCTATCTTTTCCAAAGGTGAATCGGAGTGATTTTGCTCAAATGGAAAATGATATTGTGCATAAGGCATAGATCCCGAATCGAACCAAACATCGATGAGATCTGTTTCCCGGGTCATTTTTTTATCTGATCCGGATACAAGATATATTTCATCCACAAAGGGTCTGTGAAGGTCGAACAGGTTATAATTTTCTTCTGAATTAACCCCTTCGCTAAATTGTAATATCGGATTAGAGCTCATTATTCCAGCTTTAACCGATTTCTCTATTTCTTTTTTCAACTCCGCAACCGATCCGATACATATTTCTTCAGTTCCATCGTCAGTTCGCCAGATAGGAAGAGGTGTACCCCAATAACGCGATCGGCTAAGGTTCCAATCCTGCAGGTTTTCAAGCCATTTACCAAAACGTCCTGAGCCTGTTGATGCCGGTTTCCAGTTGATGGTATCGTTTAGTTCCATCATCCTGTCTTTCATGGCAGTGGTTTTTATAAACCAGGAATCGAGTGGATAATAAAGAACAGGTTTATCGGTTCTCCAGCAATGCGGATAAGAGTGAACATGCTTTTCAATTTTGAAAGCTTTGTTTTCTTTTTTCAGCATTACTGCAATATCTACATCAACAGTATTATCATTGTCAGTAAGGGTTTCGTCGTATGAATTTTTAACGTACCGGCCACTAAACGGGCCTGTTCCTTCAATAAATTTTCCTTGTTTATCTACCAATGTAAGGGCTCCAATGCCGTTTTCGCGGGCAACTCTAAAGTCATCGGCACCAAAGCTCGGAGCAATGTGGACAATACCGGTACCATCTTCGGTAGTAACAAAATCGCCCAGTAATACTTTAAATGCATCTCCCACAGCAGGTTGTTGAAATGGCAACAGTTGGTCATATCTGATCCCTTTAAGTTCTGCGCCTTTAAATTCACCTAAAACGTTAAATGGTATTTCCTTATGTCCCAGTTGATATTCATCAAATTTCAACTCTGCATGTTTTGGATTGAAATGATTATCCAATAAATCTTTGGCTAAAATAACAGTGCAGGGTAAACCTGAATATGGATTAAAAGTAAATACTTTAACATAAGTAATGTCTTTACCAACTGCCAGTGCCGTATTCGAAGGTAAAGTCCAGGGAGTTGTGGTCCATGCAAGAAATGACAAGGTTGTATCTGTATTTTCGAACAAAAACTCCGAAGTATCATTTCTTACAATATTGAACATGGCAATCATGGTGGTGTCCTTAACATCGCGATAACAACCAGGCTGATTAAGTTCGTGTGTACTTAATCCTGTTCCTGCTGCCGGAGAATAAGGCTGTATGGAGTAACCCTTGTATAATAATCCTTTTTCGTATAGCTTTTTAAGCAACCACCACAACGATTCGATATACCTGTTATCATAAGTGATGTATGGATGTTCCATGTCGACCCAGTATCCCATTTTCTCTGTGAGCTCTTCCCACAAATCGGTATATTTCATAACATCCTTTCGGCATGCACTATTATAATCGGCAATACTGATTTTTTTTCCTATATCTTCCTTGGTAATTCCCATTGCTTTTTCAACACCCAGCTCAACAGGTAAACCATGTGTATCCCAACCAGCTTTCCTTTCAACATAAAATCCTTTCATCGTTTTAAAACGACAGAAAATATCCTTTATAGTACGCGCCATTACATGATGAATACCAGGAATACCATTTGCGGAAGGCGGCCCTTCATAAAATACAAATTTAGGATGTCCATCCCGAATTTTCAGGGTTTTCCTGAAAGTGTCGTTCTGGTTCCATAAAGCAAGAATGTCTTTGTTAACCTGTGATAAATCAAATTTCTTGTACTCCGGAAATCGGTTGCTCATAATAAAATCCTTCTGTTAGACTAAACCAGATAAATCTGTAGGCCTTTGACATTGATCAAGTAAACCTACTAATAGAAAAAATGTTCGGAGTACTAAGGATTGCTAAGGGTCGAGAGATAAACTTCTGGTACTTAAAAAAAGTTTACAAAGATAGAATTATCAGATAAATACAGAAAGATTAATTGGCTTTTTTTAGAAAAAAAATAAGGTGGAAACCATAATGATAAAACCAAGTCCAAAACCTGAATAAACCTGTGCCGGAGAATGGCTGTTGAGCAGTAAACGGGCAGTACCTGTAATTCCCGCAAAAATAATAAACAAGAACAAATAAATTAAAACATCGGAATGCAAAAAAACCGCAATAGATACTATCAACCCAACAATGCCTCCTAAACCAATCATATGGGCACTTATTTTCCATTTGATAGTAACAAGCAAAGTTACAGTAACACAAAATGTTGAACCTAACAAGAACATTTGCAAGGTTTTAGGAACCGATGAATTACTCATAAGATAGTACGACAAAAAGAACATGATGGTAGTTACAACCAATGGAAGTAATCTTTCGTGCGAAAAATTCATGTGAATATTGGAAATTATTTTCCGATAGAGGAAAAAAGGTACGAATATCATTGGAATTCCAAGAGTGCAAATACCTACAATAAGAAAAACCGAGCGCTTAAACTCGGGTGAAAAAAAAGAAATATAAGTACCTGAATTAAAAAGGATAAACAATCCAAACAAAGGCATCAGTAAAGGATGCAACAGATAGGAAATAACTTTAGGTATGTCGTTAAATAGAAGTTTCGCCAACATTCTTATTATGTCTGGTTTATAATTCTTTTCTCAGACGGGCTACAGGTATGTTTAATTGTTCCCTGTATTTTGCAACAGTGCGCCTTGCAATCTGATATCCTTTTTTCTGAAGTATTTCTGCCAGCTCGTCGTCAGTAAGGGGTTTTCTTTTTGATTCATTTTCAATGCATTCTTCCAGGATTTTTTTTATTTCCCTGGTAGATACTTCTTCTCCCGAATCGGTTTGCATTCCTTCTGAAAAGAAATATTTTAACGGATATATTCCGAAATGTGTCTGAATATATTTACTATTAGCAACTCTTGAAATAGTACTGATGTCGAGGCCTGTTTTATCAGCAATGTCTTTTAAAATCATAGGCTTCAAAAACATCTCATCGCCATCTTCAAAATAAAGTTTCTGATAATCGATGATCGCTTCCATAGTGGTCATCAGGGTATTCTGTCTTTGTTTTATTGCATCGATAAACCAGCGTGCCGAATCCATTTTTTGTTTCACAAAACTGGCAGCATCTTTCATTTGACTGGATGCTTTCGACTTGGCATTACTACTATAGGTATCGAGCATTTCGCTGTAAGTTTTGCTTACCCTGAGCTCGGGTACATTTCGGGAATTAAGGCTTAACTGAAGTTCTCCTTCATCGTTTTCAAAAATAAAGTCGGGAATAACATGTTCGGCAACCTTACTATGAGGATCAGAATATCCGCTACCTGGTTTTGGATTAAGTTTCAGTATTTCATCAACCGCTTCTTTCATTTGTGGCTCAGTAATATTGAGCCTGTCCATAATCCTGTCGAAATGCTTTTTAGTAAATTCGTCGAAATGATGTTTTAATATTTTTCTGGCGAGGACAACTTCAGGATTATTCATATCCTTTGTTTGTATCTGAAGTATAAGGCATTCCTGTAAATCCCTGGCACCAACTCCAGGAGGATCGAAATCCTGAATAATCCTTAATATTTCCAGTAATTCAAATTCATTTGTTTTAATATTCTGGGAAAAGGCAAGATCATCGGCAATTGCTTCAAGTTTGCGACGCAGATAACCATCGTCGTCGATGTTGCCAATTAAATAAAGAGCGAGTTCTGTTTTTCTTTCATCAAGATCGCGCAAACCTAACTGATTTTCGAGATAATCGTGAAATGAAAACCCGACTGAAAAGGGTATATCAGGCTTCAGCTCCGGTTTTGAATAGTTATTCGAATTTAATTTATAAGAAGGCGTATCGTCGTATTCAAATTGGTCAAGTGTAACCTGACGTTCTTCTTTAACTGCCACATCATCAATCGACTCATCTGAATTTTCATCAGATCCTTCTTCCAATGCAGGGTTTTCTTCAATTTCTTTTTTAATACGCTGCTCAAGCTGCATTGATGGTACTTCCAACAGCTTGATCATTTGGATCTGCTGAGGAGATAATTTTTGAAGAAGCTTTTGCTGAAGTTTCTGTCGAAGCATAATGTTTCTCCTTTAAGGGCACTTTGTTTTCGTTATGTACAAATTTAACGATTTTTTAAATGGAAAGTTCCAATCCCTTCTATTAAATAGAAACATGTAATAGTTAAAGATGTTTCTTTATAATGTAAATGAAATTACAGTAATTTAATAATCAGTTTATTAAAAACAAAGTTAAAAACATTTTGCTGCAAATACAGCTTAAATAATGTTTAATAATAGGTAATACATAACTCCGGTGTTTTAAAAGGTTTTTAGTTTTTCCTTTAAGAACACTGGAGCCTTAATGTTTTATTCTATTTTTTTAAAATTCTGCGTTTTTAGGTGTCCGTGGAAAAGGAACAACGTCACGGATATTTCCCATACCAGTTATAAAAAGCAGTAACCTTTCAAAACCAAGTCCAAAGCCACTATGAGGGGCTGATCCAAATTTCCGGGTTTCGAGATACCACCAAAGATCATTAACCGGTATTCCAAGTTCTGCAATTCGCGCATTCAGTTTATCATAACTTTCTTCACGTTGCGAACCACCAATGATTTCACCAATTTTCGGGAATAAAACATCCATGGCTCTTACCGTTTTTCCATCCTCGTTTTGCTTCATATAGAAAGCCTTGATATTCTTAGGATAATCAGTAAGTATTACCGGGCACTTAAAATGTTTTTCAACCAAGTATCTTTCGTGCTCCGATTGCAAATCAGCTCCCCAGAATACAGGAAATTCAAATTTCTGATCAGCCTTTTCAAGAATAGCAACTCCTTCGGTATAGGATAACCGCTTAAAATCGTTTTCGGTTACAAATTTCAGACGATCTATCAGCTCCTTATCATACATAGTGCAGAGAAAATCGAGATCGTCATTGCAATTTTCAAGAGCATAACTGATTAGATATTTAAGAAAATCTTCAGCGAGATCCATATTTTCTTTAATCTCAAAAAAAGCAACTTCCGGTTCAATCATCCAGAATTCGGCAAGATGTCGGGGTGTATTAGAATTTTCAGCCCTGAATGTTGGACCAAAAGTATATATAGAACCCAATGCCATTGCCCCAAGTTCACCTTCTAATTGTCCGGATACCGTTAAATTGGTTGATTTACCGAAAAAATCCTCTTCAAAATTTATGGATTTATCTTCGTTTAAAGGTAAATTTTTTAAATCGAGTGTAGTAACCTGAAACATTGCTCCTGCTCCCTCCGCATCCGAACCTGTAATAATGGGCGTATGAAGATAAAAGAACCCGTTATCGTTAAAATATTTATGAATAGCAAACGACATGGCATGTCTGATACGCAGCACTGCTCCAAAAGTATTTGTTCGTGGACGTAAATGTGCTATATCTCTCAGGAATTCGAGGGTATGACCTTTTTTCTGAAGTGGATAAACTTCCGAATCGCAATCTCCATAAATTTCAATTTCGCTGGCTTGCATTTCCACTGTCTGCCCCTGCCCCATCGATTTTACCAGTTTCCCCTTAGCCGCAATGCATGCTCCGGTCGTTATGCGTTTTAATGTTTCTTCCGGAAAAGATGAAACCTCTACCACAATTTGAAGATTATTTATAGTTGACCCGTCATTTAAGGCTATAAAAGCAACATTTTTATTTCCACGTTTAGTGCGAACCCATCCTTTGACAAGAATTTCCTTTTCTACAGGTTGTAATGTCAGAACATCCTTAACTTTATAACGCTCGTTCTTCATAAATCTTTAAATTTTAACAAACTGCTAAAATAATTATTTTTAACTTAAATATCCCCCGCATTTGAAAACAAACTTTAAAGCTTAATTTAATTGATTCCCATTATAACATAAAGATTTATTTACCGTTATCAAATTTTATTAAAAGAAATTTTTAATTTAGCCGCAACAAACCCTTTTTTAATATGGAAGAGAATCGAAAATTCATTGTAGTAACCTGGGATTTTACTATTGTTTCGCAAAATGCACTTGAACATGCAATTCGCATATCACGAAGTATTAATCAGGAAATTAACCTCTTACATATTATAAAAGTTGGGGCATCCAAAAGTGAACTGGATGAAAAAAGAAAGAAACTGGAGATCGTCTGTGAAGAAACATATAAAAGATTTAACATTAAACCTGAAATAGTTTTTAAAGAAGGTTCTATTTTTTCGGATATTTCCAAGTATGCAACTGAAAGTAAAGCCAGTTTTGTTGTAATGGGTACCCATGGAATGACAAAAAGCCAGAGAATTTTTGGAAGCTGGGCTTTGAAAGTGATTGTCGGATCAAGTGTTCCTTTTATTGTGGTTCAGGATAAACCAGCCAGTCATGAAAAATATACCAATGTAGTTTTTCCGGTCGATTTTAAATCGGAAAATAAAGAAACACTGAACTGGGCTATATATTTCGGTAAGTATTTTAACTCCAAAATTCATTTATATAAATATCCGGTAAAAGATAAATCGCTTCAAAGAAAAATCAATACCAACCTTAATTTTGCTATTAGGTTTCTCATTCAGAACAATTTAAGCTACGAAATATATTCGCCCGAGAAATCCTCCAATTTTACAGACGAAACTATTGCATTTTCAAAATCTATTAATGCCGATATCATTCTTACTGTAACAACCAAGTATATCAGTTTCTTGGATTATATGTTTGGCGCAAATGAACAAAAAATAATTGCTAACAAAGAAAAAATTCCTGTAATGTGCATTAACCCTAAAGCCAATTTTGCGGCTGTTGGACAATTTATGTACGGCCAATAGATATAAGCAGACTGAATTTTTGTTTAAGGTGGAACTTTTGAAAAAAAGAGTTTAATTAAAGGCTTTTTTTATAGAACTATTAATTATTCATTTTCTTAGTGTTAGAAAATAAAATAAGTTTTTCACTTTTCAAGTCGGGCTTTTTTAATATTTTGCAGCAAATATCATTGCAGTATGCTCAGCTTTCAGGAATGTAAAAATAAAATAGATGATGAAATTACAAATTTTTCATTTGTTAATCATCGACCAATAGAGCTATATGAGCCTATATCCTATATTCTTAGTCTAGGCGGAAAAAGAATCAGACCTGTATTAACCTTAATGTCCTGCCAGCTTTTTACCGAAAGTATTGATGAAGCTATAAATCCTGCCTTGGCAGTAGAAATATTCCATAATTTCACTTTACTCCATGACGATATAATGGATAAAGCGCCTTTGAGGAGGAACCACCCTACGGTACATCGTAAATGGAACGATAACATTGCAATTTTATCGGGCGATACTATGAATATTATTGCTTACCAGTATTTATGCCTTACCAGCAATGAAATAATACCTGAGTTATTGAATGTTTTTTCCAAAGTAGCCATTGAGATTTGTGAAGGACAACAGTTGGATATGAATTTTGAATCGCGAACGGAAGTTACTATACCGGAATACCTTGAAATGATCCGATTGAAGACAGCAGTATTGCTGGCAACTAGTTTAAAAATAGGAGCTATTTGCGGAAGGGCCACAGAAAATGAAAAACAGAAGTTATATGATTTTGGCTTTAACCTTGGTCTTGCTTTTCAAATACAGGACGATCTGCTGGATGCTTTCGGAAAAGAAGAAGATTTTGGAAAAAGCATTGGAGGAGATATATTGGCTTGTAAAAAAACCTTTATCTATTTAAAAGCTTTGGAGCTTTCTTCCACTAACCAGAAAAAGGCACTGGAAAGCTTGTACACAAATCCAAATATGGATGATAAGTCCAAAATTGAACAGGTATTGAATATTTTCAATGATCTGAAAATTGAGGCCATGGCTGCTAAAACTGTTTCAGAATATACAGAAACAGCAATGAAAGCTCTTGCTTCATTAAATGTTTCAAAATCGAAAGATGAACTTGAAAAGCTTGCTTATCAGATAATGAGCAGAAAAGCATAAAAAGCAAAAAGCTTTGCATTTTGAAATGCAAAGCTTCTCACATACTCACTAAAATCCTTATTTTTTAAGAGTAAACTTTGTAGTTCCAATCAAAGTTCCTTCGGTAAATATGTCGACAATATAAGTACCTGTAATTAACTTATCATTATTATCCCAGAAAATACAAATATCAAGGTCTTTGTTATCATACTCTACCTGACGTTTGGCTGAATAAACAATCTGTTCGCCCTGAAAAGTAAATACATCAGCTTCGGAATATGCGAGCACCATTTCATCCGGACGTGTAATACGAATAAAAACTTCTTTGGATCCTGCACCAGCAATAGCATTTTCGCGAAGAGTAAAGCAAGTCCTGATTTTGGTTATCCGTGTGGATTTATCTTCATCTTTTCCACGTTTGTTTAATGGGGTAACTACAACATTACTGGTAGTAATTACTGATGCTTTCTGCACTTTAGAAGACAAGTCTTCTTTTTCGGCCGATAATTGTACATTTTCATTTCTGGCAACATCCAGTCTGCCTTTTACATCAACATTTTCTTCGATAAGCTGTTGATTACGCGTTGTCAATGAATCAACCTGGGCGATATAACTTTTTAATACATCCCGTAAGGTTTTTAACTCTTTTTCGTACAATGTAATCTTTTGAATATTTGAAGCTTGAAAATTCAACAACTTTTTAATTTTTTCCTGTTGATCGGTAAGCTTTTGATTTATTGTATCATTATTGGTTTTTAAGGCATCATATTCGCTAATTAAATCCTGTAATTCGTTTGTTAACGATTTTTTTTGTGTTTCTAAATACTGCTCTGTTTCATTTGCCTGTTTTTTAGTATCGTTGAGTCGATAAAACAATACCACAACAGCTGCAAGTAAAATGAGCGCAACAATAGTAAGCACAATGGTTAATCCTTTGCCTGATTTTGGCTTGTTTTCAAAACTATTTTCCATAGGTATAGGGTTAAAGGGTTTTCACAAAAAACGATGCAAAGTTATAAATATTTTGCAGCAAGCACAATAGTAGATTTGAGATAGTGACTATATTAACTTTTTAAATGTAAATCTTTTTTGCTGAATCGAAGATTCTATTTTTCTTCCAGCTCGTTTTGAAATCTAATAATAGCTGTTGCCCCATTGTTGTTTTCAAGGCGAAACTCACCATCCAAGCTTTGTCGGACAATACCCCTGATTAGTTCGAACCCGATATTGGCATGGCTAAAATCACCATCTATCAGCGACTGGGGAAATCCAGGGCCATCATCTTTAAATTTCAAATTTATAAAACCTTCACCAGTTGAAATATCTACGTTTATCATTGCCTGCAAACGATTATGAATAGCATGTTTTATGCTGTTTGTAGTTAATTCGTTTATAACCAATGTAAGATGATGTGCCTGATTACTATTTACCTTAATGTTTACAGGACTTACCTGAATATTGACTTTTTTACCTAAAGGGGTTCCCTGAATTGCAGCTTGCATTACCAAGCTGCATAATTTGCTAATTTCCAAAGGCTGCCAGTTTTGTGCTGATAACATGCTATGCACTGTAGATAAACTTTGGATACGACTGATCAGGTCGTTTAAAAAATTAACATATTCCTCATTATGATTTGCCAACGCTTTGTTTTGCTCCATATGAAGCATACTGATCAAAGCTGCCAGATTATTTTTTACACGGTGATTTACCTCACGCAGCAGTACAGTTAAGGTTTCAGTATATTTTTTTAATTGGTTTTCAGCTTGTTTGCGCTCTGTTATATCAATAAAATGTACCACAAAATGTATTGGTATACTATCCTGATTTCTCGCCAGTTTCATATTTTGTAAAACCCATGCTGTTAATCCTTCAACGTGATATAACCGTTTTTCGAGTTTATATGATGTTATTTCCCCTGTCAGTAATTTTTGCATATTTTCCCTATCCTTCTCATATTCATCCGGATGGGTTATGCATTGTAAATCTGTCCTTAACAGGTCTTTTTCATTGTAGCCGATAATATCGCACAATGATGAATTTACACTAATAAAAGAACCCTCTAATGATATCAGTGCCATTCCCTGTATGGCCGATTCAAAAGCATCCTGGAGCTGTCTTTCCCTTTGTATCGAACGCTGGTAAGATTCTTCCAGATCTTCTGTTTTTTTTATACAGGCCTCTTCCAGATCTTCCTTCATAGTAAGAAGAGCCTGTTTAGAAGTTATTTCAAACTTTTGAAGTTTATTTCTGAAAAGATAAAGATGAAATATCAACAATATATTTAAGCCCAATAATAAACTTGCTATCATATAAAAAGTAGGATCTGTCGCCAAATAAAATATTAGAACACAGATAATCAAAACTATCGATGATAGAATAATATAGAAAATTTCATTATGTTTGATCATTAATACTTTTTTTGGGCTCTTAAAATTAACCTAAAGTAGGATATTAAGTGATTCATTTAAACAATATTTTTAACTCATTTAGAGATTTTATATCTCTTTTATATCCAAATTTATGCGCTTCCTGCAATTCCTCGCTTTTCAAAGGTGAAAGGGAAGTTTGTACCCGTTGCAGATCGTATTTACCTTATACCCGGTTTCACAACGAAAAAGATAATCCTGTAGCTCAATTATTCTGGGGCCGGGTAAATGTTGAAAATGCAACAGCCTATTTCGTTTTTAGGAAAGGAAGCCGCTTTCAGAAATTATTACATAAAATTAAGTACCAAAATCAGCAAAATCTGGGTGTTGAATTAGGACGATGGTTGGGTCATGAACTAAAACAAACTGATTTTAATTCCATCGATTTTATTATACCTGTTCCCTTACACCCTAAAAAACTCCAAAAAAGAGGATACAATCAAAGTGAACTCCTTGCCAGAGGTATTTCAGAAACGATGAACAAACCTATGGATAATAATATTTTAAAACGGGTAATTGAAAATCCTACCCAAACCCGGAAAGGGAGATATGAACGCTGGACTAACGTTGAAGGAATATTTCAGCTAAGCAATGTTGAATCGGCCAGCGATAAACATTACTTGGTAATTGACGATGTGGTAACTACCGGATCTACTTTAGAGGCATGTATTTCGGCTATTTTAAAAGCACCGGGAACAAAAGTAAGTGTGGCAGTTCTTGCAATGGCTTAAAAATTATATTTTATAAGATAGCATTATACTAACCAGGTTGTTGTATAAACCACCCGGTCGGTAATAATTTGGATTTACAGGGCTATCTGCAATAGGCATTAATGAATAAGAAAATGACACCGACACCCCGATTTTTTCAATAATCTGATATTGAAAACCAACCAGTCCTGATAGTTCAAATTTCCTGAAACTTATATCGTCTTCATTCAAGGAACCGTTTTCGTTTTCAACAGAATATTTAAATAAGTAACCAAATGCGGGACCGCCGTGCCACGATATTTTTTTAGTTTGATGGTATCTGAACAATACCGGTATTTCAATATAATTCAGTTTGCTGGTATATTGGCTTAAGTCATTTTCTGTTATTTTTTTCTTGGCTCCCTTTTGCATAAATTTTATTTGTAATTCACCAGAGAAATTGTCCTTAATCTGTTTGGAAGCAAAAGCTCCCAAGGCCAAACCAGCTTTGTTATATCCTGCATATGTATCGCCGTCGACCTGACTACCGTTAAATCCTGCAAGAAGACCACCGCTAAAACTTTGTCCGGTTAATGAAGCTGTTATTAACAAGAGTAAGAGAAATGAGAATGTTGTTTTCATAATTGGGTTAAATTAAAATTTTCCAGTAATTTCTTTTTCATTTTTTCAACTCCAACACCAGCTTTTTCTTTAATAATTTCAACGCGGCCAGGCATGGAAAGAGGAACATCATTCGGATCAATCAAAAAAATGGGCGCAAATTTAGGCACATAACTAATCAATCCGGCGGCGGGATAAACATTTAAAGAAGTTCCCACCACGGCAAATGCATCGGCAGTTTGGGTTATCTCAGCAGCTTCTTCTATAGCAGGAACCGCTTCCCCAAACCAAACAATATGAGGCCGAAGCTGAGTTCCTCTGCTGCATTTATCGCCCCAGTTTAATTCCCCATAACCAATGTCTTTAATATCTTCTTCATAGGTCGCGCTTCTTACTTTAGTGAGTTCACCATGTAAGTGCAATATATTCCTGCTTCCTGCCTTTTCATGCAAATTATCAACATTTTGGGTAATCACATATACATCAAAATACTTTTCCAGATCAACCAAACCATTATGACCAGCATTAGGAAGCGCAGTTTCGAGCTGTTTACGCCTGTCGTTATAAAATTTCAGCACCAGTTGTGGGTTACGGTACCAACCATCAATGCTGGCCACCTCCATTACATCGTATTGTTCCCATAGACCTCCCATATCGCGGAAAGTTTTTAGTCCGCTTTCTGCACTAATTCCGGCTCCTGTAAGTACTACAAGTTTCTTTTTCATTTTTTATGAGGCGTTAGATATTAGAATTAGATATTAGCTATTAGACTATTAGACTATTAGACTATTAGTTACGAGTTATTAGCCTCTTTGCTTCAGCCTTCAGCCTAAATACCTAATATCTTTATAAAACTTTATCAACAATTGATTAACACAAAATACAGGCTTTTTGTCGAAAATGCCTAAGGTATTTTCAATTTTTTATCCATTTGAAAAGCTAATTTAGCAACCAATATCAGAATATATTCATGATTGATCAATCTACCATTGACAGGATATTTGACGCTTCCCAAATTTCGGAAGTGGTTCAGGATTTTGTGTCGTTGAAGCGGCGGGGGGTCAATTATCTTGGAAACTGCCCGTTTCATAACGAAAAAACTCCGTCGTTCACTGTTTCGCCGGCAAAAAATATATTTAAATGTTTTGGTTGCGGAAAAGGAGGCAATGCTGTCCATTTTATTATGGAACATGAGCATATGACTTATTACGAAGCCCTAAAATATCTTGCCAAAAAATATCATATCGAGGTAATCGAAACTGTTCAAAAAGAAGAGGATGTACAGGTAAAAAACGACAGGGAAAGTATGTTGGTTTTATCAGCATATGCCCAAAAGATTTTTACTGAAAATCTGTTTCATCACCAGGAAGGAAAGGCTATTGGCTTGAGTTACTTTAAAGAAAGAGGCTTTCGGGAAGACATGGTTCATAAGTTTGAACTTGGATATTGTTTGGAAGAACGTGATGCTTTTACCAAAAAAGCTTTGAAAGAGGGTTACAAGCAGGAATACCTTGTAAAAACCGGATTAAGCATTGAAGGTGAACATGGATCTTTCGACAGGTTCAGCGGTCGTGTAATGTTTCCCATACATAATCTCACCGGAAAAGTCATTGCATTCGGGGGTCGGATTCTTAAAACAGATAAAAAATTTGCCAAATATCTAAACTCTCCCGAAAGTGAAATATATCATAAAAGTAAAGTCCTTTATGGTATTTATCAGGCTCGAAAAGCCATCATGCAGATAGATAAGTGCTACCTTGTGGAAGGATATACCGATGTTGTATCAATGCATCAGGCAGGTATCGAAAATGTGGTTGCATCATCGGGCACTTCGCTAACCGAAGATCAGATAAGGCTCATCAGTAGGTTTACACTAAATGTTACCATTCTTTACGATGGCGATGCTGCCGGTATAAAAGCATCCTTGCGCGGGATAGATATGGTACTCGAAGAAGGCCTCAATGTAAAAGTTTTACTTTTGCCCGATGGCGAAGATCCTGACTCATTTTCCAAAAAAATGGGAGCTGCAGAGCTTGTTGAGTATTTGAATAAGAACGAAAAAGATTTTATATCCTTTAAAACCAGTTTATTACTTAAAGATGTTGAAAACGATCCTGCTAAAAGAGCAGCGGTTATCAGCGATGTGGTAAAATCTATTTCTATTATCCCCGAAGCCATCAATCGTTCGGTTTACATCCAGGAATGCAGTAAATTACTCGATATTAATGAAAATATTCTTTTTGGCGAAGTAAATAAATTACGCAAAACAAAACCCGAAAGAACTCCTGTTTCTGAAAGGAAGGAAATCAAAGAGATTCCTTTATCTCCAACTGAAGTAAATCAAATTGAAGTTGCTGAAAGAGAACTAATTCGTGTATTACTTCATTATGGTGCAGAAATTCTTTTTCCTCAGGAACAAGATATTAACGACCATAATGTTACAGTTACAGAATTTATGATTCATGAAATTGACCACGATGAACTTCATTTCATGAATGTTACATACCGAAAATTATTTGACGACGTTAAAACCAACTTCGAAAAAAATATAACTCCCGACAGCAAATATTTTATCCAACATCCCGATGATACCATTAGCCGACTAGCCATCGATCTTTTTTCGACACCTCACAATTTAAGCAAGATCTGGAAACGTAATGAGACTTTTATTGAAACGGAAGATATGAAGCTGAAAATTCTGGTACCTGAGTGCCTGATGGCTTTTAAAAGCAAAAAAGTACAGGCCATGCTTAAAGAAACAGAAGCTTTGATGTTGATTGCCCAGGAAGAAAAAAACACTGAGGAAGTGATGGCTCTTCAACAAAAATATATAACATTAACCAACTACAAAAAAGAGCTTTCAAAAAGCCTTGGAAATAGAATAATTATTTAAAAAAGGCTGTCTGAAATTCCGTCAAATCATGCAACAGTTTTAATTTGACTTTTTAGTCATTTCTTTGTAATTTTAGCTATTAATTGGGTTAAAGAAATCAAAGAATTTCTGCTTTCTGATTTATTATTACTTTAAATGTAATTGCCATGAGTATAAATCTTGTGAGTTATTTAAAGGACAGATATCATGAAATTGACCTGAAAGCTGCAGATCCCGGCCCCGTAATTACAATAGCACGACAAATGGGCTGTCCTGGTAAATGTGTTGCAAAATTACTTTCCGATGCACTGAATGAAAAACAAGCCCATACTTTTAAAAAAAAGGAATGGAAATGGATCGGAAAGGAAATTTTTTCTGAAACTGCTAAGGAATTAAATCTTGAGCCTAACACAATCAAGCAGGTTTTTGAAGAAAAGCGGGGAATTCTGGATGAAATTTTAAGTTCACAAGCATCCAAATATTACAAAAGCGACCATAAAATTTTAAATACTACCGGAAAAATTATCCGTTCTATGGCGAATCATGGGAATGTTATAGTTGTAGGAAGGGGAGGCATTGCTTTTACACGTGATATTCCCAAATCGTTGCACATTTTTCTGGAAGCTCCTCTTGAATGGCGCATAGCACGCCTGAGCGAAAAATATAAGCTTTCGCACGAAGAAGCTAAAAAATATGCCATTGAAACTGATAAACGGCGCGAACAGTACCGTGATTTCTTTAAAGGAAAAAATACTGACTACACCTGGTTTGATATTCGATTTAACTGCATGACTACTAAGCCCGAAGAAATTGTAGCCGTAATCATAAAAATGGCAGAAGTCCGAAATTTATTTTAAATCATTCCTCTTCCCCGACAACGAAAAACTCAGATGCAATCCGGTCGGCAATAAACTTACCTTTGCTGTTAAGCTTTATTGTTTCGTTTTCTATATTCAGAAAATCATTGTACTTAGCTGATGTATTCATTAAATCATGAATAAAGCTTTCCCCAAAATTATTCCGGATTTTATTAATATCCACTCCCCACATTGTTCGCAAGTTGGTAAGGATATAATCGTTATATTTCTCCTGAATCGTTAAAATTTCTTCCTCAAAATATGCTTCGCCAGTCCCAACATTACTTATATATTCCCTATGAAGTTTGGTATTCCATCGCCGCGAAATTCCATTAAATGAATGTGCCGACGGGCCAACTCCCAAATATGTATTATTTTTCCAATAGCTTAAATTATGTTTTGAATAACGCCCTGCAAGGGCAAAATTTGAAATTTCATAATGATGATAGCCCTTTTTGGCCGTTTCTTCCAGGAGGATATTGAATTGCTCCACACTTTCATCTTCAGGTGTTTCTATAAGCTCTCCTCTTTTTTTGCGAACCCCAAAAACTGTTTTTGGCTCTATGGTAAGATGATAAGCCGAAAGATGAGGAATCCCCAATTCAAAAAACTGATGCAGGTTATATTTCCATTCCTCATTACTTAATCCCGGAATACCATATATAAGATCGATATTGATATTTTCGAACCCTTGTTTTTGAGCAAATTTTACCGATTCTAAAGATTTTTCAGCACTATGCCTTCGGTTCATCCATTTTAAGTCTCTTTCGAGAAACGACTGAACTCCAATGCTAAGCCGATTTATTCCTATGTTTTTAATATTTGTAAAGTAAGTAGGGTGAAGATCGTCTGGATTTGCCTCAAGCGTAATTTCAGGATTAGGGGCTATGGAGTAATTTTGGTAAATAGTATTTAAAACTGATTCAATTTGGTTGAATTCGATAGCAGATGGCGTTCCCCCTCCAAAATATATGGTGTCGATTTGTTCGCCCTGAAGGTAATTTTTCCTTTCCTCCAACTCCCTGGTAATGGAAGCTAAAACAGGAGTTACGTCCTTAAAAGAGGCCGTGAAATGAAAATCGCAATAAAAACAAACTTTACGGCAATAGGGAATATGAATATAAATTCCAGCCAATTAATTTCTATAAAACGATTTTTTTGGATGATGTTTTTATCTTATCAACCAATATTCCAATATTTTCCGATTGGAATAAAGTTTTGAGCTGTTCCCTGATGGTTGCATAATTACTATGAATAGGGCAGTTTTTTTCATTATCGGTACAGTTTTTTAACCCCAGTACACACATGTTAAAATTGTCTAATCCATCAATAACTTCAACAATGTCCATCAACGAAATATCATGAGCTTCTTTCCCTAAAGAAAAACCACCATGAGGTCCTTTTGTAGAAGCAAGCAATTTGTGCTTTGCGAGTGATTGCAAAATTTTTCCAAGAAATGGTGTTGGAATCTCAAGATCTTTAGAAATTTGTTTTATCCCGATTTTTGAATTTTTATTCCCGTTCAGTGACAGATAAATCACGGCACGGATTGCATATTTACTTGTATTTGAAAGCATAAATGTTAGTTATATTGGTATTTTTTTAATTCTTTCTTCGTGCCGACCGCCTTCAAATGAAGTATTTAAAAATTGATCCAAAATTTCAATTGCTTGTACTTTATTCAAAAATCGTCCGGGAAGTGCACAAATATTGGCATTGTTGTGCAATCGGGCTAATCTTCCTATTTCGGGAATCCAACAAAGAGCTGACCTTACGCCCTGATGTTTATTTGCCGCAATATTGATCCCATTGCCGCTTGCACAAATGGAAATTCCCAGATCTACTTCCTTATTTTCAACAGCCAAAGCAAGTTTATGCGCGTAGTCAGGGTAATCTACCGATGTATCTGAATCAGAGCCGAAATCTATAATTTCAATACCCTGATTATTTAAGTAAGGCAGTATTTCCTTCTTTAACTGATATCCGGCATGATCATTGGCAATCCCTATTTTCATTTTGCTTATTATTTAAAAATTCTCTGTAATGCAATAATATGTAATAAATGTTTAATTAACATTTAAAAACCTCAGTAAAAATAAATTAAAATTTAATACTTTGAGGTATTTTTTTATAGGGTTTTTGTTCCGACGAAAGTCTTTTAACAAAAGGTTTTAAAAAATTGTTAATAAGTGTTTCATCAATATGTGAAAAATATTCATGAAATAAAGGTTGTACTTTGGCAAAGTATTTTCATTAGCATATTTTTTTATCATTCCAAAAAAGAATTATGAAAATGAATGACCAATTTTTAACAGCAAATAAACCTCGTGGAACAAAAATTGACATAATTATTTATTAAGAATTTTGGATATGAACAGACTGTTAATAATTCAATAAATGCTTTATTTCTAGATTAGTTTGTTCTTATATTATGTTTATAACCTGTTTTCATATTATTGATTTTGACAAAGTCAAGAGTTTTTAATTAATTTTTTAAACACTATTAACAGGACATTATCATCATCATTAATATTTTTATAAAAAGAGAAAATATAATATATAATATGAAATGTTAATGATCGGAAATGTTGGTAACATGTTTTGAAGAATTATCATTTATATTCTTAGCAATATTTAAATTTACAAAAAATTGAATGCATGAATATCGTTGTTGATAAATCTGCAATAGCTAAAGAAATTGCGGAGATCAAGAAAAAAAGAAATGCAATTATTCTGGCTCATTATTACCAGGTGGGAGAAGTTCAGGAAATTGCCGATTTTATTGGGGATAGTTTGGCTTTGGCTCAGGAGGCTGCTAAAACAAAAGCTGATATAATAGTTTTTGCTGGCGTTCATTTTATGGCCGAAACTGCAAAAATAATCTGCCCGGAGAAAAAAGTGCTTTTACCTGACTTGAATGCTGGTTGTTCTCTTGCCGATTCGTGCCCCGAAGATAAATTTGAAGCTTTTGTAAAGGCACATCCTGATCATACTGTGGTTACATATGTTAACACTACTGCTAAAATTAAAGCTTTGTCGGATATCATTTGTACTTCATCCAATGCCTACGAAATTGTAAAAAGTATACCCGAATCGGAAAAAATTATATTCGCCCCTGACCGTAACCTTGGGGATTATATAAAAAGTCAGACCGGCAGAGAAATGTTAATCTGGGATGGTCATTGTCATGTTCATCAAAGATTTTCTCTCGATAAAATTTTAAAATTGAAAAAAGAAAATCCTGGTGCAAAAGTGATATCGCACCCAGAATGTGATAAACCTGTTTTAATTATTTCTGATTTTATTGGCTCTACTTCAGCGCTATTAAAGTATACAATTCAGGATGGGTCGTCTACGTATATAGTTGCTACAGAATCGGGTATATTACATCAAATGAAAAAAGAAAATCCGGTTAAGAATTTTATCCCGGCTCCTCCCAACGATTCTACTTGTGCCTGCAATGACTGTCAATTTATGAAGCTCATTGATTTAAAAAAGATACTTAATTCTTTAAAATATGATACATATGAGATAACTTTGGAGAAAGAATTAATGGACAAGGCACGGAAACCAATTTTAAGAATGCTTGAAATTTCAAAGAATTTAAAAAAATGATGTATTTATGTTTTTTCTGCCACTATATTCTTTTCTAAAATATTGTTAATTATGTACAAGCTGGCATTTTTATTAATTTTTTGTGTTAACGTGGTTGTTGCACAGGAAAATGGGAATAAAGGAAATGAGAATGGATATGTAAAATTATATTATCCTAATGATAAAATTTCGAGCGAAGGTACTATGGTTGCTGGTAAACCAGATAAATACTGGATTACTTATTATTTAAACGGAGTTAAAAAATCGGAAGGAAACCGGCGTAACTTTTTGCTCGACAGCTTATGGGTTTTTTATGATGAAAAAGGTGACACTACTGAAAAGATTAATTTTGTTTTGGGAAAGAAAAATGGATATTATTACCGGTACAATGTTAAAAATGTAGTGAATGCCGGAAGTGTTAATTTCATTGAATCCAAAGAATTATATGTTAACGATAAAAAAGAAGGTCTTTCATACTATTATTTCGATAATGAACGTATTAAAGAAATTGTAAATTATAAAAACGGTAAAAGAAGCGGCTCCGGAAAGGAATTTGATTCAGATGGAAAAGTAATTACTTTGTATGAATTTTTTAACGATTATATGATTGATCGTCAATATGTAAACCGGTATAATAATAAAGGACTCAAGCAAGGTATCTGGTTGGATTTTTATGAAAATGGAAAAGTTAAAAATGAAAAAGTATTTGTAAATGATACCTTGAATGGATATTCCAACGATTTTAACGAAAGGGGAGATGTTGAAGTATCCTTACTTTACAACATGGGTAATTTAAAACAGCCTGATAAATTCAAAGAGTTTTCTCTGGATGAAAGAAATGAATACTATGATAATGGAAATCCTAAGCGTAAAGGATTTTACAAAGGTAATATTCCTGTGGGTATACATAAATTTTATGACGATGCCGGAACTCTTTTAAATGCTAAAATCTTTAATGATAATGGTATTGTGGTAAGTGAAGGAATGTTGACTGAAGATGGAAAAAAAGAAGGTCATTGGAGAAACCTTTATGAAAATGGTGAACTTAAATCGGAAGGTAATTTTAAAAATAGCAGGCAAACAGGAGAATGGAAATTCTTTTTTTCAGGAGGTGTGCCGGAGCAAATAGGAAATTTTGCAAATGGATCTTTTGATGGAGAATGGAAATGGTTTTATAAAAATGGTAAACCTTTAAGAGTTGAAGAATATAGAAAAGGTAAACGTGATGGAAAATTTGTTGAGTTTAATGAATCTGGCGATACAGTGACCCTGGGAAGTTTTATAGAAGGTGAAATGGAGGGTGAATGGATATTAAAGATTGGTGATAATATAGAAAAGGGAAAATATGTTGTTGGGCTTAAAGAAGGAGTGTGGATAGAATATTATAAAAACGGTGTATTAAAATCGGAAGGTAATTATATACAGGGAAATCCTGATGGTAAATTTTTGATTTACTATGACACAGGGAAACTCAAAGAAGAGCAATTTTATATGAATGGTTTTAAGGAAAAAACCTGGAGAAAATTTGATGAAATGGGAGCTATTGCTTTAACAATTGCCTACGAAAATAATATGGAAAAAAGAATTAATGGTATTAAAATTGAAGAAATCCGGAGGAATTGATGAGCGAGGATTTTGATATTCGGGAAGACAACAATTCATCCGATTCAGAGATAGATGTTAAATTACGTCCTATTGGATTTCAGGAGTTTTCAGGTCAGGGTCAGATTGTTGAAAACCTGAAAGTATTTGTTCAAGCGGCCAAAATGAGAAATGAAGCGCTGGATCATGTTTTATTACACGGCCCTCCGGGACTCGGAAAAACTACTTTATCCAATATAATTGCCAACGAATTAAATTCAAAAATTAGAGTAACATCAGGACCCGTTTTGGACAAACCCGGCGACTTAGCTGGAATACTTACAAATCTTGAAAAAAATGATGTCTTATTTATCGATGAAATTCATCGGTTAAGCCCGATTGTTGAAGAATATCTGTATTCAGCAATGGAGGATTATGTAATTGATATTGTATTGGATAAAGGCCCCAGTGCCCGATCTATTCAACTCAACTTAAATCCATTTACTTTAATAGGAGCTACCACTCGCTCAGGACTTTTAACCAGTCCTCTCCGGGCGAGGTTTGGTATTTCGTGTCATTTGGAATATTATTCGGTTGATGTTATTGAAACAATTTTGAATCGGTCGGCCCATATTTTAAACATAGAAATTTATAAAGACGCTTGTTTTGAAATTGCCCGAAGAAGTCGTGGCACACCAAGAATATGCAATTCCTTATTGAGACGAGTGAGGGATTTTGCCCAGGTTAAAGGTTCAGGTGTAATCGATATCGAGATAACAAAATATGCATTGAATGCATTAAACATTGATAAGCATGGTCTTGATGAAATGGACCATAAAATACTTCGGGTAATTATTGAAAAATTTAAAGGTGGACCGGTGGGTCTAAACACCATTGCTACCGCTATTGGAGAAGATGCCGGAACCATTGAAGAAGTTTATGAGCCCTTTCTTATTAAAGAAGGTTTTATGAAAAGAACCCCTCGTGGTAGGGAAGTTACCGATTTATCCTACGAATGTATTGGATTAAACAAAGATTTAACCCAGTTTAAACTTTTCTGATTATAAGTTTGCTAGCTTTTGTAGAGCGCTGTAATTTAATATTTTTATTTTACGGCCATCAATATCAATGTAATGGTCAGATTTAAACTCTGATAGTAAACGAATTACAGATTCTGTAGCAGTTCCAACTATATTTGCCAGTTCCTCTCTGGTAAGTGATATTTGAAGTATATTTTCCGAATCCAGGCCAAAACTGTCCTTAAGATGAATTAATATTTCTGCAAGCCTTTCCCGTACTGTTTTTTGTGCTATATCAGTGATATATTCATTTGCTTCACCCAATTCCCGGCATATTAGCTGCATCAATTCGAGCGAAAAATTTCCATTGTTTTTAACGAGGTAATAAAACGTTTCCTGAGGTATATAGCATAAAACACTATCTTCCATAACTTTTGCCGTTGTACAGGCTAATTCACCGCTTAAAACCGATCTGAAACCTATTATCTCATATGGCTTTGCAAAACGTATGATTTGTTCCTTACCATCAATACCTGTTTTATAAATTTTCAAAATGCCTTTGAAGACGACATAGCAACCGTTTATTCTATTTCCTTCGTGATAAATGTAAGTTCCTTTTTTATATGAACCAGTTGATTTTTCCTGATTAACCTTTTCTTCATCTTCGGTTGAAAGGTTTTTAAATAGTGGTGCATTGCTGATATTACATTCCTCAATATTATGTTGAATAGCTGTTTGCCTCATATTCTGATTTCTATAAAAATATTATATTAAAAACAAAAATGCGAAAAATTGGTTAATTATACTAATATAGTATCTAACTATATTTTAGCCTTATTGTTATAAAGTAATGAAATAAACTCAACAAAACTATAATTTTTGTATACCATGATACTTGAATCGAAGATAAGCTGGAATAAAAATTTGAATTTTATTGCTTCCTTGGGAAATCACACAATTAATTTGGATGCCAGCCCATGAAGCTTGGGGAAGATTTGGGAGTTCGGCCAAAAGGTTTGATGATGGTCTATGAAAATTCAATGAAAATGAGTTAGGAATAGTAATTCTATTACTCATTTTCAACATTTTAAATTAATGATTTGAATTGGTTTAAGAAGCGAACGTCATTCTCAAAATAAATACGGATATCTTTTACCTGGTATTTTAGTAATGCTATTCTTTCAATTCCCATTCCAAAGGCAAATCCAGTAAATTCTTTTGAATCTATACTACAGTTATCCAGAACATTTGGATCAACCATGCCACAACCTAATATTTCGAGCCAACCTGTGTTTTTACACAAATTACAGCCTTTACCATTGCAATTACACGAAATGTCCATTTCGGCCGATGGTTCTGTAAATGGGAAAAAAGACGGTCTCAACCTTATTTTAGTTTCAGTACCAAACATTTCTTTAGCAAAGAACAGAAGAGTTTGCTTTAAATCGGCAAATGAAACTTTTTTGTCAATAAATAATCCTTCAACCTGATGAAACATACAATGTGACCGGGCTGATATGGCCTCATTTCTGAAAACTCTACCAGGCATTAACACACGGATTGGCGGTTGGGTTTTCTCCATTATCCGAACCTGAACCGAGGATGTGTGTGTTCTTAAAAGTATGTCTGGGGTTTTTCCTATGAAAAAAGTGTCTTGCATGTCTCTCGCAGGATGCTCCAAAGGAAAATTAAGCGCAGAAAAAACATGCCAGTCATCTTCAACTTCAGGGCCGTCACTTGAGGTAAACCCTAAACGTTCAAAAATGGAAACAATTTCATTTTTCACCAACGAAATAGGATGTCGTGAACCTAATTTGACGGGTTCACCTGAAAGCGTTAAATCAATTTTTTCGGATTGTGTATTCGATTCTATTGTTTCTTTTATATTTTGATATTTGGTATTTGCATTAACCTTCAAATCGTTAATTTTTTTACCAAAGTCTTTTTTCTTTTCGGGAGCTACATTTTTAAATTCTTCGAAAAGTACATTTATTAATCCTTTTTTACTCAGGAATTTCAAACGGAATTCTTCTAATTCTGCTGCACTGGTAATAGAATATTGATCTATTTCATTTAAGTAACTGTCTACCTGCTCAATCATATTAATTCTTCATTATAATTGTAAACCTGATATCGTCAATGGGTCTGTCATTTTTATCGGTTTGCAAGTTAGCAATTTTATCAACTACTTCCATACCTTCTTTTACTTCTCCAAATACGGTATAGTTCATATCCAGCCGGGGAGTACCTCCCTGGTTCTTATAAATTTCTCTTTGTTTTTTGGTATACTTAAATGTATGATCTTTTTGAAATTTTTCTGCTTTGTGTTTTTTAACCGAATCTGGCATTTGATTTAGGCTGTCTTCTATTAATATCTCTTTGTATTTTTTTGTAAATATTTCTTTATTCTTCCTTTCTTCAATTTTATCCAATTCATCTGAACTTTGCTTTTTTCCATGAACTATGTAAAATTGGACAGCCGACGATTCCTTTAATGGATTAGCATTGTCTGATTCTCTTGCTGCTGCTAATGCTCCTCTTTTGTGAATAAGTGTTGGATTAAATTCAGATGACACAGTGTATTTTAAATCTCCTTCACCTAAAAGTAGGCCTGGTTTTGCATTCTTTGAATCAGGATCGCCACCCTGAATCACAAATTCCTTTATAACTCTGTGAAAAAGTAAATCACAATAAAATGAATCGTTAATTAGCTTTATGAAATTATCACGATGTTTTGGAGTTTCATTATATAGTTCAATAACTATATTTCCGTATTTTGTTTTTATAATGACTTCTGGCTTTTTTTTTGTGAAGCAACAACACAGAATTAAAGGCAGAATGACGGAGGTTATTAAAAGCGTTTTAAAAAGTTTCATAATCTAATTTTCACTGGTTCAACAATAATAGTTAAATATGGCATTTATTTTTTTTATAAAGTTATAGCTATTAGATTTGTCTGTTGAACTATTTATGGAAGATTTAAAATATTTTGCATGAGTTTTCAGTTAATAATCAAATATTTATATTTTTTATGCAAATCAAAGTTATAAATAAATCTAAAAATTCTTTACCTCAGTATTCTACTGAATTTTCTGCCGGTATGGATATCAGGGCTAATTTAGATTCTTCCATAATTTTAAAGCCAGGTGAAAGAAAACTTATTTCTACCGGTTTATTTTTTGAAATACCTGAAGGTTACGAAGTTCAGATCAGGCCCAGAAGTGGCTTAGCTATTAAGAACGGGATAACTGTTTTAAATACACCTGGTACAATTGATGCTGATTACAGGGGAGAAGTATGTATTATTTTGATTAACCTGGGCCAGGACAATTTCGAAATTATTAACGGCGATCGAATTGCCCAGATGATTGTTTCAAAATTTGAAAAATGTTTATGGAAAGAAGTTGAAGAACTTAATTCTACTGATCGTGGAGTTGGTGGGTTTGGACATACGGGTAAATAAATATGAAATATTTCTTAATTGCTTTTTTGGTTTTTTTCTCTTCTTGTTCTGTTGTTAAAAAAATTAAAAACAGAAAAGTTACTGATTCTAATTCGGAAGAATCATCTATAGCTTATAATTTCGCATTTACTGAAGCTACTAAGCAAAAACTTTTTGGCAATTACAGTCAGGCGCTAACTTTATTGTTTAAATGTGCTGAGGTTAATCCTTCCAGCTCAGCTACATATTATTTAATTTCTGAAATTTATCTCAAAAATGGGCAAACTGAAAAGGCTCTTGATTATTGCAGGTTAGCAGTTAAATTTAATCCAAAGAATAATTGGTACAGGATTGATTTAGCCACTTTATATAAAATGAGTGGTAAAACTGATAGTTCGATAGTTCAATACAAATATTTAGTAAAGAAAAATCCAAATAACTTCCGATATCAGTATAACTTGGCTGCTCTCTATTTTGAATATGGTGAATTTTGGAAATCACTTAAGATTATAAAACACCTTGTTGATAATGATAAGAAGAATGAAGAATTAGTAATAACAAAATTTCAGATCGAAAGAAAACTTAAAAGGTACAGAAGTGCTGAGAATACTTTAAAAAAAATATATAAAAGACTTCCCGAAGATTATAAATATCTTGGATTACTGGCCGAGCATTATAAATCAATTGGTAAAATTAAGAAGGGCGAAAATGCTTATAAAGAATTACTAAAAAAGGACAGTGTTAACGAAATTGGCATTATAGGACTTGCTACCTTTTATATTGAGTCAAACAGAATTACGGAAGTTGAGCATATTATCAAAACTAAACTTTTGAATGATAAAGATTTAAGTGAAGTTGAGATACAGTTTCTTTTAAACTCATTAAAAGTTAAGGAAATCTCTTCGGAATATAAAATCCAAATGGTTAATATCATAAAGAACTGGTTTGTTAATAATAGTGATTATGAAATTGAGTTGAAAGATGTTGCTGAAGTTTTTATTAGTGCAGGTTATGTTAAAGATGGTTCTGATTTATTTGAATACTTGTTTCATAATCAGGTTGAATTTAAAGTTTTAGACACTTATTTAATGTTACTTAACCTTCAGGATCGTAACAAAGAAATTTTGAAGATTACTGCAGACTCATTATCCAAAGGCGAATCGTCTGAGTATTTGTTTTATTATAATGGCGTTAGTTATTATAAAATGAAAATGTATAAGGAAGCTTCCGAAACCTTTCAAAAAGGGCTGAGTTTTATCGGGGAAGATCGTTTATATGAAGAACAAATGCTTACATTATTGGGAGAATCGTATTATAAACTTAACGATACTGATAAAACTTTTGAAAATTTCGATAAGGTGTTGAATATTAATCCATATAATTTATATGTTCTTAATAATTATAGCTATTATCTTTCATTGTTGAATGAATCTCTTGGTAAAGCTGAAGAAATGAGTAAAAAGTGCATTATGATGGATAAACTTAATTTTAACTATCTCGATACTTATGGCTGGGTATTATATAAAAGAGGCAAGTTTATGGAAGCTTATAAGGTACTAAAGAACGCACTTGAGGTGGGAGGTAAGTCCGATAAAAACGTTATTAGCCATTATAATGAAGTAATAAAAACAATGAATTTAAAAAATTAAATTGAGAGCAGTTTTTATTATTATTCTTTTAATTTCGGTGAGTTGCTCTGTTTCAAAAAAGGCTTTTGAAACTTCTTCTAACTCAGGAAAAGCTCATTTTGAATTTAAGAACGACGATAAAACCATTGCTTTTAACGGTCTTGTTTATGTGGCTACCGATACTTCAATATTTAACCTTTTTGGACCATTAGGCATTAATGTTTCTAAAGTTGGAATTTTTCGTGATTCTATTGTTATTGTCGATTTAATTAATAAAAAGGTGTATAAGTCTTTTTACTCTAATATTTCGAAAAGCGTAAATAATATTTTTAAAGGAAATTTTGATAAACAGGAAAAACAATTGATTTGTAGTATTTTTTCAATGTCGTTAAAAGAGAAAAACTCTGACTTTTTAAATTGTACACAGAATGAAACGGCTATTAGTTATAAAATTATTAATCGACGAGGGAAAAGAAATATATCACTTTCAATGAAACCTAATAATTCTATTAAGTATAATTTAAAAATTAAATTTGTGCCGGTTTTAGCATCCAGAATAAGTACTTTTAATTTGGATAAGTACAATAAATTTGAAAACATTTCTATAAAGTTGAGATGATTAGAGTATTATTATATATGTTTTTAATTTTTAATTGTCTGGAAGCTTCTTCCCAGCAGAAAGATTATCTTGAGAAAAAGCGTAAAGAAACTCTTAAAGAAATTGAAAAAACCCAGGCTATTCTCGAGGAGGTTGATAAATCAAAATCTAATTCAGTTGAAAAGCTTAAACTTTTAGAAATTCAAATAAAGAGCAGGTCGAATTTATTAAATGGCTTGTCTAGTGAAATTGAATCAAAAGACAAGGAAATTTCGGAACAACAAATGTTAATTTCAGCTATTGAAAATGACATTTCTACTATCAAGGATCTTTATGCGAAATTAATTTTTACTGCCTATAAAAAGCATAGGAAAGGGAATTTTGTAATTTATATTTTGTCTGCTAATAATTTTTCTCAGGCCTATAAACGGCTTATGTATATTAAGCAATATTCTTATTTCAGAAGGAAGCAACTTGAAACGATTAATGAAATAAAAAGCAGTTTAGCCTTAAAAAAACGAGAACTTGAAATTACAAAAGGGAATAAGCAAATACTATTAAAAACAAAAGAAAAGGAAATTGTAAAACTCGATTCTGAAAAGCTATCTCAAAAAGATGAATACAATAAGTTGGTAAAAAAGGAAGGACAATTAAAGAGAGATTTAGCCGATAAGAAAAGAATTGCTAATAAGCTTCAAAAGGAAATGGAAGAGCTTATTAAATTAGAAGTAGAAAAAAGAAAAAAGGAAGTTCCTAAGATCAAGGCAGAAAATAAAGTAATATCAGGAAATTTTAAGGAAAATCGTGGCCATTTACCTTGGCCAACTGAAAAGGGTGTTATTGTAAATCCTTTTGGAGAACAAAATCATCCGGTATTAAAAGGCGTGGTAATTCAAAATAACGGGATAGATATTAGTACTTATTCTAATGCAAAAGTGTATTCGGTGTTTGAAGGCGAAGTAAAAAAAGTATTTTCTTTTTTGGGAGCTAATTATACTGTAATAGTTCGACATGGACAATTTTTAACCTTATATCAAAATTTAGCTTATGTATCGGTAAAGCCAGGTGATAAAGTAAAGTCAAGACAAGAAATAGGATCTTTATTTGCGGAATTAAATTCCAAGACTTCTGTACTGCATTTAGAAATTTGGGAAGAATCAAATAAACTCAACCCTGAAGTTTGGTTATCAAAAAACTAAATTTAATATTGTGGTTTAATGATTATTTTTACTTAATTTTAGTGCACATTTGAAACAATTCTCTTTGAAAACTGTATAATGCGGAAAAAGTCAAGTGATGGAAAAAACTTTAAATATTTCCTCTAAAATTGATAATTTAAGAGTGGTAGAAAAACTGATTGATGAGATATCAACAGAATGTAATCTTTCGTCTGAAATTTACGGTAATATTTTGATAGCAACTCTTGAGGCGGCTAACAATGCTATTATGCATGGAAATAAACTCGATGAAGATAAAATTGTAAATATCAATTGTATTTTTGAAAATGATGAATTAAAAGTTTCAATTAAAGATCAGGGTCTGGGTTTTGATTATCATAGTATACCTGATCCAACAGCTCCTGAAAATATTGAAAATATTAATGGTAGAGGCGTATTTCTTATGGAAAAGCTTTCGGATCAGATATCATTTTATGACAATGGAAGTAAAGTTGAATTAATATTTAAGGTTTAAGATTGGCGATTAAATTTTTTTCTGAAAACAGTTTTAAATTAAAAAAAAAGCGCGATACTTCTACTTGGATCAAGCAGGTTATCCAGTTTCACCAAAAAAGTCCTGGTGAAATTTCATTTATATTTTGTACCGACGATCAATTACTTGAAATAAATCAAAAATATTTAAAACACTTTTATTATACCGACGTTATTACCTTCAATTATAACGATGGTATTGTTATTTCCGGTGATATCTATATCAGTACCGACAGAATAGTAGAAAATGCTAAAAATTATAAGGTTTCTTTTGAAAATGAATTATACAGAGTAATGGTTCATGGTATTCTTCATTTATTAGGCTTTGAGGATAAGGATTTATTAGCCAGGGAAAAGATGCATGAACTTGAAAATTTTCACTTGATTAAGATCGGATTTTAAAATGAATTTAAAATATGATGTAATAGTTGTTGGTGGTGGGCATGCAGGATGTGAAGCCGCAGCAGCAGCTTCTATAATGGGCGCAAAAACCCTGTTAATTACAATGGATATGACTAAATTTGCCCAGATGTCGTGCAATCCTGCAATGGGTGGCATAGCTAAGGGGCAAATAGTTAGGGAAATTGATGCTTTAGGTGGGTATTCCGGTATTGTAACTGATTTAACAACCATTCAATTCAGAATGTTAAACAGATCCAAAGGTCCTGCCATGTGGAGTCCAAGGGCACAATGCGACCGGATGCAGTTTTCCTTAAAATGGAGAGAGCATCTGGAAACACTTGAAAATCTGGATTTATGGCAAGATACGGTTTGTTCATTAATAATTTCGGGCGATAGGGTAGAAGGAGTAGTAACCAGATTAGGTGTTAAAATTTCATCCAAAACAGTTATTCTTACCAACGGTACTTTTATAAACGGTATCATACATGTTGGAAAAAACACCTCCGAAGGAGGCAGAATTTCAGAGCCTTCCTCCAAAGGAATTTCTGAACAACTTGCTACCAGCGGGTTTGAAGTTGGTAGGATGAAGACAGGTACTCCCGCAAGAATTGATGGAAGGACCATTAATTTTGAAGTTTTAGAAGCTCAGGAAGGTGAAGAGCATGGAGGGAAATTTTCTTTTTTACCTCAGGTATCCAATAATCCTACACTACGTCCATGTTATATTACTTACACCAATTCTGAAGTTCACCGGATTCTCGAAAGAGGGTTTGTTGAATCACCTTTATATACTGGTAGGATAAAAGGAATCGGACCCAGATATTGTCCCAGCATTGAAGATAAAATTGTGACATTTGCGAGCAAGGATTCTCATCAATTGTTTTTGGAACCGGAAGGTTTAACTACAAACGAATATTACCTGAATGGATTCTCTTCTTCATTGCCGTGGCAAATACAATATGAAGCGCTTCGCAAGATTAAGGGTTTGGAAAATGTTAAGATTTACCGACCCGGGTATGCCATCGAATACGATTATTACCCACCAACTCAACTTAAGGCTACTTTAGAAACGAAAATCTTATCGAATTTATATTTTGCAGGGCAAATTAACGGGACTACTGGGTACGAAGAGGCTGCTGGTCAGGGTATAATGGCCGGAATTAATGCTAATTTAAGGTCAAAAGAGAAAGATCCGTTTATATTATTTCGAAACCAGGCATATATTGGTGTTTTAATCGACGATCTAATTACTAAAGGTGTTGATGAGCCTTATAGAATGTTTACTTCCCGTGCTGAGTACAGAACTTTACTCCGGCAGGATGATGCTGATGCTCGTTTAACTCCTTTGTCTAATTGTATAGGCTTGGCCTCGGATGAAAGGATGAGGAACCTTAAACTCAAAACTGATTTAAGCGGCGATATCATTAAAAATTTAAAAGACCGAAGTATTACTCCTGAAGAAGTGAATGACTTCCTTTTAGAAAATAATACTTCACCTTTAAGGCAAGGAATTAAAGCCATTGATATTTTGACCCGTCCACAAATAAATATTGAGAAATATCTATCTGTTTTAGGCATCGAAATTGACGATTCGGTTGAAAAAAGTATTCGTTTGGAGGCAATAGAACAAGCAGAAATTATTGTAAAATATTCCGGATATATCGAAAGAGAAAGACTTATTGCCGATAAATTAAAGAGACTTGAAGCGATTAAAATTTATGCTGACTTCGATTACAAAAAATTGCCTTCCTTATCTACTGAGGCAAGACAAAAATTAAGCAGAATAAGACCCGACTCTATTGGTCAGGCATCACGTATTTCAGGCATTACACCTTCAGATATTAATGTTCTTTTAGTACATTTAGGTAGATAATGTTCCACGTGGAACAAAAAAAAGTGTTCCACGTGGAACAATAAATAAAATGTATATGAAAGTTAAAGGTAATTTGGTAGATATTCACAATGAATTAATATATCCCGCAGAGGTAATTGTAGGTGAAGGTAGAATTCTTGCAATCCGGAAAATAGAAGATATATGTACCCAGTTTATTCTTCCTGGCTTTATCGATTCGCACATTCATATAGAAAGCTCACTGCTTACTCCAGCCAATTTTGCCAGTGTTGCACTTTCTCACGGAACCATAGCAACAGTTTCCGATCCTCATGAAATTGCCAATGTTTGTGGAATAGACGGAGTGAATTATATGATTCAAAATGGCAATGAAACTCAATTGAAATTTTTTTGGACTGCGCCTTCCTGTGTGCCGGCAACACAATTTGAAACTTCTGGTGCCGAGTTGGGTTTATCAGATATTCAAAAATTGTTTGAAAATCCGTATGTTGTCGCCTTGGGTGAGATGATGAATTACCCTGGAATTGTAAATGATGATTTTGCAGTGAAGGCAAAATGCGAAGCTAGCTTAAAAAGTTCACGCGTAATCGATGGGCATGCTCCTGGCTTGAGTGGTGCGGACTTAAAAAAATATGTTTCAGCAGGCATATCTACTGATCATGAATGCGCAAATTTAGAAGAAGCTCTCGAAAAAATTAATTTGGGCATGAAAGTTTTAATTCGCGAAGGCAGCTCAGCTAAAAATTTCGAAGCATTGTTTTCATTGCTTATTTCCCAACCTGAAAAAACTATGTTGTGTTCCGATGATTTGCATGCCGACGATTTAATTAAAGGGCATATAAATTTATTAGTAATTCGGTCCTTGTCAATGGGAATTCCTCTTTTTAATGTTTTAAAAGCCGTAAGCTTAAATCCGGTTTTGCATTATAATCTTCCAGTCGGACTTCTTCGCGAAAAAGATCCAGCAGATTTTATTATGGTGAATAACCTGGAGGAATTTCAGATTAAAGAAACATGGATAAATGGAAGAGTAGTTTACAGTACTGGTGAAAAGATGAAATTCCAATCTTCAAATAAATATATCAATAATTTTCAGGTCAATTATACTGGAGGCGATGAACTAATAATTAATTCAAAAGGGAATAAGGCCAGGGTAATAGAAGTAGAGGAGGGTAGTATTTTAACTAAAGAATCTATCATTGAAATTAAGGAAGATTTAGATTCTTTTTTGAAAGAGAATAAGCTATTAAAATTATATGTTAAAAACCGATATAGTTGTAATTCTTCTATTAGTAAAGCTTTAGTCAAAGGTTTTGGGGGCATGAATGGCGCTATTGTATCAACAATTGCCCACGATAGCCACAATATTATTGCTATTGGAAATAAATATGACGATATTCATAGAGCAATTGAACTGATTATTGAAAATAAGGGAGGTATTTCTTTTGTTTGTAATGAAACAAACACGGATATTGTACTTCCTCTCCCAATCGCAGGACTTATGTCAATTTTACCTGCCAGGGAAGTAGCTATTGAATACGAGAAAATACTAAATTCAGTCCGGGAACATGGTTGCATTCTAAATTCGCCTCTTATGACACTTTCTTTTTTAGCATTGCTTGTTATACCTTCTCTTAAATTGAGCGATAAGGGACTGTTTGATGTAAATTCTTTTTCGTTTACCGATTTATTTTTCGAATAGTGGAACATATTATTACAAATATTTTGCCTAGCCTTCCTGATAAACCAGGAGTATATCAATTCATAAATAATGCAGGAGAAATAATTTATGTGGGAAAAGCAATAAATTTGAAAAAAAGGGTTTCCAGTTATTTTCATAAAAATCACTATGAAAACCGAAAACTCTTTTTACTTGTTAAGAAAATTCAGGATATTAAATACATTATAGTAAATTCCGAACAGGATGCGCTTCTTCTGGAGAACAATCTCATTAAAGAATTACAGCCAAGATATAATTTTCTGTTAAAAGATGATAAGTCCTTTCCATGGATTTGTATTAAAAATGAAGTTTTTCCCCGCATATTTTCCACACGCAATGTAGTTAAAGATGGTTCTCTGTATTATGGACCTTATACTTCGGCTTCGATGGTGCGTACATTACTGGAATTAATAAGACAATTATTTCCAATCCGTACTTGTGCCCTGAATTTGAACCAGGAATCAATATCTGCAGGAAAACATAAAATCTGCCTGGAATATCATCTGGGAAATTGTCTTGGACCCTGTGAAGGCAAGTTTTCGTTAATTGAGTATAATGAAAATATTGATAGGGTTAAAGATATATTGAAAGGAAATTTGAGTCAGGTTTCTAATTATCTGCATAACTTAATGCGCCGATTTTCTGAAGAATTTAGGTTTGAAGAAGCCAATGTGATCAAGCAAAAGATTGAAATTCTTGAAAAATTCCAAAGCAAATCAACTATCGTCAACCCGGCTATCCAAAATGTTGATGTTTTTTCTATTTACAGAGAAGAAGATTTGGCCACAATTAATTTTTTAAAGGTGGTTGACGGGGCTATATTATTAGCACATACTGTAGAGCTCGATCTAAAAATTGATGAGGAAAATGAGGAATTACTTGCATTCGCCATTTTGGAACTAAGAAATAGATTCGGAAGTGAATCGAAGGAAATAATCATACCGTTTTCTATTGAATTTCACATTGAGGGTGCTTGTTTTACAATCCCTAAAATAGGGGATAAGAAAAAACTTCTGGAACTATCCGAAAGAAATGCAAAATTTTATTTACTGAATATAAAAAAGAGAAAAGAAGAATACGAAAAAGAAAAACCCAGCTTAAAGGTAATGGAAAAAATGCAAAAGGATCTGCATTTGAACGAATTACCTGTTGTTATTGAATGTTTTGATAATAGTAATATTCAGGGAACAAATCCTGTTGCTGCTTGTGTTGTATTTAAGAACACTAAACCTTTTAAATCGGAATACAGGCATTTTAATATAAAAACTGTTGTTGGCCCTGATGATTTTTCGTCCATGGAAGAAATTGTTTACCGGAGATATAGTCGTATGTTGGATGAAAATAAACCTCTTCCTCAACTCATTGTTGTTGATGGGGGGAAGGGGCAATTAAGTGCTGCCGTTAACAGTTTGAAAAAGCTTGATTTATATGGTAAAGTTGGAATAATTGGTATAGCTAAAAAGCTGGAGGAAATATATTTTCCAAATGATTCTCTTCCGGTTTACCTTGATAAAAGCTCCGTCACGTTAAGGGTAATTCAACAAATCAGAGATGAAGCTCATCGTTTTGGTATAACATTTCACCGGCTTAAAAGGAGTGGAAAAATGATAAAGTCTAATCTTGAATCTATTCCGGGAGTAGGAGATAAAACAATTGCTTTGTTATTAAAGGAATTTAAATCAATAAATGGTTTAAAGAAAGCTGGCAATGATGCTTTGATAAAGCTTGTCGGTACAAAAAAGGCTGGTATAATTGAAGAATTTCTTTCAAATCAGGAGAAAAAACTTAATTGATATGTAACTGTATCATTTTTTTAAATGATTCAACAATATTAGAATAAGGAAATTCAGAGATGTCATCAAGAGCTTTTGTTTTATAATCTTCCATAATAATTCGAGCATCGTCTATACCCCCTTTTTTCTCGGTAAAATTATGGATAAATTTTGTTAATTCTTTATTTATAGGGAATTGCAGATAATTTAACATCTTTTTTCTTTCAGCTTCTGAAACTTTTTCTAACGATAGAATGAGGGGTAATGTAATTCTATATTTGGAATTCTTTATTGTTGACTTATAATTAAGCTCACTGCTGATATGTAATGCTAATCCGTAGTTCTGTCCAAAAGAATTCAGTGTATATATACTTTCTTTATTCCCTCCCGCTGATACAGCTCCTGCCATGGCACAGGCAGAATAAAGGGAAGCAGTTTTTTTAGTAATTATTTCCAAATAATTCTTCTGATTTATAAATAATTCTCTGGAATTATATATGATCTGTAATTCACCTTCAGTTATTTCTTTAACTGATTTGGATGCTATTTCCAATAAATTATATGTTTTATTTTTTACTGACAAAAGAAGTCCTTTTGCAAGAAAATAGTCGCCCATTAATACTGATAATTTTGTTTTCCACAAGTCGTTAATCTTAGAAAACAGTTTTTTGTCAAAGTTTTCTTCCTGCACATCGTCATGTATTAAAGTTGCAGTGTATAGTAAGTCAATAAGTGAAGCAGCAACCAATGTGTTTTCGGTAATTTCTCCTGATATTTTTGCCGATAACAATGTAATTAATGGTATTGAATCGTTCTTTTTCTGATAATGAACAAAACTTGAAATTATATCTAAAATTCTTGTTTCGCTTTTCAATGAATTTTTATGATATTTTTTGAACTTAAGTAACTCTTCTTTTATTGGACCTTCAATAATTTTTACAAACGACATATTTTAAAAATATAGTTGAATCAAACCTAATAGAAAATTTTAAATTATCACAATATACAATTGCTCGTTCGATATTTTATACAAACTTATTTAATTTTTTTGACCCCAATATTTATATATTTGTATATTAATATATATTCCTATAAAACAGATAAATGAATTTTGTTGAATTAACACCCGAACAGTTAGACCTAGCTGCAAATATGCTTAAAGCTATTGCGCATCCTATCAGAATATCAATTCTCAATTGTTTGGAAGATGGCAAGAAACTAACTGTGTCTGAAATACATTCTACATTGAAAATTGAACAGGCAACTGCCTCCCATCATTTAGGTATTTTAAAGGATAAAGGGGTATTAACTTCAAAGCGTGAAGGTAAAAATACATATTACTTTCTGAAACACAACAACTTATCCAGTATTGTTGATTGTGTTAGCAAATGCTCCTGTTCTTAATAAACTTTCTGCATAATATGAATAATCAAAATCGTTTATATCTTATTGATGCTTATGCATTAATTTACCGGTCGTACTATGCTTTCATCAGAAGCCCGATGTTTAATGCTGAAGGGTTTAATACCTCCACTGTTTTTGGTTTTATGAACACTCTGGAAGATATTATATCAAAGGAAAACCCAACGCATTTGGCTGTTGCTTTCGATTTTCCCGGAGATACTTTCCGGAATGGAATTTACCCTCAATACAAAGCTAACCGTGAGAGCACTCCTGAAGAAATAAAGAAATCTATTCCAATTATAAAAGAATTACTGGAAGCTTATGATATTCCTATAATTCAAACACCAGGTTATGAGGCAGATGACATCATTGGAACTATCGCTAAGCAAGCTTCTAAAGAAGGCTTTCAGGTTTTTATGGTTACACCCGATAAGGATTATGTTCAATTATTGGACAAAAATATATTTATTTTAAAACCAGGTAAAGCGGGCTCTGGTTCCGATGTTATTTCCATAGATAATATCCGCAACTTTTTCGATGTTGAGTCACCAGCCCAATTTCTGGAGTATTTAGCTTTAATGGGCGACAAATCAGACAACATACCAGGTGCTCCTGGCATTGGTGAAAAAACTGCCGCTAAATTATTATTGGAACATGGTAGCCTTGATAATCTTTATAACAATCTTCATAAATTAAAAGGCAAGGTTTTGGAAGTTATTACAAATCATCGTGAAAACATTTCCCTTGCCAAACAGCTTTGTACCATTTGTACCGATGTTCCGTTAACTTGTCTGGTAGCCGAGCTCCATATCAGAAATCATGATATTTCCCGCATACGTCCAATTTTTCAAAAGTTGAATTTCGGGAATCTTGAGAAGAGGGTTGCCTCGCGGGTTAATAAACCAGTTTCGATCCAGGGAAGTTTGTTCGATGTAGTTTCTGCTCCGCCGGTTGTGCAGGAGAAAATGTTTAAAACCATTGAGAATACTCCTCATCTATACAAAATCATTTCAAACGAAGAAGAATTAAAGCAGTTGATTGAAAAAGTTATAGCTTTAGATGAAGTTTGCTTCGATACAGAAACTACTTCATTGAATACTTTTGAAGCTGAATTAGTTGGTATATCAATATCCTGGACACAAAAAGAAGCTTTTTATATTCCATTTCCAAAAGAGAAATCTGAACAAATTATTTACCTGGAACTTCTCAAATCATTTCTGGAAAATGAAGCTATTACCAAAATTGGGCAGAATATCAAGTTCGATATTTTAATATTCAAAAATTATGGCGTTGAAGTAAAAGGAGAAATTTTTGATACCATGCTTGCTCATTACCTTATAGAACCAGAGCAGAGGCATAACATGACTTACCTTTCGGAAAAATACCTTAAATATACCCCTGTTCCCATCGAAGATCTGATTGGTTACGGCAAGCTTCAGATCAAAATGTCGGCTGTATCCCTCGACTCCATTGCCAAATATGCAGCTGAAGATGCAGACGTTACCTATCAGTTAAAGTTGATTCTTAACAGTGAGCTAATAAATAAATCGCTCGATAAACTTTCTGCAGATCTGGAAATGCCATTGGTGCCTGTTTTGGCTGATATGGAATTTTCAGGGATCAGACTTGATAAGGAAGCGTTGGCTGAAATTGCTTCTGAACTGAGAACTGATTTATGCGCTCTTGAAGAGGAAATATTTAAACAGGCGGGAACACAATTTAACATTCAATCGCCTAAGCAATTGGGTGATATTTTATTTGAGAAACTTGGAATTGATTCCGGGAATAAGAAAACCAAAACAAAGCAATTTTCTACATCTGAAGATGTATTGGTTGATTTAGTTGATAAACATCCTATTATAAGCTATATTTTAGATTATCGCACTTTACGTAAACTATTAAATACATATGTCGAAGCTTTACCCGAATTGGTAAATCCTGGAACGCAACGGCTACATACATCTTTTAATCAGGCGCTTGCAGTTACTGGTCGGTTAAGTTCGGTTAATCCGAACCTTCAGAATATTCCAATACGGACTGAACGTGGCAGGGAAGTAAGAAAGGCTTTTATTGCAAGGGATGAAAATCACTTTATTGTTTCGGCCGATTATTCTCAAATTGAATTAAGAATCATGGCGCATATGAGTGATGACAGCAATATGGTTGAAGCTTTTAAAAATAATGAAGATATTCATACAGCCACAGCTGCCAAAATTTTTAAGATCGATCCGTCGGAAGTTACAAGGGAAATGAGAAATAAAGCTAAAACAGCCAATTTTGGAATTATTTATGGAATTTCGGCATATGGATTATCTCAGAGGTTGAAAATACCAAGAAAAGAAGCTGTAGGTCTAATAGAAGGTTATTTCGAAACCTTTCCCGGAGTAAAAACATATATGGAACTTTCAATTCAGGCAGCAAGGTCGTTAGGTTATGTTAAAACACTTTTTGGTCGCCGCCGGCATTTACCTGATATTGTTTCGGCAAACAACACAGTAAGAAGCATGGCCGAGCGCAACGCAATCAATTCGCCTATACAGGGTACTGCTGCCGATATTATTAAAATGGCAATGATTAATATTCATAAAGCATTGAAAACAAATAAGCTAAAATCGAAAATGATTCTCCAGGTTCACGATGAATTGTTGTTTGATGTTCCGGCTGATGAACTGGACGTTTTAAAAGCTTTGGTTATTAAAGAAATGAGTAACGCAGTTCAGTTAAATGTTCCATTAATGGTCGAAATAGGTTTTGGTAAAAACTGGCTTCAAGCTCATTAATTTTCATCACGGTAATAGGAGCGCTTGCTTGCAAAATCTGATTTAATTGTTCCGTTTAAAATATTGGTATATAATTTAGTATCAGATAATATATCAAGAGCTTTTTGAACATGGGTATCTTTACTTAGCGACGATCCTATTCTTCCTTTTTGAAAATAGTACCTGCTCGCTATTTCTTCTTTTAACAATTCAGATATTTCTTCTTTGTTTTCTTCTAAATCCTTGAACTTGTCGTGCGAAATTTTCTTTTTTAAGTGAGCAAACTCTTCTTTTGAATCCTCGTAATAATTTTCGGCTTTGGCTATTTCCTGCAATCGTTCAAGAACCTGTTCAGTTTCTGACACATATTCAAAATTTTTTGCAGAAATGAATTCAACAAAATTTTCAAATATTTTATCATCCACTTCGAAATTTGTTATGGATGAAATGGAATCGTTTTTATGGAAGAAAGAAGTAGCATAATTAAAAAATAAACCTCTGGTATATAAAGTAATGGTAATTTTACTTAAAGTTTCAGGCGACATAACAACATCAGGAACAATTCCTCCTCCGTCAAAAACTTTTCTCCCGTTTTTGGTATTGAATTCATTAATTAAGGAATCGGGAATATAGCTTACACTACCATCGTACGATCTTCTGGAATAATCTAAAGCTTGAATGCAGCGGCCGCTAGGAATATAATATTTTGCGGTTGTTACTTTTAATTGTGCATTGTAACTCAATGGCCGTGTGGTTTGTACCAATCCTTTTCCATAAGTTCTCTGTCCGATAATAATTGCACGGTCCAAATCCTGCATCGATCCTGCAACAATTTCAGCTGAAGATGCTGAGCTGCGGTTAACAAGAACTACCAGAGGAATCTGAGTGTCGAATGGTTGATTCCGGGTTTTGTAAACATTGTCCCATTGTTTCATTTTTCCTTTGGTACTTACAACTTCTTGATTTTTATTAATGAAAAGATTAACCACATCAACCGCTTCTATCAATAAACCTCCGGGGTTTCCTCTCAAATCAAGAATAAGCCCCTTAGCCTGATATTTTTCTTTTAGTTCAAACAATGCTTGTCTTACTTCTTTATGTGCATCACTTGTAAAGTTTAACAACTTAATATATCCAACATCTTCGCTAACCATTCCGTAATAGGGAACATTATTTAAGCTTATCTTTTCTCTTTTAAGATTCTTTTTTATAAGCTTTTTTTCATTCGGTCGTTCAAAGGTCAGTAATATATCTGAGCCAAGGTCTCCTTTCAGTAGTTCACTAATTTCGGAAGACTCTTTAAAGTACAATGGCTGACCATCAATTTCATGAATAATGTCGCCAATTTTAAGATCAGCTCTGTCGGCAGGGGAATCTTCATAAATTTCGGAAACAACAACATAGCCACCTATCTTTTTTGTAGATGCTCCTATGCCGCCATATTGACCAGTTGTGAGAATTTTATAATCGTCCGCCTCATTTTCAGGTATATAAACCGTATATGGATCAAGCGTTTGAAGCATTCCATCAATACTCTTTTTAATTAGAATTTCCGGATCGGTGTTATCAACATAATAGAGGTTCAATTCCCGGAAAAGAGTGTAGAAAATATCCAGGTTTTTGAGGATTTTAAAATCACTGTCGGTAAACGAATAAATGCTAATAATGGTGGAAATTATAATTGCAATTCCTGCTAATCTCCATCCCTTTCCTATTCTTTTGAACGTGCTCATACCCTGCAAAATTTATGACTCAATTTACAAAGATACTGATAAAACTCAAATTTTTATTTTTTATTATCCCTAATCTGTTGATTTGCAACAAATTTATTATGATTATAAAGAAAGTGTAAATCAATGACATTTAACAAATCTTACTTTTTAATTAAACAAATACTTCATCCGTAATTTCAGAGTGAAAAATAAAATTTTACGAATTATTTAATAATTGCTAAATTACATGACCAAACTATCTAATTTTTATCCTATGAAAAAATTGTTTTTCTTGCTTATTCCAGTTCTGCTTGGCATTTTTTTATTTTCAAACTGTAAAAAAAGTAAACTGGTTATTGATCCCGGATTTAGTGAGCATATTACTGCTTTTACTTCCGGAGAAATTTCTGTGGCATCCTATATACGCATCGAACTTTCGCAGGAAGTTGAGGATGCAGCTGAAAATAACACTGAAGTTAAAGAAGATTTATTCGATTTTTCTCCGAATATAAAAGGTAAAGCGTATTGGATAGACAAAAAGACCATTGAATTCAGGCCAGACAATTGGTTAAATGCCGGAAAATCCTATTCAGGTGAATTCTTTCTGAAGAAAATTAAAAAGGTAGATAGCAAATTCAAAGTTTTCAAATTTGAATTTTCAACCATTAAACAATCGTTTTCTGTTTCCATTGATGGTTATGAACCTTATCAGATTGAGAACCTGCGAAATAATAAAATTTCTTGTTTTGTGCTTACTGCCGATATGGTAGCAGAAAAAGAAATTCAGAAAATTATAACTGCTATCCAGGATGGAAGAAATCTTCCGGTTACACTTGTTCAAGCAGAAAATAATAAATACTCATTTCAGATTGATAGCATAATACGTGGAGAAAAGGAAAGTAAGGTGAATATTTCATGGGATGGAAACCCAATTGGCGTAAACGATAAAAGTAGTGAGTCTCTTATTATACATTCTATTTTCGATTTTCTGGTAATTGAAGCCAAACCGTATCAGGAACCGAACCAGCATATTGAAATTCGTTTTTCAGATCCTCTGGATAAAAGCCAGAATTTGAATGGTTTAGTTACTTTCAATAAAGCGTTTGATTTGAACTATGAAATTGAAAAGAATATTTTGAAAATCTATTTTCCAACTCATATTTCAGGCTCTCTTCATCTTAAAGTCCATAAATCCATTAAAAATATTATGTCATATCCTTTAAAACAGGAATATGAAGCTGATATTATTTTTGAAGACATTAAGCCAGCAATACGGTTCACTGGTAAAGGGATTATTTTACCTGATTCCAAAGGGTTGATCTTCCCTTTTGAAGCTGTAAATTTGAAAGCTGTAGATGTTCGAATAGTGAAAATATTCGAGAACAATGTACCTCAATTTTTCCAGGTTAATAATTATGATGGACAATATCAATTAAAAAGAGCTGGTAGATTAATTATTTATAAAACAATTACTTTATCTGGATCTGATAAATTAATTGATTATGGTAAATGGAATGGTTTTTCTCTCGATTTATCATCTTTAATAAAACAGGAACCTGGTGCTATTTACCGGGTAGAGCTTAGTTTTAGAAAATCATATTCCACTTATCTTTGCGATGATGAAGATAGCGACTCAAAAAATGAGCCTGTTCAGGAAGCATCTATCGAAGATTTTGAACAAGAACTCGCTTATTGGGATGCGGCTGAAAATTATTATGATTATGAATATTACGATGAATATTATGAAGGTGAGGAATATAACTGGAACGATAGAGATAGTCCATGTTCTGCTTCTTACTATAATGGCGACCGAAAAGTAAGTTGCAATGTTATAGCTTCCAATTTGGGAATTACGGCTAAAAGTTTTGGAGACAATAAAATTGCTGTGGCTATTGCCGATATTGTTACCACCAAACCACTCGATGGAGTTAATGTTGAAGTTTTAAATTTTCAACAGCAGGTTATTGGAACTGCCAGTACCGATGGAAATGGTTTTTGCACCATCGAAGCAAATGGAAAGCCCTTCTTACTAGTAGCTCGTCGCGAACAACAAAAAGGATATCTTAAACTTTCAGAAGGAAACGCTCTTTCTTATAGTCAGTTTGATGTTTCCGGCCAGGTTATCCAAAAAGGGTTAAAAACATTTATTTATGGCGAAAGGGGAGTCTGGCGCCCGGGAGATTCTGTTTATCTAACCTGTATTGTAGAAGATAAACAGAAAATTCTTCCTGCAAGTCATCCAGTGATATTGGAATTATTTACCCCGCAAGGACAACTATTCAGAAAAATTATAAAAACTTCCGGGTTGAATGGTTTCTATAATTTTTCTTTTAAAACAAATGATGATTCTCCAACTGGTAATTGGTTGACTAAATTAAAAGTAGGTTCTGTTGAGTTCAGTAAAAGTTTAAAGATTGAAACCATTAAACCAAATAGAATAAAAGTGCAGCTTGATTTAGGAAAAACCATACTTTCAACCGGTTCTTTTACCGGCAATCTTAATGCTAAATGGTTGCATGGATCGCCGGCTGGAGGACTTAAAGCTGAAGTAACGGCCAACTTATCAAAATCAAATACCTCATTTAAAGGTTATGAAGCCTTTATTTTCGACGATCCTACGCGACTTTTTGATGTGGAGGAAAAAAGTATTTTTAAAGGTAATCTTGATAATAATGGAGATGCTACCATATCGGGCAATATAGAACTTGCAAACAATGCTCCGGGAATGTTACGGGCTGCAATTCTGACAAAAGTTTTCGAACCTGGCGGAGAATTTAGCATAGATAATCAGGTAGTTTCTGTTTCACCTTATTCTGCTTACGTAGGAGTTAAAATTCCTAAAGAAAATTATGGTTACCTTGAAACCGATACCAATCAGGTGTTTGAAATTGCTACTGTAAATAAAGAAGGCAAAGCAGTAAGCAAAAACAATATTGAAGTTTTTATCTACAAATTAGATAGAAAATGGTGGTGGAATGCTTCTGATCAGTCTATTGCCAATTATGAATCCAATTCTTATGCTACTCCGGTATTTCATTCAAAAATTTCAACAGTAAATGGCAAAGGAAGGTTCACCTATCGGTTAAAATATCCAGATTGGGGAAGATTTCTTATTCGTGTAGTTGATAATGAAGGAGGACATGCAACAGGAAAACTTCTGTTTTTTGATTGGCCTGGATGGCGTGGCCGTTCTGACAGAGGTGATGCAAAAAGTGCATCTATGTTAAACTTTAATGCCGATAAAACCAATTATAATGTTGGGGAAAAAGCTGTTATTACCTTTCCAACCGCTAAAAATGGTAGAATTTTATTATCACTTGAATCAGGATCAAATGTGATAAAACAATGGTGGGAAGATAGTGATGGTAAGGAAACAAAAGTTTCATTCGATGTTACTGAAGAAATGGCGCCTAATATTTATGTATATGCTTCTTTGATCCAGCCTCATGCCAATACCGGCAACGATTTGCCAATACGAATGTATGGTGTAATTCCACTGAAAATAGAGAATCCTGAATCGCATATTTATCCTGAGATAGGTGCACCTAACGAAATTCGTCCCGAAGAACCTTTTGAAATTTCAGTTAAGGAAAAAAACAACAAAAGTATGACTTATACCCTGGCAATAGTTGACGAAGGTCTGCTCGATATTACAAGGTACAAAACTCCTGACCCATGGACTGAATTTTACGGTAGGGAAGCATTGGGTGTCAGAACCTGGGATTTGTACGATTATATTATCGGAGCTTATGGTGGCAGTATCGAAAAGCTTTTTGCAATTGGTGGTGATGGAAATCTTAGAAGCAAAGGTGATAAAAAGGCAAACAGGTTTAAACCCATTGTTAAGTTTTTGGGACCTTTCGAATTAAATGGAGGCACTAACAAACATAAAATTACTTTGCCACCGTATATCGGGTCTGTAAAGGTAATGGTAGTAGCCAGAAGCGGTTCAGCCTTCGGAAATATTGATAAGACCATTGCTGTTCGTAAGCCTTTAATGATTTTGGCAACTTTGCCCAGAGTGGTTGGCCCTGGTGAAACCGTTTCTCTTCCTGTATCAGTTTTTGCGATGGATCCAAAAATAAAAAATGTAACACTTGAACTTCAAGCTAACTCTTTCTTTAAAATAGAAGGTGAAAATACCAAACAGATTTCTTTCAGCAAACCAGGAGAAAGTGATATTGCTTTTAACATTAAAGTCTTATCTAAATTAGGAATAGGGAAAGTTAAGGTTTTGGCTAAAAGTGGCAGTGAAACAGATCAGTTCGAAATAGAAATTGATGTACGGAATCCAAATCCTAAAATAACGCAATATTTTGAAGCAATTGTTGAGGCCGGAAAAACCGGATCAATAAACTATACTTTACCTGGTATAGCCGGCACTAACAAAGCTACAATGGAAATTTCTTCCATTCCGGCTATCGATTTAACCAGGCGGTTGGGATATCTTATTGCCTATCCTCATGGATGTGCCGAACAGACAACGTCTGCAGCTTTTCCTCAGCTATTTCTCGATAAATTTGTGGAAATGGACGAGCTTACCAAAAAAAGAACAAAGGAAAATGTGATGGCTGCTATTTTACGGTTAAACTCCATGCAAATGTCCGATGGAGGAATGACTTACTGGCCCGGGATGAATGAAGCTAATTTATGGGTTACGTCATATGTGGGGCATTTTATGTTGCTTGCCAAGGAAAAAGGCTATGATTTGCCTTCAGGATTTTTGAAAAACTGGCTTAAATTTCAGAAAAATGTAGCCCGAAATTGGTCAATGCCAAATACTAACTACGATTATTATTATCAAACTGATTTAATCCAGGCGTACCGTCTTTATACGCTTGCTTTGGCTGGCGATCCTGATATGGGAGCCATGAACCGTATGAAAGAATTGAAAAACCTTTCATCGCAGGCTTTTTGGCGTTTAGCTGCAACATATGCTTTAGCAGGACAACCCGAAATTGCTAAAGAACTTATGGTTAAAGGTTCGACAGATATCAAACCTTATAGTGGTTTCAACTATTCTTATGGTTCGCAGGAACGTGATTGGGCTATGATTCTTGAAACATATACTCTTGTAAAAGACAAGACCTCATCTTTTACTTTCATGAAAAAAATTGCTGAAGTATTAAGTGCCAATAATTGGCTCAGTACACAAAGTACTGCTTTTTGCCTTTATGCTATTGGAAAAACCATTGAAGATATGAGTCTTGGAGGACCAATAAATTGCACTGTAAATGGAACGGGAGTTACAAATTCTAAGATACTGGTTTCACTGCCTGTGAAACAAATAGCCATGAACAGCAATATCATCAATGGTTCTATTAATTTGACAAACTCAGGCAAGGGTACTTTATTCGTGAGAGTTATTGCGGAAGGAATTCCTGAAACTGGTCCAATCCTGGCTTCAGAAAACAATCTTCAAATGAGTGTTAAGTTTACCGACATTAACGATAATAGTCTCAATGTTGAAAACCTCGAACAAGGTAAGGATTTTATTATGGAAGTAACTGTAAAGAATCCGGGACAACTTGGATATTATAAAGACATGGCACTTACCCAGATTGTACCTTCGGGTTGTGAGATAATTAACACCAGGTTAATGGAGATGGCAAGTGAAGAAACGGCCGGAACATTTACCTATATGGATATCAGGGACGATAGGGTTTTAACCTACTTCGACCTTGATAAAGGTGCAACAAAAACATTTAAAATAAGGCTGAATGCATCTTATGCCGGAAAATTCTATTTTCCAGGTGTATATTGTGAAGCTATGTACGAAGCAAAGGTGAATTCGCTTTCAACTGGTAAATGGATAGAAATAAAGTAAAAGGATATTTTTTATGGCTTAAAGGAAAGTGTAAATTCAGGTATGTTTTAGGTATTCTAATCCTGTTTTACATTTTTCTTTTATCTCCTGAAAATTGGTTTGACAAACCTGTATCGACGGTTGTATATGATAAGTATGGAGAGCTACTGGGTGCAAAATTGGCTAAGGATGAGCAATGGAGATTTCCGGAGGATACTTTTATTTCCTATAAAATTGAAAAATCTCTGACTTATTTTGAAGACGAATATTTTTATCGTCATCCCGGTTTCAATCCTGTTTCTCTTTTAAAAGCTGCTGCAGATAATATAAAACATGGAAAAATAAAAAGAGGTGCAAGTACTATTACAATGCAGTTGTGCCGTCTTCACAGAAATTCATCTAAAAGAACTTTAGCGGGTAAAATTTATGAAATATTGCTTGCGACCAGGATTGAAATCCACTATTCAAAAAAGGAAATTCTTAGAAAATATTTGGCAAATGCTCCCTTTGGCGGGAATGTAGTAGGAGTGGAGGCAGCTGCATGGAGATATTTCGGAAGGGCTACAAAAAATTTGTCCTGGGCTGAAGCTGCTACTCTGTCGGTACTTCCCAATGCACCGGCATTAATTCATCCTGGCCGTAATCAGGAAAAACTGACGAAAAAAAGAAACCGACTTTTATTAAAGCTATATATCAATAAAGTTATAGAACAGTCGGAATATCAATCGGCTATTCTTGAAATAGTTCCTGAGAAACCTTCACCTTTACCTGCTGATGCCAAACATGTAATCGACTATTTTGCAAAAAAAGAAAGTAAAATAATAAAGTCATCCATACAGAAAAGATATCAACAGAATTTAGAACGGATTACCCGGGAGTATTTAAAAGTATTGGAAATTAATCAAATCCATAATATTGCTGCTATAATAGTGGATGTTAAAAGAAATGAGATAATTGCTTATTCTGGCAATACTTGTATGAATCAATCGCAATACAGCCCTGATGTTGATATTATTCAATCGCCACGAAGTACTGGAAGTATCATTAAACCATTATTATACGGATTAATGCTTCAGGAAGGGAAAATACTTCCATCTACGCTTGTTCCGGATATTCCCACCCGTATTTCGGGGTTCAACCCCGACAATTACGATGAAACTTATAATGGTGCAATTCCTTCCAAAAAAGCTTTGTCCCGCTCTTTAAATGTTCCTGTGGTTCGCATGCTTCAATCGTTTGGTGTGGATAAATTCTATAATTCACTGAAACGGTTAGGGATGACAACATTGAGTTTTGATCCCGATCATTATGGATTAACATTGGTAGTTGGAGGTGCTGAAGGAAAGCTTTTTGATTTGGCTGGTATTTATTCCGGACTATCGAGGATACTGAATAACTACAATATTTCACAGCAGTATTATTCTAATGATATCCGGCCACTTTCTTTTCAGGAAGAAAAAAAGCAACCAATTTCGGGATCCAGAACTCCCAATACTTTAGATGCTGGTAGTATTTACCTCATGTTTGAAGCTTTGCTAGAAGTTAACAGGCCTGAAGAGGATACTTACTGGAAAAACTTAAGCTCATCCCGAAAGATAGCATGGAAAACTGGTACAAGTTATGGTTTTCGCGATGCCTGGGCTATCGGCACAACTCCTGAATATGTAGTTGGAGTTTGGGTAGGAAATGCAAGTGGGGAAGGACGACCTGGTTTAACCGGAATAGCATCAGCAGCTCCACTGATGTTTAACATATTTAGTTCACTTCCGAAAACATCATGGTTTGCAACACCATATGATGAATTAATTAAGGTACCTGTTTGCATTGAAAGTGGCTTTAAGGCTGGCCGGTTTTGTGAAGATATTGATACAGTATATTCCTCCATAAATGGAAGCAGGACAGGAATATGTCCTTACCATAAACTGGTGCATTTGTCCCCTGATAAAAAACAGCGTCTAACGATGTCATGTTCTGATACTTCAGGAATGATTACTATTCCTTGGTTTATTTTACCACCGGCACAGGAATGGTATTACCAAAAGAGAAATCCATTTTATAAACTGCTTCCTCCACTCAGAGAAAATTGTGGAACGGAAGAAGTTTTTCCTATGGAAATAGTATATCCTGCTGATATTAAGAAAATTTATATTCCACACCAATTGGACGGAACAAGAGGAATGTTTGTGATTGAAGTTGCTCATCGCGATCCAAAGGCAACTTTATACTGGCATCTGGATGATGATTTTATTTTAGAAACCCGTCAGTTTCACCAGGTAGCATTAAACCCGGAACCTGGAAAACATAAAATAACTATAATTGACAATGCCGGAAATACGCTGATAAAAAATATAGAAGTCTTGCAATAACTAAGGAACCGGGTCGAAGCCATGGCCACCCCATGGATGACAACTGAGAATTCTTTTAATTGAGAGATACAATCCTTTAAAAGGACCATATTTTTTAAGTGCTTCAATTGAATATTCCGAACATGTGGGGATATAACGACATCGTCCTCCTAAAAAGGGGGATATGGTGTATTGATAAATGCGAACTAATATAATGAACGGATAACTAAAAATATTTTTCAATGCGCCCTGATAATTGTTTTAAAGCTTTGGTTAAGATATCATTTATATTATTAAATGAATCAATATCTTTCGAGATGTAAATAATCATTAGATATTGATTTATTCCCGGAATACTATGAATTTTATTTTTCCTGTAAATTTCTCGTAGAATTCTTTTGAGTTTATTTCTATCTACAGCTTTTTTGAAATTTCTTTTACTTACTCCAAAGGCAACCTGAACATTGGATTGATCGGGAATTATTTCCTGGACATAAATAATTTTTATGGGATATAAGAAGGTTGATTTTCCCTTAGCAAATAGAAATTCAAAAGCCTTTTTGCTGCAAAGGCGTTCCGATTTTTTAAAGCTAAAATCAGTTGTCGATGGCAAAAAGGCTTCTGTTTGCAAAGTAATTATTTGATCAGTTTTACATTTATCTTTTCAGCTTTAATTTCAGCTTTATCGTTCTTATTAAAATCTTTGATAAATTGTTCCAAAGCCATGGTCATGGAAGGTGCCTGAGGCATAGGAGCCTGAATGTCCAGCCTTAATCCAGCTTCTTTTATAGCTTTCGCAGTGGCATCGCCGAAGCTGGCAATCTTAATTTCCTTTTGTTCAAAATTGGGAAAATTTTCAAATAAAGCTTTTATTCCCGAAGGACTGTAAAACACCATAATATCGTAATTAATGGTGGAAAGGTCCGAAAAATTGCTGCTTACATTTTTATAAAAGATAACCTTGGTATTCTTTATTTTCAGCTTATCAAGATACTTTGTTATATCTTGTTTGAATTGATCGGAAACCGGTAAAAGATATTTGTCGTCCTTGTGTTTTAAGAATAACTCTGTCATATCAGTAATGTTACCATTACCATAGAAAATTTTACGTTTACGATACACGATATATTTTTGCAAGTAAAAAGCAGTAGATTCTGAATTGCAAAAATACTTCATTGAGTCGGGAACTGTAATCCGCATTTCTTCAGATATTCTAAAAAAATGATCGATGGCAGTTTTGCTCGAAAAGATAACGGCTGTGTGAGCCAATATTTCTACTCTGGTCTGTCTGAATTCTTTTGAGGAAACTCCTTCAACATGGCAAAAAGGCCTAAAATCAATTTTTAGATTATTCTTCTCGGCCAACTCAAAATATGGAGATTTTTCCGATTCTGATGGCTGAGGCTGGGTAACTAAAATTTTCTTAATTTTCAAGGTGATAAATATTAAGTTAATTTTTATACAAAGTCTATTATATTATTGCATATGAAGTCTTTATCAAAAGAGCGACAGGTAAAATTTCGATCGCACAAAGATATAAAATCAAAAAGAAAAATGATACCTGTTTTCTGGTGACAATTTGAATTCCTCTAAAAAAGAACAACAAAAGAAAGATCCCAACAAATCCAAAAAGTCCGATCAAAGTTATTTTTGTAATTGTGGCATCCATAAAAGGCATCGCAATTACAAAGGGCAAAAGAATGACTCCCAGGGTTTGATTAAAAACATTTATATGATGCTGAACTTCATTAAAATCTTCCTGTGTTTTAAACAGCACCCCTAAAAATTTATATAAAAATGCTTTTAACCTGAAAAACAGAAAAACAGAAAAACAGTAAACCGCTATATTTAAAATCGAATTGTTGAATATTTGGTTGAAATGATAGAAATCAATGAGAAAATAAATAAGAAGTCCAACGTTGATAGGAAATAATATCTGAAGAATTATCGATAAATTCCTGAATAAGGCGTTCTTGTCTCTGAAAAGTTGTATCGAAATTTGATAATTATAAACTGAGGAAATTATTTGTAAAAGATATTTCTGATAAAAAGATTTACCCCAGGCGAAAATTGAAAGTGCTATTAATAAAACAAGAATATACCAGCCATTTGTATCATAACTTCTTGGGTTACCTTCAAATCCTGAGGGGATTTCCTTTTTTTGGATTTTCGAATAACTAACGGCTGAAGCGTTTATTTTTGCAGTATCATCTGATTTATAGGGATTACTACTTGATTTTCCGGCAATATTTAATAGAAAATTTGTATTGAGAGATTCAGATGAATAACCGGGTAATTTCTGGTAAGAAGAAACAAAATCTGTATTAATCCTTGAGGTGCTTCCGATAAATGAGCTGGTGTCCTGTTGTTCTGCTATTTTTATCGTTTTAGATTTAGACTGGGCTAATTTTTTATCTCTTGCTTCTGCAACCTGGAAAAGTTTATCCACACGTTGCTTATCCAGCGATGTTGTATCAAAACCCATCAGCTTTGGCTTTTCAACCTTCAAAAAAATTGAAGGGTTAGTTGCTTGAGTTTTAACAGTATCTTGAGATATCGAATGATCAAATATGTACAATGAAGAATAATCAAAATCAGAAAAAGTACTATCGATAGGATTTCCCTTTATCATAATAAAGGATTAAAAATTTGCGCAAAGATAATACAATTTTTGACAAAATATTTTAATAATTCAAACTATTTTTGTAGATAATGATTAACTCGTAAGTTTATTGTTATTCTTGTGCCTTTCTGCGTCTCGTTTGGTTTTCTTATCTATATTCTTTTTAAAAGCAGTGGTTAAATCCACACCTGTTTGATTAGCAAGACAAATCAAAACAAATAGAATATCAGCCATTTCATTTTCTAAAGAATTATTTGTATCACTTTCCTTAGATGATTGCTCACCATATTTTCGCGATATAAGTCTCGATAATTCACCAACTTCTTCCATGAGAAGTGCTAAATTGGTTAATTCATTAAAATACCTTACACCATATTGTTTTATCCAGATGTCAACCTGTTGCTGAGCCTCTTCTATTGTCATTATTCTTTATTTTTGGAATCTATAAAAATGGTTACCGGTCCATCATTCAACAGAGATACTTTCATGTCTGCTCCAAAAATACCTGATTTAACCGAAAGTCCGGTTGCAGATTTTAGCTGTCGTATAAAACTCTCATATTTTGGAATTGCTGTTTCTGGTTTCGAAGCTTTTATGTAAGAAGGACGGTTACCCTTTTTTGTTTGCGCAAAGAGTGTAAATTGACTAATGACTAATATTTCTCCGCGAATATCCCGAACCGAAAGATTCATGATATTGCCCGAATCGTTAAAAATACGGAGGTTAGCTACTTTACCGGCAAGCCATTCTATATCTAATTCATTGTCGGAATCTTCAGTTCCCATTAAAATTAATAAACCCTGACCAATTGAATTGTGTATTTCACCATTTATTGAAACTGAAGCATCAGTAACCCTTTGCACTACTAAACGCATTAAGTCAGATATTTATTGATCGTTTCCATTAAAATGCCAGGGTTTATTGGTTTTGTAATATAATCGTTGCATCCTGCATTTTTTATTTTCTCTTTTTCCCCTGAAAAAGCATAAGCTGTTTGGGCAATGATTGGAACATCCTTGTTGCTGAGTCTTATTTGTTTGGTTGCTTCGTATCCGTTTAGTTCAGGCAGTTGTATGTCCATTAAAATAATATCAGGTTTAATTTTTTCACACAGGTTGATCGCCTGAATTCCTGTTTTAGCCCATGTCACTTTTGCTTTTGTTTTTCCAATCAATGTTTCAAGAAACAAGTAGTTAGAATCAACATCTTCAACAATTAATATCTTTTTATCTTCCCACAAGTATTTCTTATTTCGTGGTATATCTGTTTCAACCGGTTCTTCTTTTTGGAAATATTCCGAACGATAATATGGAAGGGTAAAACTAAAGGTTGATCCTTTTGCATATTCTGATTCAACATACATAAAACCTCCAAGCTCTTCCACAATTTTTTTTGAAATGGTGAGCCCTAAACCAGTTCCGGCATAAATTCTCCTGTCATCTTCGAGTTTATTAAACCTTTCAAATATCATATCGATTTTTTCAGCTTTAATCCCGATACCCGAATCTTTCACATAAAAATGTAATACAGGGTCGTTTCCAATATTATAACCAATTTCTATGGAGCCTGATTCGGTAAATTTTAAAGCATTTCCAACCAAATTTGTAATGACCTGCCGAAAACGGATCGGATCAGTATCAATTATTATTTTATTTGAATTGGGAGGTATATTAAGCTTTATGTCTACAATCGATTTTCCCAGTCTTTCTTTTTCTTCCTGGAAAAACATTAATATTTCGTTTAAATGGTTGTTTACATGAACTGAAGATATATTTAATTTTAAATGTCCTGCTTCCATGATACTTATATCAATTATATCATCAATAAGTTTAAGAAGTGAAGAGCCACTGTTTTTAATTAAGTTTCCAAATTCAAATTTTTCTTCTTCCGAATACTCATTGCTAATCAACAAATCACTAAAACCTATGATAGCGTTCATTGGAGTTCGTATTTCATGCGACATGTTTGCTAGAAATGCTGATTTCAATTTATCTGCTTCTTCAGCTTTATCTTTGGCTTTCTTTAAGTTTTCTTCACGCAGCTTTCTTTCAGTGTTGTCACGTACATAAGCAAATGCGAACTCGTTCCCCTCATGGGCAATATAATTCAAAATTATTTCGACAGGAAAAGCTTTTCCCGACTTCTTTTTATGGAAGCTTTCAAGGATTAAGGACTTATCTTTTTTGATAATATTCCAGAATTGTTGCCAATCATCAGAATTGAAATTTGGAATAATATCGGTAATGGATAAAGTAACAATTTGATCTTTTGAATATTCAAGATTTTCGCAAGCAGACTTATTCGCAAAAATGTATTTACCCGATGGTGATAACCAAAAAATAGGATCGGAAGCCTGTTCGATAGAAAATTGCGTTAAACGCAATGCGGAAGTACGTTCTTTAACCCTTTGATCCAATTCTTCATTGATACGTTCTATTTTTCTGCCTTTTAGTTCCAGTATTTTATATTGACGGTATAAGGCAAATGAAAGAAACAGAACTACAACAACACCAAACCCAAAAAAATAGAGCTGATATCTTTGCTTTTGCAGTTTAGCTTTATTGTTTTTTAATTCCTGTTCCTTTAACTGAAGTTCTCTTTTATTATGCTCCGACTCAAACCGTGTCTGTAACTTAGCAATTCTATCGTTTCTTTCTTTATTCTGAATAGAATCGGACATTCGTTGAAAATTTTTGTAGTAAACAAGTGAAGATTTATAATCGCCTTTTAAGGAATAGTATCTTGAAAAAGATAAATAATTTTCTTTCAGAATAGACCATGATTTTAAACTTGAGGCAATGGAAGCTGCTTTTTTTAAATGAATAAGAGCTTCTGCATACACATGTTTTTCAAGAAAATAATTTGCCAAAGTATTATTAATACTGGCATTGAACCATTTATCGTCATAAATTTCACCTATTTTTAAGGCGGTATTGGCAAGTTCCAAAGCATCGTCGTACCGTTTTAACTCGTGAAGGGTATTGCTTTTTGCTTTGTATACCCATGCTTTGTTCAGGTTGTTCGAAGTTGAATCGTACAAGGCAAGAGATGCATCATAATATTGAATTGCTTCTTTATGTAAGTTTTTTTTGGCATATGTCTCACCCATCCTCAGGTAAAGCTCTGCCAACACATCAGAATCGTGGTGTTCATCTAAAATTTGTTTCGATTTTAAAAAGTATTCAATCGCTTTATCATAATATTCAGTTACGAAATAAGTGGACCCAATATTTATATATACCCTTGCAAGTCCTGCAGTATAATTGATATCTTCATAAATTAGCAGTGAGTTTATATAATATTCCAGCGCTTTATCATAATTGTTTGTAGTCCAGTATACATTGCCAATTCTTAACAATGATGTTCCAATTCCAATTTTGGTTCCTTTTTCCTGATATCCTTTTAAAGCCCGGTTGTAAAAAATTAATGCCGAATCGCTAAAATTAAGTTTATAGTATATGTCACCGATACTTTGATTCGATATATTTATCAGTGAACTATTCGATTGGTTTTGGAACAGTGTCAGTGAAGAATTGTAATAAGGCAATGCTTTTCTGTAGAAGTTGAATTTGTAAAAAATATCTGCAATGGTTTTAAGAGATGATGCCTCCGCTTCATTATCATTTTTTTTCCTCGAAAGTTCCAGCGCAGTTAACGCATACTGTAAAGCTTTCTCATGCTGTTTTTCGTAAACTTTGGTGGAAAGATCGAGCAAAATCTGAACATTATCTACACCAGGCGATAAGGTATCTTTCTTTTTATCGGATAACGAACAAGATGAAAACAATAAAAATGTTACAAGGAAAGTTCTTGTTGTCCAGGAAATTATCTTTATTCTTTTAAGTTTATTCAAAGTGGGTCAATATTAATTGCGAATTCAACAGCAGTTATAATATTTAAAATCAAATATATTGATATTTCTAATTAGAATATTAAACATGCTTATTATTTTCGTTTGATTATCTTTTAGAAAAAAAGTTTTTCTAAAAGGTTCATCATTTGCAATTTTTCGAAGTTCGACTTTTCGGATTACCGGAACTCCGGAGGTGTTTTATGTGAATAGCCCGGGGGTGGAGCATAGCGCAACCCCCGGAAAAGAATAGCACAATAATTTTGGCGGCTTGCGAAAATTTTGTGCAAAAGAGATATATCAGTTATCGTCGCAATAGTAAACTATCATTAATAGCTTTTATCAAAATCTCCTAATTATTCGTATTTTAAAGTTTCAACGGGATTTATTCTTATTAATTTGATAATATGATAACTAATAGTAATTACAGCAACCAATAATATAATAGATGATGCCTGAAGAAATTCCCACACCTGTATATTGTATTTATGTGCGCCTGGTAACATTATGTAAACACAGTAGGATGCTGGCCATGCAATAATGTTAGCTATTAGCAATAACCACAAAAATTCGGACGATAGTTTTATGTAAAGATCACGGGATGAAAATCCTAAAACTTTACGAATCCCAATTTCTTTCATTTTTTTCCGCGAATAAAACATCACTAATCCAAATAATCCCGCCGTTGAAATAATAATTGAAAGCATTGCAAAAAACACACTAACATTCCGGATAACTTTCCAGGCTTTATTTGCATTTTCATCCTGAATAATATTTTGAATATGGGTGAATTCAAATGCATCTTCAGGAAAGAATTCGGAGAAATCATTTTTAATAATTTCCATTGTCTTTTTTGTGTCTCCCGAATATGCAACAGAATAAATACCGTTTAAACTTGCACTGTCCAACATGAGATGATACCAATGAGGTTCTACCGGATTGTGCATCGACTGCGAAATATAATCTTTAATAACTCCAATCACCTCAATTTTTTTATCTCCATTAATAATATGCTTCCCAATAGGATCATTCCATCCACATACCCTTACAGCAGTTTCATTGATAACACATTTATTAAAATCGTCAGGAAATTCTTTGGAAAAGCTTCTGCCTTTAACAATAGGAATATTATAAGTTGAAAAAAAATCATAGGTAACGTTGTACCTTCTAAAAAATACATTTTCCTCAGTTTCGCCACCTTCCCAGGATAAATCGTCTCCTCCAGGGATAATGAATGGAATGTAATCGGAAAAACAGGTATTTTTTATTTCAGGATGTTGAATAAGTTTTTGACGCAGCGGTTCAAAAGACCCATTTTTTGTTGTCACTAAATTTGCAAAAACAACTTCACGGGAATTAAATCCAAGATTTCCGGTAAGATTATACTGTGTTTGCAGATAAATAATAAAACTTACTATTAATAAAAAGAGCGAAATACAAAATTGAACAGTTATCAGGATTTTTTTCAAGCCAAAACCTCCTGATTGTTCACTTATAACTTTACCTTTTAAAGCTTTTATCGGGTTATAAGAAGAAATAATATATGCGGGATATAAACCTGAAATAAGACCTGTAAAAAGTGAAACCAAAAGTACCAGCAAAACTATTTCAGGTTGGGAAAATACATTTGAGGTTATTGCCGAGCCAAGGATTCCATTATTGCTAATGAGATAACTGAACAGAGGTAAAACCATCTGAGCAACCACAACGGCTAATAAACCTGAAAGAAAGGAAATAAGAACAGATTCATAAAGAAATTGCAAATACAAAACATGTTTCGAAAAACCCACAGTCTTTTTAATTCCTATTTCTTTTAACCGTGTTGATGCTCTTGCAGTTTGAAGATTTATATAATTAATTGCTGCAAGAACAAGAATCAATAATGCAATAAATGATAACAATATCAAAACATTTTTAAGGTCTTTTTTAAATTGTGGGTTTGTATGCAATACTGATAAAGGTCTTAAATACGGGTGATGTTCCTTCCGGTAATCTTTTAAAGCATCAAATATTTTATGATCTACTGTTGCCGGATCGGTATTTGGTTTAAGCAATACATAGGTCGAAAAAGAATAAGCCCAGAAGTTATCCTCATAATCTTTCCATCCGGTAACCTGTGTAAACGTATTCATTGGTAGAAGATAAGATGGTAACCAGTCGGAATTTTTTGGAAGGTCTTCATAAACTCCCTTCACAGTAAATGTTACTTTGTTTTCACCATAAACTTGTTTGCCTAAGGCATTATTAGCAGGGAATAATTTATCGGCAACCGATTTGCATAAAACAATAGAATATGGTTCCTTAAGAGCATCATTAGGATTTCCTTCTAAAAAGTGGAAAGTAAAAATCTGAAATACGGAGGGATCAACATAATATCCCCAGCGTACTTTATATTGATTCTTTTTATCAAGCGATAAAAATATCCCGTCTTTATTATTATCACCCACATCGTGCATAAGAGCTAGCTTTTCGACTTCAGGTAAATTATTTAAAACATGTCGGCTTAGAGCGGCTGTTGTACTCCAGGTATGTTTTTCAACGTTTTCCGATTGATCCATAAATAATTGAACCCGATAGATCCTTTTGTAATTTTTGTTGTGTTTATCCCAGGTTAATTCACTTTGTACAAATAAAGTTATTAATATAAAAGTGGCAAAGCCAACAACAAGGTTTAAGAAATTTATTGAAGATAATAATTTATCATTGAATATATTCCTTATTGTTATTGTATAAAATTGTTTAAACATATAAGTTATTTTTTAAAAGAATTTATCTATATTTTCAGCAATAATATGGCCATCAAAAAGGTGCATTACCCTGTGGGCTCTTTCAGCATGTGCCGGTGAGTGTGTAACCATAATAATAGTAGTTCCTTCTTCATTCAGGTTTTCCATGAGTTGCATTACTTGTTCCCCATTTGCTGAATCCAGATTTCCTGTGGGCTCATCAGCTAATAGTAACTTAGGACCGGTTATTACTGCCCTGCCAACTGCTACCCTTTGTTGCTGACCACCCGACAATTGAAGCGGAAAATGATTTCTCCGGTGCCCGATTTGCATCCTTTCCAATATTTCGTCTACTTTTTTCTTCCTTTCCGAACTTTTAACTTTCAAGGCTAACAGTGGAAGTTCAATATTTTCAAAAACTGTCAATTCTTCTATCAGGTTAAAATTCTGGAATATAAATCCGATATTTCCCTTACGGAGATCTGTTCTTTGATTTTCCTTAAAATTTGCAACATCGGTACCATCGAAAAAATAATTGCCCGCACTTGGATTATCCAATAGGCCAATGATATTTAGGAGCGTTGATTTTCCACAGCCTGATGGTCCCATGATTGCTAAAAATTCCCCTTTTTTAACTTCAAATTTCAAGGAATTCAAAGCAGTTGTTTCTATTTCCTCGGTTTTAAAAATTTTCGAAAGGTTTATTGCTTTTATCATAAAATTTTTTTTAGATTTCCTATTATAAAACCAATTTCGTACCATAAATAAATAGTTCTGAAAATCAACTTTTTAGAATTTAATAAAATCTAAGATTGTAAAAAATATTTACAATTGAGGGTAAAATAATTTTACACGTACAATTAAATTTTATACAAAATGTCCAAAATTGGTAAACTACTAATCGCTGACGATAACAAAAACATTTTACAAGCATTAACCTTATTTCTGCAATTTGAATTTGAATATGTTCATTCTGTCTCATCTACAAATAATTTAATTCAGGAGCTTGAAAAGGTCAATTACGATGTTGTATTGCTGGACATGAATTTTAAAGCTGGACAAAATACCGGAAATGAAGGAATTTTTTGGCTGCGTGAAATTAAAAATCGTTTTCCTGGGGTTGAAGTTGTAATGATAACTGCTTATGGCGATGTTAATCTTGCAGTAAATGCTTTAAAAGAAGGTGCTGCAGATTTCGTGCTAAAACCCTGGGATAATGAAAAGCTTAGTGCCACCTTAAAATCAGCTTTGCGCCTGCGAAAATCTGGTCAGGAAATTGATGAGCTAAAAAGGAAAGAAAAATCTATTAGAACTGAATTAACAAAGACCGAACCTTTTGTTGCCGGTGAATCAGAAGCGATGAAAAATATTCTTGCCCTAATTTCGAAGGTTGCCAAAACCGATGCCAATATTCTTATTACCGGCGAAAATGGGACAGGGAAGGAGATGGTTGCCAGGGAAATACATCGATTATCGGAAAGAAATAATGAATTACTTGTATTGGTCGATTTATCGTCACTATCCGAAACTTTGTTCGAAAGTGAATTGTTTGGCCATAAAAAAGGCGCATTTACCGATGCTCATGAGGACAGGGCAGGTAAATTCGTGGTTGCCAATAAAGGAACATTGTTTTTAGATGAAATTGGCAATATCCCTCTTCATCTTCAGTCGAAACTGTTAACCGTTCTTCAAACCCGTGTAGTGCGACCTGTAGGTTCCAACAAAGAAATACCGGTAGATATCCGCCTGATATGTGCTACAAATAAACCAATCAAAGAAATGGTGGCTGCAAATGAATTCCGGCAGGATTTATTATACCGGATAAATACAATTCAAATTCATGTTCCTCCTTTAAGAGAACGTAAAGAAGATATTGAGGAATTAAGTAATTACTTTTTAAAAGTGTATGGCAAAAAGTACAGAAAACCTGAAATAGCTTTTTCAAAAAGGGTAATAGAGAAATTCCGGAACAATCCATGGTATGGTAACATCAGGGAACTTCAGCACACTATTGAAAAGGCTGTAATTTTATCGGAAAGCAATTTCATTAAACCCGACGATATTTTGTTCGGTTCGGAATCTGTTTTCCAGGGTAATGCACCTGAAACACTGGATGAAATGGAATGCAAGATGATTGCAGATGCTATTAATAAGTTTAATGGAAATTATACTTTGGTAGCCAATAAATTAGGGATAACCCGCCCAACACTTTATAATAAAATTAAGAAATATGGTATCTAAGTTATCCTCCGGACGGATGTTAGTTTTATTTATATTTTCCGGAATATTTTTTAGTACAGGTGGGCTGCTCCTTGGCAAGTCGTTTTTCACCTATGGTATTGTTCTGTTTGTAATGGGAATAGCGTGCATTGGAGTTTTATGGAAACTTTATCACCAAACCAACAGGAGTATTACTTTCTTTTTCGATGCTGTTCGAAATAACGATTCTACACTGGTTTTTCCAATATCAAATAATAATCGCTCATTAGATAATTTATTTCGCAGTCTTAACAATTTAAACCAACATATTCAAAAAATTAAGCTGGAAACTGAGTTCAGGGAAAAATATTATAAGGCCATAATTAAGCAATCCACAACAGGGTTTATTGTAATGGCAAAAAACAAAAACATTGAATTAATTAACGAAGCTGCATGTACTTTAGCCGGAGTATCGACCGATTCATCAAACCTTAATCTCTTAAAAATCAAAAACAGCAGGTTATATGAAACTTTATGCACCATGAAAGCCGGCGGGAATTTAACATATAAGGGTTATAATCAGTTTGCAGTACAGCAGTTGCTCTTAAAAGCAACTGAAATAAAAACTGAGAAAATAGAATTAATGCTTTTTTCAGTTCACGATATTCGGAACGAACTCAATGAAAAAGAATTGGAGTCGTACCAAAAACTAATCAGCATTCTTACCCATGAAATGATGAATTCTCTTGCGCCATTGACTTCCATTTCAAAAACGTTGTATAATTTATTTTATTCGGAAGGCAAGGTAATTTCACCTGAAAATCTGTCCGAAATTCAAATCATAACAACACTTCAAGGGCTTAAAGCTATCGAGGAACAATCAGGTGGTCTCACGAGTTTTGTAAATAGTTATCGAAAATTAATTAAAATCCATCAGCCGAAAATTCACGACATTGACGTTAAAGAATGGGCTGATCAACTAAGTGTTTTTTACAAAGATACCTGCCAAACTAAAAACATTGAATTTGAAATTCAGGTACATGAAAGACTTCATTCTATATCAGGAGACAAAAACCTGCTAAATCAGGTTCTTTTTAATCTGGTTAATAATGCTATTGATGCTTTGGAAGATATTAAAAACGAGAAAAAAATTAAAATAAGCTTTTCGTTGGCGAAAGGATCCACTTTTATCCAGGTTGGAAATAATGGACCAGCTATACCACAATCCATTCAGGATAAAATTTTTGTACCTTTTTATACAACCAAAGAAAAAGGTTCGGGCATTGGATTAAGTATTTCGAGCCAAATTGTTAAATTACACAAAGGAACTTTGGATGTTTTTTCTGATGAAACAACGGGTACTATTTTTACTATTAATTTATAAACTGTTATAAATAAATATAATATTATAGATATATAAACATTTAATTTAATAAAATATTTTGGATTCGTTTAATAGTGGTGTTTTAACAATTATTAATAAAATTAATCTTAAGTTATTGATAAAATACTTTTAAAATATACTTAATTTTTTTACATTTAACTTCTGTTAAAAATTACTAACCTTAAAAAGTATCGCGATATGAATATTACATTCAATGAGCTAAGGAAGATTAAGGATAAACTTCCGGTCGGGAGCATCAAAGTGATTGCGCAACGTTTAAATGTTTCCGAAGATACTGTTCGAAATTATTTTGGTGGTGGTCATTATAAAACTGGTGAAAGTGTGGGATTTCATTTAGAACAAGGTCCTGGTGGGGGTATTGTTTCCCTGGACGACACTACAATTTATGATATGGCTGTTACCATACTTGACGAGCAAAAGCAATACAATTAGTAAAGGGTTTTAGAAAATAAAGGAGCAGAAAAGGTTAAAATACTTTTTCTGCTTTTTTTGTTTTATTATTTATCAATCAATTGTTTTTTTTGTTTATTGCAATTGTAATTGATATTTAATTTCTGTATAGGTTAATTGAAAGAGATGGGTCTACTGAAAAGAGTATTTTTGATTTTTATAATTTCATATATTTTAATTCCAGGCGGTGTTTATGCCCAAAAAAGCAGAGAATTAATTGTTATTGATGCAATTCAAAAACAGGATATTGAAGTATTGAAAAACTATATAGATTCAACAAACATTAACTTTTTAATATCTGAACAAAGGGGAAACGCCCTTCATATTGCAATTCAGGAGCAAGCTAAAAAATCGGTTGAGTTTTTACTCATGTCAAAGGCAGATTGTGATTATCCTTTTCATACCCGCACACCTCTCATGTATGCGATTCAGCAAGATGATGTTTCCATTATAAAATTATTGATAAAAAATGGTGCGGATGTTAATGCGAAAGATTCCATTGGCAATACGGCGCTTATGTTTGCAGCAACTGGTCCCAAATTAAACTATGTTAAAATTTTACTTCGAAACGGGGCTTCTTTAAACCATCGGAATAAAAGAGGGTATAATGCCAGAGATTTTGCAGTCCGATCTAATAATCGGGCCATTTCTGTTTATTTAAGGAATAAATTTGAGAGGAACCTTCCTGCATATTTTGATGGACCTTATGTGACCTACATTAATAAAAAAAAAATTAAGGCATTATACTTTAAACACGATTCACTTCGTCATCGTACCGAAGCATATTCCCGGAATTTTAAATTAAAAGATATACAAAATCAACTTACAGGTTTTGAAAGTGATACCGGAACTTATCAAATCAAAACAAAATTTGAGAAACCTGCTACAGAACTCACTAATATAAAAAAGCTTCTCATAATTGGCGATGTTCATGGTCAATTTGATACATTAAAAATCTTTCTTATTAATAATAAGGTTATTGATAAAAATTTAAAATGGATTTTTGGTGATGGTACTGTTGTTTTTATTGGCGATATTTTCGACAGAGGTGAAAAGGTTACCGAAGCTTTATGGCTTATCTATCGTTTGGAGCAAGAAGCATTAAAGTCCGGAGGTTCTGTTAATTTATTACTTGGAAACCATGAACTTATGATATTTCACGAAGATTTAAGATATATTTCGGAAAAATATTTTTACCTGTTCAAGAATTTACGATTAAATTATTCCCGATACTACAATAATAAAACGGTTTTAGGAAAATGGCTCAGAAGTAAAAATACATTTTTAAAAGTAGACAGTTTTTTATTTGTTCATGGTGGTATTCATCCTAAAATACTTCAATTTAATATTTCGCTCGATTCAATGAACCATATAGTTTCTAAATATATAACATCAAAAAGAAAAATTTCGCCTGAGAATTATGCCTTACAATTTCTGATTGGCTACGATGGTCCGTTCTGGTATAGAGGCATGGTGGAACAAACCGATAATAATGCGATAATTGAAGATGACCTGAATAAAATACTTACTCAATATAATGTAAAGCATATATTTGTAGGCCATACATTTAAACCAAAAATTAATGCTTTTAACGGAGGAAAAATAGTTGCAACCGACGTTCCATTTTATTTACCGGATGGTTATCCCATGCAGGCCTTATTGTTGGAAGATCATAAATTTGTACTTTTAAATTCTAAGGGAGATAGAAGTGATTTTGGTATTTAATTCCTAAGTTTGTCTTTATGGAAACAACATCTGCTATACCTGTTTATGATTGGGGTGAAAAGACAATTTTGATTGGAGAAGATGAATTGGTTAATTTGAAGCTTCTTGAAATGATCCTCCTAAAAACCAGGGCGAAGGTTGTCCATGGACAAACCGGATCGGAGGTTGTTAAAATCTTCAAAGCAAATCCTGCAATTTCGCTGATTTTAATGGACATTAAAATGCCTGATATGGATGGGATAGAAGCAACGTATGAGATCCGGAAAATAAGTAAAGAGATTCCAATTATTGCTCAAACTGCGTATGCACTCGAGGAGGAAAAAACAAAATGTATGGAAGCCGGATTTAATGGATATGTTACCAAACCCATAAATAGAAAATATCTCTTAGCCCTTATCCAGAGTTTTTTCGAAGAAGTTATATAATTTCTGAAAAAACCATGTATCACATATTTGTGCATAAACCTAGGCAACAATTTCCATCAACAGGGATGCACCAAGTGAAAAAGAAATGCTGTTATAATTTCATATTTTTAATACTAATCCTGCTGCAATCTCCCCTGAAATAATAGAAGGAGGTAATCCGGGCCCCGGAAAAATTAATTGTCCGCAATAAAAAAGATTCGACAATTTACTGCTCTTCTTTCTTGGTTTGAAAAATGCTGTTTTAAGAAATTGTATTGGATAATCCATATGCATTTCCTTTAAATGAATTGTAATCTTCAATATAGTTTGATGAAGCATATGATTTAGAATATATTATGTGTTCCCGTAAACTTTCTCCAAGTAACGATTCCATTCGGGAAAATATAAGTTCGAAGATTTTTATGATGTAATTTCTGGAATTCACTAAAATAAAGCAGATTAACAATTTTTAATTTAAGTTGTTTTTCAAAAATTATAATTTATTGTTTAAACTTCTTTATTTTTGAAATTAATGGAGTTGAATTTGGATGAAAACGTTCGCAAAAAATTGTTTGAATGGTAGCAGTTGTAAACCGTCAACTTTTTCAAACTCTTCTTTATCCTGAGTGTTTTTTATTTTAAATTTCAGTAAAAAATATATAACTAAT
>JBBQEI010000006.1:0-108884 GCA_038320545.1 Bacteroidales bacterium
GAAGTTGAATTATTTATAAAGGCAGTTGAAAACGGAGCCGAAATGCCCATTTCGTTTGAATCGATTTGCCTTACCACTTTAACAACTTTTAAAATTGTTGAATCTTTATATACAGGATTGCCTCAGGAAATTGAACTATAGATTATATGCTTACAAAGGTAGAAGCTGGTTTTGAAAAACTAAAACAATATTGCGAAAGCGAGAATTTTAGCGGATGGGATCCGTTCGATGGATTAAACAGCAGCATATTTAAAAACCTGCCATTCATCAGCACCAATAAATGGACCCGGTTAATATGGATACAGCTTTTTAAAAAAAATCCCGTTAACCTGCGAAAACTTGCACTGGTACCCAAAGGCGAAAACGCCAAAGGGTTGGGCCTCTTTTTAAGTTCTTATTGTAATCTGTATAAAATTGAACCCCGGAAAGAATATCTGGATAAAATCACCATGCTTGCCGATAAGTTGATGAAGTCTGCAACACCCGGATTTTCAGGAGCCTGTTGGGGATATAATTTCGATTGGCAATCAAAAGCCTTTTTTCAACCCAAATATACTCCTACCATTGTAGCGTCTGCATACATTGGATATGCTCTGCTCGATGCTTTCGATATCACCCGAAACGAAGCATATAAAACGCAGGGTTTAAGTGTGTGCGATTTTATTTTAAAGGATTTAAACCGAACGATGGACGAAGATGGCGATTTTGCCTTTTCGTATTCGCCTCGCGATAAAACGCAGGTATTTAATGCATCGCTGTTAGGATCGCGTATACTTGCCCGGGCATATAGCTATTCCCACAATAAATCTCTGCTCGAACCTGCCCGCCGGTCGGTAGCATATTGTTGCAAACATCAGAAAACCGACGGATCGTGGACTTATAGTAAGTTGCCATTCCATCAGTGGATTGATAATTTCCATACCGGCTTTAATTTGGAGTGCATAAGCGAGTATCAGAAATACAGTGGCGACAACTCTTTTGCAAGTAACATCGATCTTGGTTTAAAATATTACGTCGACACATTTTTTACCTCCGAAGGTATCCCTAAATATTACAATAATGCTTTGTATCCGGTTGATGTCCATGCTTCTTCACAATTGGTAATTACTATGGCAAGGCTGGATATGTTTGAGAATTACAATACGCTCATCAATAAAGTTATATCGTGGACAATAGATCACATGCAGAGCAGTAAGGGTTATTTTTATTACCAAAAATGGAAATGGTTTACTATTAAAATCCCTTATATGAGGTGGTCGCAGGCATGGATGTTTTTTGCCCTGAGTATGTATATTTTAAAGCGTAATTCTTTTCCTGTATCTGGCAGTAAGGCCGAAAAGTATTCCGAAGCAAAGCTGAATGCAGCGCCAATAGTTAATAATAATGTTCTATGAAAATCTGGTTTGATCTTTCAAATTCTCCGCACATCAATTTATTCTCCGCATTAATTAAAGATCTAATGCACCAGCATGAGGTTATCATTACATGCAGGCCACTGGCAAACACAATCGACTTGCTTGATTTGCACGGCTTTAAATACACAGTTGTTGGGAAACATTATGGCGGTAAGCTTTCGAGTAAATTACTCGGATATCCGGTTAGGGTTAAGCAGTTGTATCAGTTTCTCAAAAAGCAAAACCCTGATATAGCCATTTCGCAAAGTTCATTTCATAGCCCTGTGGCTGCTAAATTGCTTGGTATACCATGTATTTACATGAACGATAATGAGCATGCAATGGGCAACATACCAGCTTTTATTTTTGCGTCCAAAATTCTGATACCAGAGTTCCTCGACCGGGAGAAAGTAAAAAAACAATGGGCACGCGACTCAAAAATATTACAATACCCAGGTGTGAAAGAAGGAATATACCTCTGGAATGCTGATATTCCAGTGAGTAAAGCAATTGAAAAGATAATTTATGTGCGGCCCGAGCCCTGGATAGCTCAATATTATAAAGGTGCGTTGAATTTTATGGACGATATGCTGTTGCACCTGAAAGACAAATATAAAATTGTGATGCTGCCTCGTGGAAAGGATCAGGCGTTGCATTACGAACAAAAAAAGTTTGAAGGCATACAGGTTTTGAACAAACCTCTAACGCTCGAGGAAATAGCTTCGAATTGCAGGTTGTTTATAGGGGCTGGCGGGACAATGACCCGGGAAATGGCTGTTTTGGGAATACCAACAATTTCGGTATATCAGGATACCCTTTTAGATGTAGATCAATATTTGATTGATAACGGAATGCTGATTCATAAGCCTGATTTAACCGGGGAATTTGCTGTAGACTATCTCGAAAAATGCGAACAAATAGGTGCAAACGATCTTTTGCTAAAAAAGGGTAAGGAAACGTATGCACTCATTAAATCGTTGTTAATTAATAACCTGTCATAAATATACAATGATAAAAACTGGAATTATAGGGTTGGGAAAAATGGGATTGTCCCATGCCTCAATAATCAATGCTCATCCCGATTTGGAACTGGTAGCGGTGTGCGATTCTTCTGCATTGATTCTGGAAGCAATGAAAAAATACGGAACATATAAAGTCTATAACGATTTTAAAAAAATGATTGATGAAAGTGATCTGGATGCACTTTTTGTTGCTACACCTACAAAATTCCATGCCGATATGGTTTTATATGCGATGGAACGGAATATCCATACATTCTGCGAAAAACCATTAAGTCTTACCACGGTTGAGGGCCTAAAAATGGTTAAAACCTCAGCCGAACGAAATCTGATAAACCAGGTGGGTTATCATAATCGCTTTATCGGTACATTTAATTATTTGAAAGAATTGTTAACCGCAGGTATATTGGGCGAAGTTTATCATTTTGTTGGCGAAGCCTATGGTCCCGTTGTTATAAAAAGGAAAGAAAGCACCTGGAGGTCGGATAGCGCCGAAGGAGGTGGGTGTTTATTCGATTACGCATCGCATGTTATCAATTTAATTGAATATGTTTTAGGTAAAATAAAAACCGTTGATGGAGTTATGCTGAAAAAAATATTTTCCAGGGGCGTTGAAGATGCTGTATATACTGGCATGTTTCTGGAAAACGGTATTAGTGGTATGCTTAATGTTAACTGGAGCGACGAAACGTATCGCAAAATGTCGACCCAGATTACTGTATTGGGTACAGAAGGAAAAATAATTTGCGACGCTCAGGAAATTAAAATTTATTTGAAGAACGACCATCCTAACCTAAAGTTGGAAAAAGGATGGAATATAAAGTACGTTACCGATCTTACACAACCAGTCGATTTCTATTTACGTGGAGAGGAATACTCAGCGCAGGTCGACTATTTTGCAAAATGCATTAAAAACAATATATCCAACAGCATCAGTTCGTTTGCTTCTGCCCTGCAAACTGATGAAGTAATTGAACAGATTAAACTTAAAGCACGTTAAAATATGGACAGAATATTATTTGGCGATAATCAGTTTTTTGCGGTTAATCATCTTTCGGATGAGAAATCAAGGGCGCAATCTGTTCAATTTCGAAAAAACGAAGCAATAATAAAGGTTTTGGAATCTACTATTGAACTGGGGCTAAAAACGTTTATGTGTACTACGCACGACCGCATTGCCGGAATTTGTGAGCATATCCGGAATAATCCTCAAAAATTTGCCGGCTTTAAAATTTACCCCTGTATGCCTTATGCTCACAAGTACGCCAATGCTGTTACCGAACTGGGTATTTTGGGGGCTCTAAAGGAATACCTGCCTGGAAATATTTTTGGCACATTGGCCAAAGGTGGACTCGCTTTTGCAAAAAAAGACTTTATTGCCATGATGGAACTTTTGATAGACGCTGAAATGAAAATGTTCAAGGGTATCGATACTCCTGTAATTTTTATTCAGAATGTATTAACCGATATGATTCTGGGTTTGGGAATGAAGGATATACTTTTGGCATATCACAATTACATCATAAAAAAATACAATGCCGAACCGGGATATATCACCATGAACCTTCCTTTTTTATTGGATACGTTGGAAGGTGTAGGGATAAAAAATCCTATCATTTGTAGTTCCATTAATAAAATAGGTTTCCGCATGTCGGGTGGCATTGAACTTTACGAGAAGACAATTGCAGAAAGAAAATTCAGACCTATTGCCATGCAGGTATTGGCATCTGGGGCATTAAGGCCCGAGCAGGCTTTCGAATATGTGTGTAAACAAAAAAATATCGAATCAATCTTATTCGGGTCTTCATCCCGAGAACATATCAAGCATTCAATAGAATTAATTCAAAAATACAATTAGGTTATAAGATAAAACGCGTTAGGTACATAGTAATAAAAAAAGATAGATATGAAAAAGAAAATATGCATTATGGGCTTAGGCTATATTGGATTGCCAACAGGAGCACTTCTTGCAACCAAAGGGCATCAGGTGCATGGAGTGGACGTTAAGCCCGAAGTGGTTGAAATTATTAATAAGGGATTAATTCATATTGTTGAACCTGAGCTGGATGCTTTTGTTAAATCGGCTGTACAGTCGGGCAACCTTAAAGCATCGTTGCAACCCGATAATGCCGATATTTTTATTATTACCGTACCCACCCCGGTCGACGAACAAAACAACCCCGATATTACCTATGTAATTGATGCCACCAATGCAATTGCACCTTTTATTCGCGAAGGAAACTGTTTAATTCTGGAATCGACATCGCCCATCGGTACCACCGAAAAACTGGTAGCCCTGCTGCGCGATAAAGGAGTTGATGTGGACAAAATTCATGTGGTTTATTCGCCCGAAAGAGTACTTCCCGGGCAAACCATGCGCGAATTGGTTCAGAACGACCGCATTGTTGGAGGCATAACCCCCGAAGCTGCCGAGGTTGTTTGCGAATTTTACGAATCGTTTGTACAGGGCGAAGTTATTAAAACCAATTCCCGTACTGCCGAAATGTCAAAGCTTACTGAGAATGCCTGTCGCGACGTTAACATTGCCTTTGCCAATGAGTTATCTATCCTTTGTGATAAGTTCAATATAAATGTTTGGGAGTTGATCAGTCTGGCAAACAGACATCCCCGGATAAACATTTTAAAGCCTGGTAGTGGGGTAGGAGGACACTGCATTGCAGTCGATCCATGGTTTATTGTGGCCGAAGGTAAAGAAGACGCTAAGATTATCAGAACTGCCCGTGAAATTAATAATCGTAAACCAAACTGGGTAGTCGAAAAAATTATGCTGGAAGCTACATCTTTTAAAAATAAAAATAACAGGGAACCTCACGTAGCGTGCTTTGGAATTGCTTTTAAACCTGATATTGACGATATGAGAGAATCGCCATCGCTGTATATTGTAAAAGAACTTCTTGCGAAAGGTATGGAGGTAATTATCTCGGAACCTAACATTAAAAGTCATAAAACAATTAAATTAACCGATTATAAAATGGCTGTCTGCGAAGCCGATATCATTGTTTTTCTTGTATCTCACAAAGAATTTAAAAATTTAATTGTACCTGAGGATAAAATAGTTATAGATATTTGTGGTGTAAAAAGTAAATTTTAGAAATTGATTAAATGAAGAAAGTCTTAATAGTTTTCGGTACACGGCCTGAAGCAATAAAAATGGCTCCTTTGGTAAAAGGATTCGAAAAACATAAAAATACATTTGAAACTAAGGTTTGTATAAGCGGCCAGCACAGGGAAATGCTGGATCAGGTGCTGAAAATATTTGATATCCGGGCTGATTATGATTTGAATATTATGAAAGCCGGTCAGGACTTGTATGATATTACAAGCAGGGTACTTACCGGAATGCGCGACGTTTTAAAGGAATTTAAGCCCGATGTGGTATTGGTTCATGGAGACACTACCACTTCAACTTCAGCCGCATTAGCCTCATTTTATCAGCAAATTCCGGTAGGCCATGTAGAAGCCGGGCTCCGTACCTGGAATATATTTGCACCCTGGCCTGAAGAAATGAATAGAATGTTAACGCGTTGCCTTACAAAATATCATTTTTCGCCTACCGAAACTTCCAAACAAAACCTTTTAAAGGAAAATGTAAACGAAAGTTCCATTTTAGTTACCGGAAACACTGTTGTTGATGCACTTTTACTTGTTATTGAAAAATTAAAGACCGATAAGGGTTTACAGGCTGAAATAGAAGCATCAGTTAGCAATAAAGGTTATACTATTAAAGAAAATAAAAAGCTTATCCTTATAACGGGGCACCGACGCGAGAATTTTGGCGACGGATTCATCAGTATTTGTAATGCAATTAAAGAAATTGCCGTAAAATATCCCGATGTCGATCTGCTTTATCCTGTTCATCTCAATCCCAACGTTCAAAAACCTGTTTACGAAATTTTGAACGATATTGGCAATGTGTTTTTATGCGAACCTTTGGAATACCTGCCTTTTGTTTATTTAATGGATCATTCGCATATTATTCTCACGGATAGTGGTGGTATACAGGAAGAAGCTCCCAGTTTAGGAAAGCCTGTATTGGTTATGCGCAATACTACTGAAAGGCCGGAAGCAGTGGAGGCAGGAACAGTTAAACTGGTGGGGACCAACAAGGATAAAATTGTATCGGAAATTTCCAGATTAATGAACGAAGATGATTATTATTTAACCATGTCAAGAGCTCACAATCCTTATGGAGACGGAAAAGCAGTAGACAGGATTATTGAACACCTAAAAAAAAGTTTGTAAGAATGAATGAGAAAAGTATTCTAATAATATTCTAAAAACACTTTTATATATGCTTTAACCTTGATCCTAAATTTATTTTATGATGAAGAGTTTCTAAAACTTTCACAATTATTTCGAATAGAAAATGGTGTAAGTTAAGGATCCTATCGAAAAAAACAGCTAAAAATTTACCTGATAACAATAAAGTGATAATTGCCGCAATGGGCAAGGCCAGGAGTTCTGTATAAAAAGAATGATAGAAAATATATTTTCCTACCAGGTATAAAAGCACTAAATGGAATAAAAAAACATTTATTGTTCTGGAACCTAATTCGGAAAACCAGGTTTTGGTTTTTGGAACAATTGCAAAGAAAAGAAATGATATACTTAATGAAAAAATATATGACAAAGCCCTGATAATAAGACCATATTCAGCATATTTTCCAAAATTTTGGTCATAACCTGAAGTCGGTATAAGGCAGCGCTTGATAAAGGCTCCTTTTCCAGGGAAAATGAATTGAAAAAGGAAGAAAGAAATCATGATTAACGCAAAAAACAAGTAAGGAGTGATTTTATAATTTACTTTGGTAAAATATTCGATGTAAGAAGGTGAGAAATACCCAATAACAAAATAAGGAAAAAATGAAATGATACGTTCCAAATCCAGGTATTCACCTAAGTCGTTTATATATCCTATGCCTAATGCAATTAGAATAGAAGTAACTATTGGATACTTTATATAATTAAAATAGGGAATCATTAATCTCCAGATAAATAATCCTAATAAATACCAATTTGCATCAATTGGAATTGTTAAAGACCAGAGTTGAGGAAGCCCCAGGAATTTTCGATAAAGTATGTAAATAATCTGGATAGCAATATATGGTAATAGAATAGTATCTATATCTTTATATCGCTGCTGTTTGATATTTTTTGATAAATATCCCGATAATATTATAAAAGCAGGCATGTGAAAACTGTAAATAGCATCATAACAACCTAATAATAATTTGCTGTTAAGATAGCAACCACAATAATGACCCAATACGACAAGAAAAATAAGAATAAATTTTATGTTATCAAGAAAATAGTCACGTGTTTTCATTATGATTGTCTTCCATAATTTTTACTATTAAAGAGTCGAATAAAATGATGACATTAATATTGCTACAAATTTATGAGAGTTAATTTTTCAAAAAATATTTATTTTATAAAGGCTTTAACTTCAGTGTTCAATACCAATAAATAATAGATGTATTTGAATTACTGCTTATTCCTTTCAAGTAAGTGCTTTTTGGAAACTAATTAAGTTAACCAGAGTTCGACATAAGATAAGATTCCTCATTTCATTCGGAATGACAGACTTTGGTCAGTTGAAGCGGTGGGGAGAGAGGCTGTCGAAGCCAGCCTCTCTCCCCACCCATATAACAAGTTTTTTATTGTCATTCCGAACCTGTCTGCAGCAGGCAGGCAGAGTGAGGAATCTTTATTAATAACAACACTTGCCCGAAGTGGATAAGTAGTTTTAAATTTTGAATTTTTATATCAATATTTTAATAGTTTAATGATATTTTAAACACATAAAGTTGTTATTAATATAAACTAAGAAATGAAATATTTAAACATTAATAGAAAGTTAATACTTTCTATATTTTCTATATTTCTTATTGGATTAATTCATATTCCAAGTCCCTTATTTGGCGACCAGGCTTTTTTCCTGTTAGGTGCTAAAGAAATGAACGAAGGTTTAGTTCTTTATCAGGATTTTTGGGACATTAAACAACCTGGTATTTTTATTTTTTATTTAGCTGCCGGAAAAGCATTTGGTTTTACCGCTATCGGAATTCATATTTTTGAATTATGTTATTGGTTATGTTTCTCTATTTTATTGGTATGGTTTCTTCGAAAATTTAATTATTTTAAATATGATATTTTAACATATTTAGCTCCATTAATGATTGTCGGAACCTATTATAGTAATAGTTCTGTTCAAAGTTTAACACAGGTAGAAGCATTGGTTAGTTTTCCAATTTTATTAGTCCTGATCTTTAATAAACTTTACATCGAAAGTAATAAAAGAAAGATGCTTTGGTTATTTCTTTCGGGTGTAGCTGGTGGTCTGGTAGTTTTTTTTAAATTCATATTTGCTCCTATCCTTATTGCTTTTTGGATTGGCATTTTAATCAGTAACATTCGGAATCATGTAAGTTACACCAAAATAGCAATTAATATATTAATAATATCAGCAGGTGTTATAACATTTTGGATTCCTTTTGGCCTTTATTGTTACCATCATAATATTGTTCAATTATGTTATTATACATTCATTAAATTACCTCCTTTAGTGTTGGAATATGGTAAAATTAAATCATTTCATCATTTGTTTAATTCTATTTATTATTTCTTTTCAAAAATATCGTTTCTTTTAATTTTATCGTTTATTTCAATAATATATATACGAAAAAAGCCTATTTTAATTAATTTATGGTTATGGCTTGTTCTGGGGATAATTGTCATTTTACTACAAAAAAATTCATGGTACACATATCATTTTCAACTTTTGTATTTACCTGTTGTTCTTTTGGCTTTGTATACTTCCGACAGGATAATAGAAAAATTACAATTATTTAAGTTTTTGATTAAACTTAAATTAAACTTCATAATTGCATTTTTTTTATTGTTAATAAACGGTTTTACATTCTTTATTTTAAGTGGGAAAATTAATAAATTGCATCAATATAACTATGCAATTTCTGCTGGTAACAGAATTGCATATTGGAATTCAAATATTGATAATGAGCGAGCTTATAGAGTTTCACAATATTTAAATAGTTTGGATCAAAAAAGATGTTCAATTTTTGTTGTAAACGACCCTTTAATTTATTATTATACACAAAGAAATCAGGCAACTGCTCAAAGTGGCTGGAGTATGCAATTGTTTGTTCCAGGTCAGTTAGAAATCCTCTTTAAAGAATTGGTGAATACAGTCCCTTGTTATATCTTTATTCGCCGGGAATTTTTACCTTACTTTGAGACAAGAGGAATTGAAATTTATAGTTGGATGAAGAAAAATTATATTATTTCGAACAGCAGCAGCGATGGAATTTGGTATAAATCGAATTCAAATTTATGAAAATATCCTATTTATCTTTACATAATCCTTACGACATACATAAGTGGTCCGGATCTATTTTTTTTATTGCTAAAGCTTTAGAAAACCAAAATGCAGAATTGGATTATATTGGAAACTTTCCAAGAAGAAAAATAGACAGGTTAAAACAATTCTCCTACAACCTTATCCAAAAAAGATATATATATCAACGTACCATTTCATTTGCGCAACATTTTTCGAATAAAGCCCTTCAATTAATTAAACCTGATACCGATATTATTTTTTCACCCGGATCGATTGCTGTTTCCCTGCTAAATTCCAAAGTACCCAAGGTTTTTTATACTGATGCTACTTTCGCTGGAATGATTGATTTTTACCAAAAATATACGAAATTACCTACTGAAATAATTGAACAGGGAAATTGCCTGGAACAGAAAGCATTAGATTCCTCAGCACTTGCAATATACTCTTCCGATTGGGCGGCACAAACAGCTATTGAGCATTACAATGTCGATCCCCGAAAAATCAAAGTAGTTCCTTTTGGGGCTAATATTGAGTGTAACAGGAATTTTGATGATATAAAAAATTTAGTTGCGTATCGATCCGATCGTAAATGTAATCTTTTGTTTATTGGAGTTGAATGGGAGCGTAAAGGTGGAAATATTGCACTAAATGTTGCAATTGAACTTAATAAACTTGGGCTGAATACAACATTGCATATTGTTGGCATAAAGAATTTAAAGGTTAAAAAGCTTCCTGATTTTGTGATTAATCATGGTTTTTTGAGCAAAACTTCTGTTGAAGGAAAAACAAAACTTGAAAAACTATTCAAAGAAAGTCATTTTCTTATTGTTCCTTCCAGGGCAGAAGCTTTTGGTCTGGTTTTTTGCGAAGCATCATCCTTTGGATTACCATCTTTAGCAACTAATGTTGGCGGTATTACAACAGTAATAAAAGATGATATAAATGGGAAAACCTTTGATTTGGATTCTGAAAAAAATGTGTATGTTGATTATATTCTTTCTCAATTTCAAAATAGGGACAGCTACCGCGAATTGTCCTATTCTTCTTTTAATGAATATCAAAAAAGATTAAACTGGAATGTTGCCGGGAAATCAATACTTAACCTCATTAAAGAAATATAAACTACACCTCGACCCATTTAAAAATATTTTCCCCGTACGATTTCCAATTATTCGAATCAGTAAATTGAGATATTTTCTTCAGGTAAATATTGGGCTGATTTAAATGAAAATTTATTCTCTTAATTAAATCATAATAATCTTCAAAAACATCTAATAAACCTTCTGAATACAAATCGAGAAAAGCTCCTGTTTTTGGACCTATTACTATAGCTCCCTGCGATAATGAATAAACCAATGCACCAGAACTTAATACGCTTTTTTCGTTATAAGTAAACAGAGTAATCCTGGATTTTGAGATTAGTTCATTTAAAGTTGAATCGGCTATGAATTTATTTTCTATATGAATATTATCAGAATTAAACTTCATCAATTCTGTTTCATATTCAGGGGGAAATATTTCACCAATTATATATGTTTTATATTTATTTTGAAGGTTATTAGCTTCCAAATATTTTAAATATTCGTCAATTCCTTTATATGGTCGAATTGATCCCCAAATTAGTATATCATATAATTTATCAACTGAATCATTATTTTTGCTGAATTCCTTAAAAGGGTGCGGTATATATTTAATTTTTACGTTTTTTTTCCTTGTTATCTTCAAACCTTCAGATGCATGACAAATTATGTAATCAGAGTATTTAAGTATTGTTTTTTTTATTAATTGTTTAGGTATTCTTTTAGTAATATAATGCGATTCCTTATTATGTAAAGTATACACTATTTTTATTTTCTTTATTTTAATAATTAGCATTAAAATATAAAAAGCCATTGTTTGAAAATAACCTCCTCTTTTATCAGGAATATCCTCAATCCAATGAAAAAATATTAGATCCGTTTTATTAATATATTTAAAGAGATCAAAAATTCCTGAATTGGAATGCTTACTTTGATTTAAAAATATAAAATATGGGGTAAGAGAAGCAACAAAGTCATTAATATAAGGGTTTTTAGCCTCTTTCTTTTTTACGGAGTTAGGATAGATATATGCATTTTTCATATTACAGCCACTTTCTTCTTTTTCAATCCAATAAATTTAAGTATTTTCCATTTAAAAAAACCAGCAAATAGTTTAAAATATAGTATGAAGAGTGGGTAATATGCTATTTTGGATTTTGAGTACTTCTTATAAAATATGTAATATCGCTTAAAATTTGCTTTTGATTTTATATCAGTTACTAATTTAAATAGCTGTTTCATATTCCCATTGTGTTCAATGCCAGAGTTTATTACATTATTATAGATTTTTAAATCGGGATTGACAATTATGCTATAACCTTGCAATTTGGCACGATAAGTAAAGTCGCTATCCCCATGATATAGTGGGAAGTTTTTTTCATCCCACCCACCAATTTTATTTATTATATGTGTTGGCACTATTGTACCCATTCCGGTTAACCAATCAACCTGGGCAGTTTTATTATATTTTTCCGAATCGTTCTGATAATAACCAATCATATGATATTTACCATTGTTAGGATTAAAAACTCCACCCATGGACCAGATTAACTCAGGTTTCTCTTTTACATAAATTTTTGAACCTATTATAGTTTGATTATCAGTATTGTCAAGTATGTGTCTTAGTTTTTGAAAATAATCTTTTTCAAAGGTTATATCGTTGTTCCATAATAAAATAAAATCAGCACCTAATTTATCAATGGCATATTTTGCACCAGCATTTACAGCTCCACTCCACCATAAATTACCGTCACCCTTCAATACAATTGTTTTAGGAAACCCTGACTTAATTAACTCATATGTCCCATCAACAGAGCCATCGTCAATTACAACAACATTTATTTCATTGTTAACCACAGGCCCTAAAGCTGACAAAGCTTGAAGCGTAAATTCAATATGATTATGTACAGGTATGAGTATAGCAACTTTCATCTATTTGCTTTCTTATTTCCTTTTTAACCGCTTTCTGATTGTATAAATGATACCTGGTCCAAAAACAAGCACTAAAAGAGCTTTAAAGTAATAGAGTATTCTGTTGGATTTAATCTCGAATAAAAGTTTAAAAATTTTTGGTATGTTTTTTTGCAAATTTTTTGGAGGGTGATTTAACATTGTAAATACAATTGAATAGACTAAATGTGTACGAAGAGTTCTATATCCTTTCTCGCCTACATTTTTAATAACTTCTTTTTCCCATTTAGCCTTGAATAAGCCATATCCATTATATCGTTTATCAAAATTATTGACATATTGGTCGCCTATCTGTTCGTATTTAATAATGATGGGTTCTTCTACAAAATCAAATGCATAATCTTTAGATATTCTAATGTGAAGATCGAGATCAACAAAAGTTATCAGGTTCTCATCGAAATAATTAACTTTTTCTAATGCTTCTTTCTTAATTAAAAAGAGTGAAGGTGTAGAAGGGCAAAATCCTTCCATAAATTTATTATGAATATTACCTCTGTATGCTTTTCCGCTAATCAGGCTTGTTTTATTTTTAATCATATCCATGGAATAAGAATATCCATAAACTGATCCTAAATTGGCGGGTCCGTTTTTATAGCATTCCAATTGTTTTGAGAGTTTTTCTGGCAACCATTCGTCGTCCGAGTCCAAAAATGCTATATACTTTCCGGTAGCTCTTTTTATCCCGTAGTTTCGGGCAATGCATTGGCCACTGTTTTTCTCAAGCTTATAATACTTTATTTTGTCATTGTTCAGGTTTCGGATAACCGATTCGGTACCGTCAGTTGAAGCATCGTCAATAATAAGAATATCGAAATCCTGAAACGACTGTTTCAATATACTATTTATTGCTTTTATTATTAGCGTTTCCCTGTTATATGTAGGAATAATAACGCTTACTAAAGGGTATGTCATTTATTTTTATTTTATTCTCTTATGAATTAATTATTGCGAATAAATCAGTTTATAATCTTAATATTTATAACAAATCACACTGCTTTATGGATAATTCTAATATAAATTGATAAGCTATTTGGGATATATTAAGGCATTATTCTCTACAGCAACAGTATTTAATTTGATATCAAAAACATACACTATTGAAATTAAAACAATGTCGGAACCTCCTAAAAAACCACTTCCTGTTAAAAGTGTAAAACATTGGGCCATTATGTAGTATTTAAGGAATTTGTATTGTTCTGCTGTCTTAAACGTTAAAGCTCTAACAAGCAACATTATCCCGCCAATTATAAAAAAAATTCCATATTCAACATAGTCTCCTATTATTCCTATATCGCTTATATAATAACCGTATTTTTTTGCATAATATGCCATTTTAAGATCGTAAATGCTTACTCCACCCGATTTACCATTTCCAAAAATGTAGGTGATTGGATCCTGCATAAAATCAGTAAGAAAAAATGTTGCAGCTCTTACTCTTATGTCACCCGAATAATTTTGAGATTGTTTTGATGAAACAGCCAGCAATTCCATAAAAATTTCGCGAAAAAGCAGAAACATAGCGACTGATGCCAATGAAATAGCAAATAGCATTAAGACTTTGGATTTGACCTTTTTACTAAGAATCAGGTTAACCATAGTAAGAAAAAACAATGCAAAAATCATTTGCCTGGTTCCTTGCAGGATAAATATTCCTAAACAAACCAATGCCAGTAAAAGAACCTTAATTTTGTTGTTTTCAAAATATTTATTTAAAAAATAAAAATAAGCTACTATTGAACAAAGCATTCCTGGCACGAATAATCGAATAGTCCCTCTGTCTTCCGACGATCGTATATCGAGTATTAATCTCGGGTACAGATAATACTGAACATAAAACAATACTACAGCGATTAAACCTATAATTACAATTACCTTAACAATAAATGCCGGTGGAATTTTATAAAAATGGAAAAAGAAATATAATAATAAAAAGAAGAAAGTACGGTTGGCATAAATTGAATAAATAAAATTCTGATTGTGATAGAAGTAAGCTACAAAGTAGCTTGGTATTGAGCCAAGTAGCATAATTAGAATAGGCCCCGCAAAATTCATTTTCTCTATTTTTTCGGGGAAATAAATAATTTTAAAAAGTATCATTAATATAATAATACCTCCAACAGCTACCTGCGAAAGAATTCTTATTGAATTTGGTATATATACAAACTTAAATAATTGAAAATAAGCTATAAACGAAAAAATAATCACAAACTGGACGATATATTTATCAAAAGTTTTTTCCATTTTTAGCAATTATTTTTTGAATAATTTTTCTTTAACCATTATAAATATTTTTCTCAAATCTTTATGTCGGTAATAGAAAGCCTCAAAAGCTATCAGTGCCATAATAAATGATGAAGTATAAATATTGCCAAACCATATTGAAAATATAAGAAGATTGGTCAATATTACCTTAGGTATCCAAAATTTCAGAATTTGCTGAAAGGAGAATTTCAATATTCTAAAGTGCCCAAAATACAAGCTAACTGGTATTTGTATTAAAGTAAAAGCAAGTGCATAGAACCTAATGATATATAAAGGAGAAAATAACGCTCCAATTGCTATACCCACTATTAAAATAAATGATAGTGGGATCCCAAGCGTTACATATGCTTTTTCATTTTTTTCGATCATATATAAATCATCCGAAGCAATTGTTAAAATTTGTAATGGGATAATCGCACCTATATAAGGAAGATAATCAATTACACCAATCCATTTTTGACCCCAGAGAACTAAAACTATCCATTTCGAAAATAAAACCAAAGGGAATGAAATAAATAAATTAACTATATTAAACATTCCTAAAATATCTAAGTAATTGGATTTGTAGTCTTCCCCTCTCTTTTTTGCTTCTACCAAACTGGGAAAAATTACCGGACCCGTAGTTGAATTTACAAGTCGCCGGGCCATGTATAAAAATTTATACGATCTGTCATACAATCCAAGTGCAGTATCACCATAAAACTTTCCAACAGCAAAGTTATCTGCATTTCGGGCAAAATAATTAACGAAATTGAAAAATGAAATACTTTTAAAAAGAGTTTTAACCTTTGAAAATCCAAATCTGGTCATTTTGAACCCATATAAATGAAATCCAAACTTTGTATAATGTTCCAGAAATATATGTTTAATAATTGGTTGGGTGATATATGGAACAATTAACGACCAATAGGAGAACCCAACCATGGCCATCAAAATCATCAGGCTTATGGTAATCATGGTAGCAAAAAGATTAATTTTCCCGATGGTATTGAATTCCAGATTTTTTTGCAAAATAGAAGCCGGAACAATATTGGTTGAGCTGGTTATAAATTGCAATGAAATAACGATTGTAGGCCAGAATAATTCAGGTTTTCCGTAAAGCAGTGTAATTGGATAAGCCATCAGGCACATTATCGAACTTAGTGCAATTCCCACCCATACCGACAGGTTAAATACTATTTTTTGAAAAGTGAATCCGTAATTACTTCGCATTACAGAATATGAAAGACCTGTATTCGAAAATAATAAGATAAAACCACTAAAAATAGATATTAAAGCTACAAAACCATATTCCTTTGGGCCAAGGAAACGGGATAGTATAACAGTAGAAACGAGTGTATCAAAAAACCACGATAAATAATTATAACCTCCAAAAACCGCAATGTTTTTAAAGAATTTTTTCTTAAATCCCATTGAAATAATTAATTATGAGTTTTAAATTGATTTAAGACTTTTGTATTAACTTTTTTAATCATTTGCGATAAATCGTTATGGAAAATGGCACCCAGGATATATTCACCAGGTTTAAATTTTCGAACAATATAGGTTTTGTGCCAGTTAATTGTTTTTATATCACCCTTTAACTTTCGGGATAACATGAAGTACGCATATTCTAATCGGGTATCTTTGTACATTTTAGTTAATTCCGGATCGATATACTGATATTCCCAAAGAATCTTTTCTTTTAGCTGAAAAAGTGTTTTGAACCTCATTCCTTCGGTGGTTGTATGTGCATCTTCATGCCTTCTGGTGTAGGTTAAAACCTGAAAAACAAAGCCAACATCCGAAATGTTCATTAATTCATAAACAAGTTCTGTATCCTGGTGGTATGTGTTTGGGTCAAATACCAGCGGATATTTGGGCAATTTTTTTAAATGATTTACCGAAAGAAGCACAGTAGTATTTGATCCTGATATGTCAATTTTTTTGGTAAGATGCCTATATAATAATTTTTTTCCGTCATATACATTTCCATCCCAAATATCCAGTCCTGACAAGTCAACTCTTCTGTCGTTTAAACGATACGAAGAACAGACACCTACAGAAGGATTTTTTTCCATTATTTCAATCATTTTTTCAAGGCTTTCCGGAAAAAGCCAGTCATCAGCACCTACAACTTTTAAGTATTTAGAATTTGGATTTATTTTGCTGCATCCTAAGTTCCAGTTATCTACCATTTTAACAAAGATTTCGTTGGAATATACCTGAAACCTACTGTCATTTTTAGCAAATCTGTTTGCCACTTCAAGCGTGTTATCTGTGCTGCAATTGTTATTAATTATGCATTCCCAGTTCTTATATGTTTGATTTAATATACTTTCCAAACATAGTTCTAAGTATTTATCACCATTATACACCGGAACAACTACACTAACAAGCGGTTCATTTTTAGAATTCATGATACGTTCAGATCTTTTTTTATATTAAACAAATCAAATCTTATTTATGCGTTGAGATCATTAAAAAAGTATTTACCAGTGTTGATTGAGCCGCTATAGAAATTAAGATTATACTTAAAAATCAATCATCATTGTCCGGTAAACATATTATGCAACCTCTACAAGGTTGTAGCCTTAATCGTATTCAACTATTCTACAATTATGTATCCTCTACGAGGATATTTTTCAACTTCGTATCCCGATAACTATCGGGAGTTGCATAATTGTAGAAAATAAAAAGGAAGGAGATTTCAACAGTGAAAATCAATATTGTTTTATGATTAATATTTTAATTAATGACTAACAAGAAAGGCTATATTCATTCAGTAGAAACTGCCTTTTTTTGTTGATCATATTTAAAAAATAAAGCGTCCTGCTCTTTTCTAAGTTTATCACATAACCTGTTTTCCGGAAGGATAACATCATCATAGGTAAGTATTGTATCTTTGGCAATGTTCTTTTTTAACTTACATCCTTCTGCAATTCCAATAGGTAGCAAATTGTCCCTTCTTAATACAGGAGCATTTTCACATAATCCATAAGTCATATATTCGCCCAATCCATCAATTGTTTCACCAGCTTTTAAGTCGATTTTTGCAGCAGTAATAACCTCCACCAGCGGACCGGCAATTGGAGCAAGAGTAGCATCGTTAAAAAGCACTGCACGCGCTACGGAAAGAGGTGTTTCAAAATGACAGAGATGATAAGGAGTATAAAATAAATAGAGTGGGCCTTCTCCAAGTTTATACAGGTTTAAATAGTGTTGCTGCCTTGGATTGTCGTGTGTTCCTAAAACAAAAACTCCGGGTCCGGGTTCTGCACCTACAACATAGTCAACAATACCAGGGCCATTAATTAATTCTTCAAGAGGATATAAAGAATTTGCAATATCTTTCATTGGTGTTCCTGTATTTACTGTAGGTCCAAACATGCCCCTTTGGGCGACCCTCATCCCTGTACCATTTGCTACTATGGCCTGTTCGAACGAAATTTTTGTTCCATCGGCAAACGAAGTGACCATACTTGGGTTTTGTCCCCATCTTTTTGCAAATCCTTCTTGAGTTGTTGGATTTCTGTAAGGATCGTGCAATCCTTTAATATTACCGCATAAAACAGGTTTTACACCTATCGATTTAACGAACCTGTAAAGATTCATTTCAACTCCGGGCTGATCACCATCGGAAAAAGTATAGATTACACCTGCTTTTTTAGCGTAATGATTTAAAATGGGGCCTACCGTGCCGTCAAGTTCTGCATTCATCTGTATTACATGCTTGCCATGATTTATAGCCCTAAGTACCATATTACATGCAAATTCAACACTTCCGGTTACCTCAATAATTGCATCAATACCGTCGGCTTCGCATACAATTTCAGCATTTTCGGTTACACTTATTTTCCCGCGAGAAATATTCTCTTCTAAATCTTTTCTGGAATTAACACGTTTGTAATGAGTTGCACCGGCTTCATTATATGCCCTTTCTGCTGTTTCAATATTTCTATTGGCAATGGCTACCAGCTTCATACCGGGAACTGAATTTACTATTTGTAGGGCAATACCCCTGGCCATAAATCCAGCCCCAATCATTGCAACTCTTATAGGATTATTGTCCTCTTCACGTTTTCTAAGGGCTGTGTCTACTATTATCATACGATATAATTTGGATGAGTTTTATCTTTTTCTGATATTAATACTGGCTCAAAAGGCCAAGCAATGTTAAAAAGCGGATCGTTCCACCTGATTCCCTTTTCTGCACCTGGCGTATAGAACTGGGTTACCAGATAGGTAACCTCGCAATTATCTTCGAGAGTAATAAATCCATGGGCAAAATCTTCAGGTACATATAACATTTTATAATTGTCCTGAGTTAATTCAACGCCTATCCATTGTTTAAAAGTTGATGAATTTGGCCGCAAGTCTATAATAACATCGAGAATTGCACCCCTTGTGCAACGAATTAATTTAGTTTCCTGATATGGATCCATCTGATAATGCATTCCTCGGAGCGTTCCTTTCTTATTACTAAAAGAGGTATTAGCCTGGCGAAGACTTGCTTTTAAACCATGATCTTCCATTTCATTGGCACACCAGCTACGGCCAAAAAATCCTCTTTCATCTGTAAGCTTCTTAATTTCAATTTCAAAGGCTCCTTTTAATTTGGTTTCTGTAAATATCATTTTTTAATTTTTTAGTTACCAGTTCCAATTAAGCTGTTCGTTTAAAGTATTACTTTCCTGAAGTTGGTTTAGGATTTTTAACCGGATCATAAATGAGTTTCTAAAGTCAGGATCATTAAAATTCATTAATTCTAAATTTTTTTTCAGATCGGTAATTGTAGATTCCAGCTTATAAATCGGCTGGTGCATCGGGGCAAGCTTTTTATATAAATCAAAATTAACTTTGTACGACCTCTTATCAGGAGGGGCATCTGCATTTATCGAAACTTTTACTCCTGGAACGATTCTGGCAACTTCGTATGATAAATCTTTAACCTGATAGTTCCATTCGTTTGAGCCGGTGTTTACTGCCAGAAAATTACCCCCGCTTTCGGGTTTACGCACTATTGCCCATTCGATAGCCAGCGCCATATCCAATACATTTATCAGTGGTCTCCAGGGAGTGCCGTCACTTAATATTGAAATTTCTTTTGAAGTTACTGCCCCTGCAACAAAATCGTTTAAAACAAGATCGAGCCGGAGACGGTTACTATATCCGCAGGCAGTTGCAAACCTGAGGCAGGTAATGGTAAAATTATCATCAGCCAATGGTGCCAAATCTTTTTCAGCAGCCACCTTGGACCGGGCATATGCTGTAAGTGGATTTAATTTATCAGTTTCAACTTTTGCCCCTTCGGAAGCTTCACCATACATGCTGCAACTGGATGCAAATGTAAAAGATTTAACTCCCTTTTGTTTGGCAGCTTTTGCCATTTCAATGGCCGACTTATAATTAACTTCCATGGTAACATTTTCAAATTTATTACCCATGGGGTCATTCGAAATTGCTGCCAGGTAAATTACCGAAGTTACACCATTAAAAATTTCAGGATTAAAATTTCTTACATCACCAAATATTTGCATATTTAATTTGGACTCAGGTAGATATGATGTGTTGGTGAGACATTTTGCAAAATATCCTGTATCAAATCCAACCAATTCTGCATCAGGATAGGTTTTTCTTAAGTGCGAAACAACGCCTGGCCCAACATAGCCCATATTTCCTGTAATTAAAATCTTCATTTTTATATATTTAAATTGTAACTGTTTTATATGATTTTTTATCCCAAACATTCCATGGAGCTTTCGACGAATTCCATAAATCCTCAAGAGTTTGTTTATCTCTCAGGGTATCCATAGGCTGCCAGTATCCACAATGTTTGTAAGCAGCAAGTTGTCCCATATGTGCTAATTGTTCAAGCGGTTCCCGTTCCCAACTGGTTTTATCATCTTCAATAAGATCTAAAGCTTTTGGGTTTACTATAAAAAAACCTCCATTAATCCAGGCATTATCGTTGCCATCGCCTGTGGCTTTTTCGCGAAAGCTATGGATTGTACTTTCATTGCTGTGAAGGGTAAAAGCTCCGAAACGGCCTGGCTGTTGAACGGCTGTTAAGGTTACAAGCACATTTTGTTTCTTGTGGAATTCAAAGCTTTTCTGGATATCAATATCACTTACACCATCGCCATATGTTAAAAAGAAAGGTTCATCATCTAGATATTCCCTGATTCTTTTAATTCTTCCACCGGTCATTGTGCCTTCGCCAGTATCAACAAGAGTAACTTTCCATGGCTCTGAATTAATTTTATGAACCGACATGGAGTTGGAACTTAAATCGAACGTAACATCCGACATATGAAGAAAATAGTTCGAAAAGTATTCTTTTATCATATAGCCTTTATAGCCACAGCAAATAATAAATTCATTAACGCCGTAATAAGAATATATTTTCATGATATGCCACAAGATTGGCTTTCCACCAATTTCAACCATTGGCTTGGGTCGAATGCCACTTTCTTCACTTATCCGGGTACCAAATCCTCCGGCTAATATTACAGCTTTCATTTTATATTAATTAAATTATTTTCCTTCAAATATGTAATGGTGAGATTTACTGCAGTTCGCATGCCTTTATCATTCCAATGTGCGTCAGTTCCATAATATAAAGTTTGATCTGAATTTTTAAATTTCGAATATATGTCTACAAAAGCGACGCCTTTGTTTTTTAACCTTTGCTGAAGTCGGGGAATAAATTGATTGTAATTATCATTATTGAACTTTGTATGGTATAATGTATACTTAGCAGGAAGTGGAAGAAATACAAAAGTTATATTGTATTTCTTTTTCAGTTTCTTCGAAAGGTCAGCAATATTATTTGAAATATTTTCTATTTCCGAATCAGTAAAATGATAATAAAAACTGGTATTTCTTCCATCAACCTCATCATCGATAAAGAGCCATGGTATAGAATCTTTTAAATAATATACCGGTGTATATTTTGAAATATAGCTGAACCAATTGAATTTTTTACTGGCAATTTCAGTATAAGCGGCTGTAGTTAAGTAACTTCTTTTTAACAACGCATCGTACATCTGCTCACTTTTACTATAAAAAATAAAATCTTTAACTTTTTTTGCTGATAATGTCAGGGGAGGCAATTGTTTTTTAATTTTGAGCACAGTATCGCGAGGAACTGTAAATTTCATTGGTATATAGCGTTCTACAAAAGCAAGAATGAGAACTTTAGGATCCTTTCCTTTATAACCATTTGCTTCTAAATATTGTAACGGGAAATCGTTATATCCGAAATGTATTTTTTTATTTAATGTATTTGCAAGAACTGTCGAATACTGAATTGGCCTTGAAATATCAAAAAAGCTATCGCCAAAAGTAAAAATATCAGTATCGTTAATATTTGCCTGAGCTGTTGAGTATTGATGTTTAATATTTGCTTCTGGTAAATTTTCTTCTCTAAATTTTTTAATGAAATTGAAATAATACAGTTCGCCATATTTTGTATGATCCCAGTATCCGGGTATTAATTTTTCAACCAATGTTATATTGTACATGGGAAATATCCGAATCGAAATAAAAGCATACAAACAAATGAAGCCTGTTATAAATATTGTATACTTCAAAATCTTTTCTTTCATAAAGTATTTATTAAAATTGGAAATACAGGAAATTAACTGAGTCCCATTTCCCCAATATCATAATTGAAAATAAAATACAAGTTAAAATTGCCCACTTATAAGGGCGTTTTAAAGTATAAATACGATTCAGAACATTCGAATATTCAAGGGTATATTCAAATAGTATCAACAGGAATATTGATGCAAATGCTATATATAAATCGACTGGGAAATAATACAAGTTATATTCTGAATAAGAAAAATTAAACATGTTTTTAATAATGACAAAAGCATCGCCTACTGAATTTGCCCTGAAAAATATCCATGCAAAGACTACAAGCAGGAACGTAATAAAAACGCTTATGAAAGTAATAAGTTTAACATGTCGGCCAAGTCGCAGGAAGTCATTTGTTTGGGTTTGCATTTTTTTTGTCCAGATAGCAAAAACCAGATAAAAACCATGTAAAGCCCCCCAAATTATAAATGTCCAGTTAGCGCCATGCCAAATTCCACTGACAAGAAAAGTCAAAAATAAATTTAACTGCCATCTCCATATTGCCACCCGGTTTCCTCCAAGCGATATATAAAAATAATCTCTAAACCAGGTTGACAACGAAATATGCCAGCGTTGCCAAAACTCCTTTATATTTTGGGCAAAATATGGTCTTCGAAAGTTTGTCATTAAACTAAATCCCATCACTTTGGCCGAACCAACAGCAATATCAGAATAGCCTGAAAAGTCACAATATATTTGAAATGCAAAAAATATGGTAGCCAAAATCACCGGAATGCCATGATAATCATTCGGATTGTTATAAACAATATTAACATATTCAGCCAAACGATCGGCTATTACTACTTTTTTGAAAAATCCCCACGCCATTAATACCAGGCCATCCCTAATCCTGTAATAATTAAAATCGAATTTTTTCGAAAACTGGGGAAGCAGGTTCGAAGCTCTTTCAATTGGACCCGCAACAAGCTGAGGGAAAAATGATTTGAAAAGGGCAAATTTCCCGAAATGATATTCAGGTTTTATTGAACCCCGGTATACATCGATAGTGTATCCCAGCGCCTGAAAAGTGTAGAAGGAGATACCTACCGGCAACAAATACTGATATGATGGGACGTGATAAAAAATATTAAATTTTGCAAAAAGGATGTTTATTGACTCTCCAAAGAAATTAAAATATTTAAAAAAGAATAATGTGCCTAAATATATAAGAATACACCCCCATAACAGGAGTAATCTTATTTTTTTCTTGTCGGACCGATATATACCGATTGCTGCAAAATAGCATATGATTGTTGTAAACAAAAGCAAAACTACGTATTTATAGTTCCAGCACATGTAAAAGTAATAACTGGCTATTAGCAACAATATCCACCGAAAACGATAAGGAATTATGAAATATAGCGCCACAACAATAGGGAAAAACACTAAAAACTGTAACGAATTAAAAAGCATAAGAACTCTTGTTTAAAATGTAAAACAAATTAGTATTAGAAATTAGGAGGAACATCTTCCGAATTTTATGAAAACAGATATTTATTTTATCAAAGCTGTTTCAGGTTTGATAAAAAGAAGCCAAAACGTTATTCGAAAAACTCGGTTTTTTATTTTAAACTGAAATGAGTTTTAACCTGGATAATTCATAAAAAAGAGGAAAAGCCCAGGGAAATCGAAGATATATTACTATCATACAGGTGCTTAATCCTAAAAAATCCATAAGCTTTTCAGAAAATAAACTTACAGAAAAAATAATAGCTGACCAAAAAGTTATTACACCTTGCCAGATTCCTTTGTTTGATTTGCCACCCATTGATAATAAGCGTGTTGAAATTAGTTTTACAGGATCGGGCTTCTGGAAGCCTTGACTTTTTGGTCCTTTTGTGTCAAGACAAAAGGACAAGAACATAAGAAAACGAGCTGATTTTAACAGTTTTCAGTTGTTTAAGTGGACAGAGCTAATTATTTTATTCCCTACTATGCCTTTATTCTCTGATAAACCTTATCGGCAAAATGTTCCAGGTTTAATGTTCTTAAAGCTTTTTTAATTTTATAATGTTCAATGTCATTGCTAAAATTCAGTAATTCGGGCCATAATAATTTAATGGTTTTTACATAATTCAAAGGATAATCCCTGTATCTGTATTTATCAGGAACTGCCCCTAAGGTGGATATTAATTCCCTGTTATTAAATGGCCTTAATTCATCCCTAATAATATCCTGCTCACTTCCTGAAAGTGCACCCCAGTTACCAAGGTATTGTTCCCAGTAAAATAAATCCAGTAAGTAATAATTATAAGAACGTACATTTTTGGAAGCATCTAGCCACTCCTGAATTGAATCGGTAACATATTTATATTGTTCATACTTTAGCTTATGAGCAATTAAATCAGCCTGAACCGTATTCCGGCTTAATCCGCCCTGAAGTCGAAGAAGTGAATTTCCTAATGTTCCACTTACAGTGAAAACATTATCGAGGTTGTTTTTAAAACCTGTATAATAGACTTTTAACAATTTGGGGCGGGCTAAAACATTATTAGCATAATATATCTTTTCAAACTCTTCGTCAACCTCAATATCTTCAATAATCATATATTGAGTAGGTAACTGATATTTTTCCGAAATCTTTTTAGTAATCAAATAATCAGCACTATCCACCAGACCATGATCGGCTTTAAATCCCCGTATAAAATAAAACTCAATATTATGAATATGTTTTTTACAAGCTGCCAATAACAAACGGGTATCCCAACCCGAAGTTATAGTTTGCTGGATTTTATACCGATTTAACATACTCTCGTATGTCCCGGTTAATATTTGTGCTGCTTGTAAAGTTGACTTATTAAGGTCAGTAAATTTAAAACTTTCTCTTGGCCAATATCTAATTACCTTGTCGTGGATAAGATCCAGATAATGGTTAGGAAGAAGTTTTTTTATTCCTTTATATATGGTTTTAACTCCAATCCATTTTCTTTCTCCATTATTCAACTGAGGGGAATTGAAGAAATTATTCAGATCCTTGTCGTTATCGCGCACAACCGACAGGTTTTTGGCTATTATATCCGGTGTTGAACCACAGGCAAATTCCTTTTTATCGTTGAAGTAATATATTTCCCGAAAGCCGGTTGCATCGTGAAAAACATTCAGGGAATTTTTAGAGCTGTAAATAATAGCAAATCTGCCTGTTAAGCTATCCGTAGCGGCAGCTATGGCGTCAAACGAACTAGTTTTTAAAAGATTATCCAAAATATCCTGATTTGAATATTCCGGATGATGAGGATCTAAAATATAACCTAATAAATACAGTTCAGCATCAGCGTTTGCCGATGTGGTGATTTCCAAATCAGGATGAGAATAGATATTACAATCTCGTTGATATTTATTTAATTTATTTTTTTTCCAGGAAGTATCAAACTGGATTTTTGCGGTTGTTAGAAGAAATTGGCGTCTAAAAATAAGGTTATTCATACAAAATAATTTTATAAGTTAAAATCGTTAAACACTCAATTAGGCTGCTTGCGTTTATTGAACAGGGTTTCATTAATACTATTTTTTTATAAAACACTTCAAACTTAAATGACAGATATTCTTAATCGGAGACCGGCGCAGCCGTATCCTTTAATTCCTATGTGACGGCGGTCCGTTCAAGCGAAGTCGATCCCGATAGCTATTGGGAGAGTTTTTTGGTTATTTTTTTGCTCCCAAAAAAGTGACAAATGGCTGTTCATAATATTCTGTCATTAGCAAATGTGAAAAATCTAAAAAATTAAACGGACAATAATAAATGTTCATTTTTAACCAGATTTTTAACATTAATGTGTCGACTTTAAGCCAAAATATAATAAGTAAATGAGGATGATTCATAAAATTAACAATTCAGAATTTTAAAAGTTTTAATAAATCAACTTCAATAATTATTAGCCTGAATTATTCATGAATTTGACACCTCGCCCTAATCCAGAAAGCTTTCGGAACCTCTCCAGAAAAAGAGGGACTTTAAAAACCCTACAATCTCGCTCCCCTCTCTTTCAGGAGAACTTAGAGAAGCGATCTCACGACCGAAGGGAGTAGCGGCTGGGCCTGCCTGTTGCAGACAGGGGTGAGGTTATTGTCAGGTTTATGAATTATTTAGGTTAAATACTTTGTTCAGAATCTTTTTTATCATCAATGACATTTTATTATAGGAGAGGATTCCAATCACATATTCCGAAGGTTTGAATTTTCTTAGTATATATTTTTTATGAAATTTTATAGAGTCTCTGTCAGTAAAAGCTTTATAAAAAAGAAAGTATGCATATTTGATCCGTTCTTTTCTATAAAGTTTATTTAACATGGGGTCGTCTCCTTTATACACCCATAATACTTTTTCGTTGAGTTGCAGTAAAGTATTAAACCGATATACTTCCAGGGTTGTATATGCTTTTGCATGACGTCGGGTATAACTCAACACCTGAAAAACAAAACCTACATCCGAGATATTCATCAAATCATAAACCAGTTCAGTATCTTCATGGTATGTTGTATTGTCGTAAATAACAGGAAATCTGGGTATCTTTTTCAGATGTTCAATCGCATACATCACAGTTGAGTTAGTTCCTGATATATTAAGCTTTCTGGTAAGTTGTTTATAAAGAATTGATTTACCATTATAAACATTTCCTTCCCAAATATCCAAACCAGTCATATCAACTCTTTTATCGTTTAACCGGTAAGATGAACAAATGCCCACTGTTGGATTTTTTTCCATTATATCCACCATTTTTTCGAAACTTTCAGGAAATAACAAATCATCGGCACTTAACACCTTCAAGTACCTGGCAGATTTATTTATTTTGCTACAACCCAGATTCCAGTTATCTGTCATTCTTACAAACACACTGTTGGTAAATACATGAAATCGGTTGTCCAAATCAGCATATTTGTTTGCAATGTTCAAGGTATTGTCAACACTGCAATTATTGTTAATTATACATTCCCAGTTTTTATAGGTTTGATTTAGAATACTTTCCAAACAATTGTCCAGATATTTCTCACCATTATAAACAGGAACAACAACACTCACAAGCGATTCATTTCTTTTTACTGGTTCAGGAATCATGATCATAAATTTATTGTAGTAGATATAAGTTGTCGGATGGGTTTAAAATTTAAAATTTAGATCTGCATTGCAATTTCCTTTTTAAAATATTTTTCGGGCACAAATGAAACTTCAAACCCTGGATCAGATTCTTCACCACGAACTATTTTAAAGAATTTATTTCTGATTTGACTGAAAATTGGACCATACGAATCCATTTCATTGCCATCAATGGAAACTATAGGTATTAGTTCAGCCAATGTTCCGCATATGCAAAGTTCATCTGCAATTAAAAGTTCAGTCCTGTCAATTGGTCTTCTGAAAAATGGGATTTTTAATGTATTGGCCAACGATTCAACAAAATCGAGTGTTATACTTTCCAGAGCGCCTTCAGTAGATGGAGGAGTATAGATTACACCATCGCGGACCATCAATACACATGAACCTGTCGCTTCGGCAACCCTGCCTTGGTTATTCAATAAAATCATGTCGGAATAATTCCGGGATCTGCCTTCTATTCTGGCCAATCGTCCAACCTGGTAGTTTGTTGAGGTTTTAATTCTTGCAGGAAGCGATACATCAGAACTTCGTTGCCATGTACTTACTCCAATATCAATAGGTTCGGGAACAGATTTATCGAGGTGATAAGCTGTTATAACCAAATCGGCTTTTGTGCCTTCACCCCAATGACCTTCAGTAACATACAAAGTTGTACGGGCCCACATATCTTTTCCATTTGCCAAAAGTTTCCCGAACAATTGAAAAACGGCATCTTCATACTGCTCAAAAGTCATGGGAAATGGAATATGCAAGAGTTTTGCCGAACGGATTAACCGTTTATAATGTTTTTCTAAAAACACTATTCCAAATGAATTATCAATATTCCAATATCCCTTAATGCCTTCGAAAACATTCAATCCACGTGTAACTGCTTCGCATCCGATGTGTAAAACAGCATCATCCCATGGAGTGATTTTTCCATTCATGTATGCATAATCGGGTTTCTGTAATTTTGTCATAATTTTATTTTTAAATTGTTATCAATTTTCATTTTCTTGTTTTTCAATTAACAATCCTTTTTCTACAAGCAATTCAGTTGCTTTCAGTATTATTCCCGGCTTAATTCCGGATAGCATGGTTATATCTGTTAAAGTATTCTTTCCATCTGAATAATTCAGGACCCACAGAAATGCCAGTTGTAATTGTCTGCTGTCATTTTGGCCACCAATAGCATCGTATAAACCTCTTTTTCCCAATTGTGGTTCACCTTTAGGGAAAAGGTTTATAAAATATCGTTCAGCTTCAATGTATTGGAATATTTTTTGGAATACCCCGTAAGAGTCCTCTAATGCTTTTTGGGAAATAAAATCCAGATTATCAGCCGAAGTATGGTATTCCGGATATTGCCCAAAGGGTATTCGACATAGATTGCCAACTGGTAAATTGAACCCCGGGGAACAAAATTGACGTTCATCATACCCATAAGGTATAAAATTAAGTATTTCAGTTTGAGGATAATCTGAAAGAATGTATTCGACTATGCGGTTAATTCTGGCATCGGTTCTACGCGATTTTTTATAGGTAAAAATGCTGTCGATACCTAGTAACGAGGTAACCATACCATATTTAATTTTATGAACAGAGTTTTCATTTTTTGCCAACCAGGTAATAGCTCCAATTGTACCGGGAATAAAAATAAACCTGTAAGAATAATACGGTTTTAAAACAGAGATTTCTTTTGCCAGGTATGTACAAACTGCAATTCCGGTTAAGTTGTCGTTACAGAGCGACGGATGGCATATATGCGTTGAAATAAGCACTTCATCTTCAATTTGTCCTTTTATATAGTATTCACCATACGTGAGGTTTCCCGGTGATAAATCAGAATCTATCACCACTTCATACTGATCTTCTTTTAACGACAAAAATTGGTCATGACTCATGCAAAAGCCCCAGTTTTCATTGTAATACGATGTCCGGTATGGGACAAGGGCAGGTTTTTCAGGAATGGAAAAAAGATGAGGACTTAGTTCTTTTAGTCCCATCGTTTGATTTATTGGAGTACTATAATTTAGTACATGGAGATTAAGCGTTTTAAAATCAATTATTTTTTCACCCGATGAATTATTGATGTAGGCTTCCCGAATATTCCATTCTTTTGGAACTTCCCAATCCAAAACTTTAGTTCCCGATGGAACTTCAATAATTTCAAGGGGAATTATTGTTTTAAGAGTTTGCAAGGTTTCTCTTACCCCATTTCCTGTTATACTTCTGCAAATGGGAAACAAACCACTTATTAAATCCATCATTTTTTCACCAGGTGATGGCTCTAAAATATTTTCGAACATTGCTTATATTTTATAATTACTTTCTATTAAAAGTGATAAAAGTCTAAAATTCTCCCTTCTTATGGGTTCTTATTTATTGATTTGCAATTTCATTTTTAATTTTATTCAGGCGACTTAAAATAAATATCAGGTTTACCAATTTTTCATATTTAGATCATCAAAGCTTAATTCAGTTGGATTCATAAATAATACTATAAAATAAATATTTTCATTTTATTCAATTTGGAAGAAATTTCAGTGAATTATTGACCTATTTTGAATTTCTTCTCAATAATAAAACAACTACTTTTATTTTTTCGAATAATTTATAATTCTATTTTTATTAATGAGGGTTAAATTTGGATGAACGTGACAGGTTTATGGGTAAATAAGCAAAAATGAATAGAACTAATAATACCGGTGATTCAATAGTTACAGTTGGCGCTTTCGACGGTGTTCATCGCGGGCATCAGGAAATTTTATCTCGATTAATAAAAAAGGCTGAGGAAATGAATGTTACATCCTTGGTAGTAACTTTCTGGCCTCATCCATCGCATATTATCGGGCATAAACCATTAAGGCTGATCAATACACTGGATGAAAAAAAGGCATTAATTGAAGCACATGGAGTTGAAAAAGTAGTTGTACTTCCTTTTACTCACGAATTTGCAAAAATAAATTCTCTTTCATTTATCAGGGATTATCTGATCGACCAATTTAAAATGAAATATTTTCTTTTGGGTTATAATCATCATTTTGGAAGCGATCGCCAGGGAGATTTTAATGTGATAAAAGAATACGGTATGCACTATGGTTTTGATGTGGAAAAAGCTGTACCAGTGGAAATAAACGGGGAAAAAATAAGTTCTACAAAAATCAGGCATGCTATTTCAGAAGGAAATATTGAACTGGCGAATCTTTATTTAGGATATAATTATTTTATTACGGGAATTGTTGTAGAGGGGCAAATGCTGGGTCGCACTATTGGTTTTCCAACAGCAAATGTGAATATTCAGGAGGAGCATAAGCTATTGCCCAAGGATGGGGTGTATGCTGTTAAAGTGGAAATATCCGGCAAAATCTATTCAGGAATGTTGAACATTGGGCATAGACCAACTGTTAATAAAGAAAAAAATTTGAAAACAATTGAAGTTCATATTCTTGATTTTAATGAAGATATTTATAATCAAAATATTAAGGTAAGTTTTTTTTCTCGCATCAGAGATGAAACAAAGTTTGCCGGTATTGAAATTCTTAAGGAACAACTAATGAATGATATGTTGCGGACAAGGCAATATTTCAGTTCAGTTTTTTAAAAATCAATTTAATATATATTTTTAATTTAATGTCGTTAAGTTAAGATGTAGGCTTCGATTCCGCTCAGCCTGACGAAACTGGTATTAGTGTCACACTGAGCGGAGTCGAAGTGTTATGATTGTCACACTGAGCGGAGTCGAAGTGAATTATTCAATTCCTAAACTAAACGACATTGATTTTTAATTTAAAAGATTTAGGGAGTTTCAAACCTTTTTTAAAATCAAAATCATAATTTTGCAAATCATTTTTAAAACAGAATAATGGCGTCGTTAAAACTTGAAGAAACACTGTCGTACAAAGTCAGAAACATTGAAGAGGCTGAATTTGGCAGAAAAGAAATAGAAATAGCTGAAAAGGAAATGCCAGGTTTAATGGCTATCCGTAAAAAATACTCTGCGGCAAAACCTTTGAAAGGTGCCAGAATAATGGGTTCATTGCACATGACCATTCAAACTGCGGTTTTAATTGAAACTTTGGTTGAACTGGGCGCTGATGTACGTTGGGCCAGTTGTAATATCTTTTCAACCCAGGATCATGCTGCTGCTGCAATTGCAAAAGCTGGTATTCCTGTATTTGCATGGAAAGGCGAATCTTTGGAAGAATACTGGTGGTGTACCCTCCAGGCGCTTTCGTTCCCCGGTGGAAAAGGGCCAAACCTTATTGTTGACGATGGTGGAGATGCTACCCTTTTAATCCATTTAGGTTATAAAGCCGAAAATGATGCTTCAGTTTTAGATAAAGTTGCCGGAAATAAAGAGGAAGGTATTATTCTCGATTTATTGAAGCAAACCCTGAAAGATGATCAGGGAAAATGGCATCGTTTCGTTGCAGAACTTAAGGGTGTTTCGGAAGAGACTACCACAGGCGTTCATCGTCTGTATCAAATGAAGGAAAAAGGCGAATTACTTTTTCCTGCCATCAATGTTAACGATTCGGTTACAAAATCGAAATTCGATAATCTTTATGGTTGCCGCGAGAGTCTAGCCGATGGTATCAAACGTGCTACCGATGTGATGATTGCCGGAAAAGTAGTTGTTGTGCTTGGTTATGGCGATGTTGGAAAAGGTTGTGCTCATTCCATGCGGACTTACGGTGCCCGTGTTTTGGTTACCGAAATCGATCCTATTTGCGCACTTCAGGCTGCAATGGAAGGATTTGAAGTTACTACCATCGAAGATGCCCTTCGCGAAGGGAACATCTATGTTACTACAACTGGTAACTGCGATGTGATTACCATTGATCACATGTCGAAAATGAAAGATCAGGCAATTGTATGTAATATTGGTCATTTCGATAATGAAATTCAGGTTGATAAACTGGAAACATTCCCAGGCATAAAGAGAGTAAATATTAAACCTCAGGTGGATAAATATATTTTCCCTGCCGGTAATGCTTTATACCTTTTGGCTGAAGGCCGGCTGGTAAACCTTGGTTGTGCAACAGGTCATCCATCGTTTGTAATGAGTAATTCATTTACCAATCAAAGCCTTGCTCAGTTGGATTTGTGGCAAAATAAATATGAGATTGACGTTTATCGTCTTTCGAAAAGGCTCGACGAAGAAGTGGCAAGGTTACACCTCGAACAATTAGGAGTTAAGCTTACTAAACTTACTAAATTTCAGGCTGAATATATCGGGGTCAATCCGGAAGGACCTTATAAACCGGAGCATTACCGGTATTAATATTAAAAAAGTAGTCTCAAAAGTTAAAAAGGCTTCAACTACGCTCAGCCTGACGCTTGAAAGTCAATTGTTTTGTCTTATTGAGTGTCATACTGAACGAAGGCGAAGTACTAAATATGGCAGCCTCTTTAATTTGAAATAAACAACCGGTGATCGTTTAAGTAAGTTTGATATTGTTTAAGAGGGAGCCTGGCAGGTCCTTTACTAACAATAGCACCATCGGCAGTGAAAATATAAGTCGATCCGCACTTCGGACAAACAGCCACCACTCCGTTATCTTCTGCAACAACAGCACTGGTGTCGTTGGGATAATTGGTACATGTTCTTTCAAAAGCATAAAATTCAGAGATACTATTCCGATAAATTATAACTCCCATAAAACCGCCGTTTTTCGGACTTATTATTGTACTTCCAACTCCTAAACCGGCGAGGTCAGTATTTAAATCCAGGCTTATGTTTATCTGGGTATATGGGATTACCTGATGGATATCGTCGCAGTTAATGAGTACGATAAAAGAAATGAAAAAAATTAGTATCTTTGATTTCAACATGATATTTCAATATGCAAATATAGGTATCAAAAGGAATTAAACTGAAAATATTGTTTACCAATGAATGTTTTTAGTAAAGTTATATTGTTATTGCTTTTGATTATTGCTTCAGTGAGTTTTTCAACAACTGTAGCACAATCGAAAAAGGTGAGGAAATCAGAAGCCAGAGCCGAAGAGCAAAAGGAAAAACAAAAAAAGGCTTACTTACTTTCGCAGGGAAAAGATAAAAAAAGGCGTTTTCATATGCAAACCCCTGAAACTAAGAAAAGAATGAAAGAAACAAAAAGGGATGCAAGAAAGTTAAATGATCAAAATCATCAGCCTTTTCTAAAAAAGATATTTCATCGTAAAAAAAAGAAATAATGAATGTAGATTCAGGAAGTTGGATATATATACTTTTAAGTATAGTTTTTTTGGTACTTAGCGCTATTGGGAACAAGAACAAAAAAAAGGCATCAACCTCCACTCAGCCTATTGACGAGGATTATGAGCCAGGTAACGCTCCGGCAGAAAAACATTGGCCAAAAAGCTTTGAAGATGTGTTGAATGAAGTTCTTGATATTCCTAAGCAAAAGGAAGTGATTATTGAAAAGCCATATTCTCCCCCAATAGAAGTCAGGGAAGTTCGTGAAAAAAATATATATGAACGGTATGAAAATGAGGCACAATCATTAGAAACTATCGAAGCCGAAGTTTTCTCTTACGAAACTCCTGTTGAGGATAAAACTCCAGCTAAGCCAATATACCAAAAAATGGAAGTTCCAAAAGAAATAGAAAAGGAAGAGGAATTGGCAGTTACATTAAGCGATAGTGATTTTGATTTAAGACAAGGTATTATTTACACTGAAATTTTAAACCGAAAATATTTTTGATTGTTTAATTTTGTAAATTGTTTTATTAATATAAAATAAAGGTTGTATTGGCAGGGTTTATCATATGTTTTATAACTATTTGATTCAAACCCAATAAGAAAAATTATATATTTGAACTTGTGAAAGGGTTCCGATCTATTCGGGATTCTTTTTGTTTTTTAATTAACATTCAAAGGAGGTTTTTAATGGCTAATGTTTCATATTTAACTGAAGAAGGGTTAAAAAAGCTTAAGACCGATCTGGAAAATTTAACCAGTGAGCGGCCAAATATTGCTCTTCAATTGGCAGAAGCTCGTGACAAAGGCGATCTTTCGGAAAACGCTGAATATGATGCTGCCAAAGATGCCCAGGCTATGCTTGAAGCCAAGATCATGAAACTTGAAGATATTATTGCAAATTCAAGATTAATTGATGTTTCAAGAATCGATACGGATAAAGTACAGATTTTAAATCGGGTAAAGATTAAAAATCTGAAAACTAATTCTACCATGGAATATTTTCTGGTTTCTGAATCTGAAGCCAATCTTAAGGAAGGTAAGCTCTCAGTAAATACTCCTATTGCCAAAGGTTTAATAGGAAAAAAACCTGGCGATGTTGTTGAGATTACCGTACCATCCGGTAAAATGTCGTTTCAAATAATGGAAATATCAAGGTAATTCCTTATGGCATCAATTTTTTCACGGATAATTAATGGAGAAATCCCCTGTTACAAAATAGCAGAAGATGAGAATTATTTTGCCTTTTTAGATATTAATCCCCTAAAAGCTGGTCATACTCTGGTTGTTCCAAAGCATGAAACAGATTACATTTTTGATATGGATGATCAAAAATTAGGTGGAATGATGGTTTTTGCCAAAAAAGTAGCAAAGGCAATTGAAAAAAGTGTGCCTTGTAAAAGAATTGGAATTGCCGTATTAGGTTTGGAAGTCCCGCATGCCCATATACATCTGGTTCCTATCAATGGTGGAAATGATATTGATTTTTCCAAACCCAAATTAAAATTTTCAAAAGAAGAGTTTGAGGATCTGGCACAAAAAATAATCTCTAACCTCTAGCGAATCCTTCCGGGGTTATTGCTTATAAAATCTTTCCAGCTTTTAGCACCAGAATTTGCATTTTCAACTTTATTTTGAAAAAAGTGGCAAAGAGCTGCTGCCAAACCATCAGTTGCATCCAGGTTTTCAGGGATTTCACTTAACCCAAGCATCTTCTGAAGCATAAAAGCAACTTGTTCTTTACTGGCATTTCCTTGGCCGGTAATAGACATTTTAATTTTGCGGGGTGCATATTCAAAAATAGGAATTGCATGGGATAATGCCGCTGCAATAGCTGTTCCCTGCGCTCTTCCCAATTTTAGCATCGATTGTATATTTTTACCATAAAATGGTGCCTCGATTGCCAGTTCATCAGGATTGTATTTTTCTATCAAACAATTGGTTTGCTCGAAAATCATTTTAAGTTTAACAAAATGATCATCAATTTTCTGAAGATCAATAATTCCTAATGTCACTACCGAGGGTTTACGGTTTTCAACTTTGATCACACCATATCCCATGATACTTGTTCCCGGATCAATACCAAGTATAATTCTTTCGCTCACTTTACAGTTTGTTAAATTTTCTGATTTTACTCAGCACCACACCCGCAATTATAAGTATTAATCCAATATAGGTGGTGAAATAAATGTATTCCTTTAAAATTAAATTGATAAATATTAAAGAAATAAACGGAGAAAAATATACAAGATGACTAACTTTTCCTGAATCCTTGCTAAGCTTTAATGCTTTAAGCCAAAGTATAAAGGTAAAACCCATTTCAAAAATGCCAATATAAATTGACGCCCAAATTCCTTTGGCTGGTATGTTATCAAATCCATTTACAAGAAACATCAATATTGTAATGTAAATTCCTGCAAACAGAAAATTTAGAAAAAGTCCTGTTTCTTCATATTTTTCGCGCGATGCATTTAACAACCAATACGTAGCCCAAATCAGGGAACTTCCTGTTGAAAACAGAACACCAACCGGGTTTTGAATGGTAGTGAAGCTAAAGTTTCCTTGAAATGAAATGGTTAAGACCCCGATAAAACTAACAACAATTCCCAAAATGGCTTGAAGGGTTATTTTTTGTTTTAGAAAAAGCATGGATAAAAGTACCAGAATCAGTGGCCAGGTATAATTAAGCGGTTGAGCAATTTGAGCCGGAAGTAAAGTATATGCCTTGAATAATACCAGATAATATAGAAAGGGATTCAATAAACCAAAAAGAGCACTTTTTAATATGAAGTTTTTATTGAGAAGCTTAATTTCATAAAGTTTTTTTTGGATTAACAAATAGAAAAACAAAATGAATACCGATGTATAACACGATAATGCCAATAACTGAATAGTGGAGATAATTTGTAATCCAATTTTGAACGCAACAGCTACAGTGGACCAGCATAATATGGCAGCGATAGCAAATAAATAAGCTTTGCTCTGATTTTTCAATTAAAGGGGTTTTTATTGTGGGTCAAAAATATTCAAAAACAAGTTACAATAAACTTATATTTTCGAAAATAAGCTATTATCAGCTTTGATCGTGTTCAATATTTTATTCCTTTATAATTATCTTTGCAAGTTATAAATTTTAAATATTTAGCTTGTGAAACCAACCTTATTGATATTGGCAGCCGGTCTTGGCAGTCGTTATGGTAGTTTAAAACAGATGGACAAACTGGGGCCATCAGGTGAAACTTTGCTCGAGTATTCAGTTTTTGATGCAATAAGAGCTGGTTTCGGGAAAGTTGTTTTTGTTATTAGAAAAGATATCGAAACCGATTTCAAAGAATCTGTTCTTAAAAAGCTTGAAGGCAAAATTGCAGTTGATTATATTTTCCAAGAACTAGATGTACTTCCGGCAGGTTTTACTTTACCTGAAAACAGGGTTAAACCTTGGGGAACAGGACATGCTATTCTGGTAGCTGCCGATAAAGTGAATGAACCTTTTGCTGTTATCAATGCTGATGATTTTTATGGACATGATTCGTTTAAATTGTTAGCAGAATTTTTGACTTCTAATGAAGTGAATGATGAGAAAACTTATTCGATGGTGGGTTTTCAGTTAGAAAAAACATTATCCGAATTTGGTTTTGTATCAAGAGGGGTTTGTGCCACCGATGAAAATTTCAATTTGGTAGCGGCCAATGAAAAAACACACATCGAAAGAACTGATAGTGGAATCAAAAGTAAATTACCTGATGGCAGTATTGAAGTACTCGACGGCAAAACTTATGTGTCGATGAACTGCTGGGGATTTACGCCTTCCCTTTTTGATTATCTAAATGCTGGTTTTGTTGAATTTCTTCAGAACAATGTATCAAATCCCAAGGCGGAATTTTACATTCCATTTATGGTGAACGAGCTCATTGAAAGAGGAGATGTAAAAGTTAAAGTCCTGAAAGGCTATAGCGAATGGTTTGGTATGACTTATAAACAGGATAGGGAATTAGCTTTGGATAAAATCAGAGATTTGATAGCCCAGGGAGTTTATCCTGAAAATTTGTGGAATTAGATGTCAGTCGATAGTCGATAGTTCTAAAGAAAGCTGGCGCTCATTTGTAACGAGTGCCTTACCAAATGTCGTATGCAACGATAATTGCATATAAAGAAACGATTCAATAATTATTCTCATGCATTGCAAACGCACGCGAGCTGAGGTGATTAGTCCATAGTCCATAGAATAAATTGCTATCGACTATGGACTATCGACTATCGACTTGAAATCAATCAATATACTCAAATCCTGCAAAAGGAACCAACACTTCGGGCAACTTAATCCCTTTTTCGGTTTGGTTATTTTCGAGCAATGCTGCAACAATGCGGGGCAATGCCAGGGCACTTCCATTTAGTGTGTGCGCAAGAGTTGTTTTCTTTTCAACTTCATCGCGGAAGCGCAATTTTAAGCGATTTGCCTGAAACGTTTCGAAGTTCGATACAGAGCTTACTTCCAGCCATCTTTGCTGAGCTGCAGAATATACTTCAAAATCGTAGGTTAAAGCAGAGGTAAAGCTCATGTCGCCTCCACAAAGTCTTAATATACGATATGGTAAACCTAATTTTTTGATCAGGTTTTCCACATGGGCAACCATTTCCTCCAGGATTTCATACGATTTCAACGGATGGGCAATTTGTACAATTTCCACCTTATCAAATTGGTGCAACCGGTTAAGGCCACGTACATCTTTTCCGTACGAACCGGCTTCCCGACGGAAACACGGAGTGTAAGCTGTAGCTTTAATGGGTAGTTCGGATGAATTTACAATAACATCCCTGAATATATTCGTTACCGGAACTTCGGCTGTTGGAATCAGGTAAAAGTTATCAAGCGTAACATGATACATTTGTCCTTCTTTATCGGGCAACTGACCGGTTCCAAAACCCGAGTCTTCATTCACCATCAAAGGTGGCATGTATTCTTTATAACCGGCACTTGTTGCTTCTTCTAAAAAGAAATTGATTAGCGCTCTTTGTAATTTGGCACCTTTACCTTTGTAAACGGGGAATCCGGCACCTGTAAGTTTTGTACCCAATTCAAAATCGATGATATCATATTTTTTGGCAAGTTCCCAATGTGGAATAGAATTTTCGGCAAGTTTTGGAATCTCTCCACCTGTGCGAATGGTTATATTGTCTTCGGCACTTTTACCAGTGGGAACTGATGGATGTGGCAGATTTGGCAACTGAACTAAAAATGAATTTAGTTTTTCTTCGGTTAAGGTGAGTTCCTGATTTAATTTGGATGTTTCTTCCTTAATTTCTGTATTTCTTTTTTTCAGTTGATCTGCTTCCTGCGGTTTCCCGCTTTTCATCAGAATTCCAATTTCTTTAGCTATTTTATTAAGCTCCGATTGCAGTGAATCGCTTTGAAACTGGATTTTTTTCCGGTTTAGATCGAGGAGAATAATCTCGTCAACCAAAGCAGGATTTTTAAAATTCTTTACAGCAAGCCTTTCAAGAACAGCTTCTTTGTTTTCGGTAATTTGTTTGAGGGTAAGCATATAGAAATAAGTTAAAAAGTCCACAGTCCATGGCCCACTGTTTACGGACTTCAATCCACGTTTAAGATAATGTGGACTGAGGTTTGCAACAATGAATTCCAAAAAAAAACTCCTGAAACATTTACAAAAGTAAATATTCAGGAGACAATACCGAAAGAAATATTTTTAAGCGGTAAAAGGAACAATCGATACAAAAGACTTGTCGCCTTGTTTCTTTTTGAATTCTACAACTCCATCAATGAGAGCAAATAATGTATGGTCACGTCCAATTCCAACATTTAATCCTGGATTATGAACAGTTCCACGCTGACGAACTAAAATGTTGCCAGCTTTAGCAAATTGTCCGCCAAATAACTTAACGCCTAATCGCTTACTTTCCGATTCTCTACCGTTTCGCGAACTACCCGCGCCTTTTTTGTGTGCCATTGTGCAAAAATATTATTATGGTTATGCAGTAATGTTTTCAATTAATATCTGAGTAAGATCCTGACGATGCCCGCTCATTTTCTGGTATCCTTTTCTTCTTTTTTTCTTGAAGATAAGAACTTTATCACCACGCATGTGGCTTAATATTTTAGCAGAAACTGAAGCTCCGCTTACTGTTGGAGTTCCAATTTTAACATCACTTCCATCTTCTACCAGTAACACTTTTTCGAACGAGACTTGTGCACCTTCTTCGCTTTCCAAGCGGTGAACAAAAACCTTCTGGTCTTTCTCTACTTTAAATTGCTGGCCTGCTATATCAACTATTGCGTACATTCCTTTGAATTTTACTCTGTTATTAAAAATCAGGCTGCAAAAATATAAAACTTTCGGTTAACTGCAAACCTTATTTAAAAATAAATAGACATTACTTAAAATTTTCTGATGAAAGAGGGAATTTTTATTTTTCCCTTGTTTATACTTTACAGTGAACTGCAAAGTAATAAACTTAAAAATTAATTTCTAATTATTTATATTTGTGTTTAATTTAAGATATTTATTCCCATATTTAAAAATGAGTAAAATACGTCTAAATGTTTTAGGAATTTCATATAGCCAAACACAATCCGGTGCTTATGCATTAGTATTAAGCGAGGAAAACGGTCAAAGAAGGGTTCCTATTATTGTAGGTGGATTTGAAGCTCAAGCTATTGCTATACAATTGGAAGGTTTGAAACCTCCAAGGCCTTTAACTCACGATCTTTTTGTAAACTTCGCGCAAGCTTTCAAAATAAATTTAATAGAAGTAAATATTTATAAACTGGAAGAAGGCGTCTTTTTTTCAAAATTGATATGCGATAATGGACAAACCCGGATTTCAATAGATGCCAGAACATCTGATGCAATAGCTCTGGCTCTGCGATTCAAGTGTGCTATTTATACATCGGAAGATATAATGGGCAGAGCTGGTATTGTTATCGACTTTGAAAGTGAAACAAAGTTTAAAAAACCTGAAACCGAAGACTTTCGCTCAGAATCGTCCGGCTCGCATTCTCAGGCCGATCTGGATGAAATTAAGAATTTGGAACTTGAAGAGCTGAAAGAACTTCTGGAAGAAGCTATTGGCAAGGAAAATTATGAAAGGGCATCTTTAATCAGGGATGAATTAAACAGAAGAACAAAAAAATGATAGAGTTTAAATATTATCTTATATATTTATAAATGCTTTTAATGTGCTTACAGGTTAATTTATAGCATATTAGGCGCAAAGTGTTTATCAATATTAATTACTGGTTTGCCAAAATTATCTTATGTTTTTGATCTGAATTAATGATTAAATCTAATTCTCTCACCTACGAGGAGCTACAGAACCTGAATCAAAACCTTGAAAAGAGGATCAAATACCTCGAAGGAAAGGTGATGAAGCTTACAAGTCTTGAGGAAGGACTTCGTGAGAGTGAAGATCGTTTTAGGCAATTAGCAAATTCAACATTCGAAGGAATAATAATTCATGAACATGGAAAAATCCTGGATGTAAACCAGCAATTTCTGGTGATGACCGGATATACCGAAGAAGAACTCCTTGAAGCCAATTTTCTTGATTTTATAGTTCTTGAACATAGAAAACCTGTATTGCTGGGTATTCGTTCCGAAACACCTCAGGCATATGATACTGTAATTAAAAGAAAGGATGATGAAACGATAGAAGTTGAAGTTCTTTCGCGACCATTTAGTTATAAAGGCCGTTCAGTTAGGGTTGCTGCCATTCATGATCTGAGCTATAAAAAGCATTTTGTTAGAAGTATCGAAGAAAGTGAAGAAAAGTTCAGGCAACTGGCTGAACACTCTACTGATGCCATTGTGCTGATGAATCAATTTATGGTTCTATACACCAATGCTTCTTTCGAACGCATTTTTGGGTTCAATGGACAAAAATTAACATCTCCCATTAATTATCTCCAGAATATTGTATATCCCGGCGATAAAAAGTATTTTTCCGATATCATCAATAACGAATATTTTAAAGCCGAGCATCGTTTTGAAGCTCAATACCGGATTGTAAAACCCGATGGTTCATTAAGGTGGATCTGGAACAGGTGTTTTCCTATTTATAATTCCGAAGGGGTTTGGATACGACAGGTTATGGTAATTAGTGATATTACAAACCAAAAAATCCTGGAAAACGATTTATATAAAAGTAAGGCTCAGTTACAGGCAATTTTGGATAATATTCCTTATTGGGCATGGCTCAAAGATAACAAAGGAAAATATGTAATGGTGAATCAGCCATATGCCGACAATTTCCATACTACTCCTGAATGGATTCTTGACAAAACTGATTACGATCTTTATTCGCCTGAGCTTGCCCGAAAATTCGAAGAAACTGATAAGGAAGTGACAAGGTTAAAAAAACGAATTCTTTTTCAGGAAGTGGACGATCATGAAGGCGAATTAAAATGGTCGGAAACATTTAAAACCCCTATTTTTAATGAAAGTAATGAAATTATAGGGATTACCGGTATTGCCCGTGATATTACAAATCGTAAAAAGTCGGAATTAGCTTTAAAATTTTCGGAAGAGAAATATAAAGAACTGGTAACATTGTTACCTGAAATGGTTTTCGAAACTGATGTTATGGGAAATCTCACTTTCCTTAACTTAAAAGGATTCGAACTATTCGAATATTCAAATGAAGATTTTGTAAGTGGTATCAATTTATTTGATATGCTTGCAATTGAGGATGTGTCCAGAGCAAAAATAAACATGTCGCGCATTTTCGATGGAATGAAAGTGAAAGGTGAAGAATATACAGCTGTTACAAGGTCAGGTAAACCTATTCCTATTGTGATTTATGCCGATGCCTTAACTTCGGAAAATAAAATTTCGGGATTACGCGGAGTTATGGTGGATGCAAGCGACCGAAAGATTGCTGAAGACCGTGAAAAGAAATATCATCGCAATCTTATATTTTTATCAAATACTGCTCTTAATTTTCTTACTTTTTCGACCGATGATGATAATTTTATATTCATTGGCAAAAAAATCACTGAGCTTGTAAAAAATGCTGTTGTCATAGTTTCTTCGTTTAGCGATCAGGAAAATAATTTTTCAGTCAGGTTTATCTCCGGAGTTCACCGGCATTTAAACAGCATTCTTAATTTATTGAAAAAGAACCCTGAAGATCTCAAAATATCTATTACAAAAGGATTTAAAAAGAAATTACTTGAAAACGAGCTTTCATTCTATGAAATAGAAGGTGGACTTTATAAAACAACTTTTGGAAGAATACCTGATGAAACCTCCCGTTCACTCGAAAAGCTTTTAAAACTTCACCGTGTGTATGCAATGGGATTACTCCGAGGTGGAAATATCTACGGAAGTGTGATTATAGCTACCCGCAATAATCAGGAAATCAGAGACATTAAGATAATTGAAACTTTTCTTTTCCAAGCATCTATTTCCCTGCATAAGAAACAGCTTGAGAATGAATTAATCCGTGCTAAAGAAAAAGCAGAAGAATCGGATCGTTTAAAATCTGCCTTTCTTGCAAATATGTCGCATGAAATCCGGACACCCATGAATGGTATTCTGGGTATGACACAGCTTCTTGCAAATCCTGATATTTTTCCGGAACAACGCAGGGAATATGTTGAATTGATCAATAAAAACAGCGATACACTTTTAAACCTCATTGACGATATCATTGATGTATCAAAAATCGAAGCAGGACAAATGAAAATCAACCAGAAAAGTTTTCGTTTGAACGCGTTGTTCGATCAGTTAAATGCATTGTTTAAGTCGAGCATGGTTTATAAAAAGACGGATGGTATTAAACTCATACCTGTAGCTACTTTATCCGAAAATTTAAATATTGTTTCCGATCCCGATCGTTTACGTCAGGTTCTGATAAATTTGGTTGGGAATGCTATTAAATTCACTGAAAGAGGATTTGTGGAATTTGGGTATTCATTGAAAGGCCGTGAACTTGAATTTTATGTACGTGATTCCGGAATTGGTATTTCCACGGAAAAGCAAAAAGTTGTTTTCGACAGGTTTACCCAGGCAGATGATTCTTTAACCAGAAAGTTTGGTGGATCTGGCTTAGGACTGGCAATTTCAAAAGGGTTGATTGAATTGTTAGGAGGAACGCTTTGGGCAACGTCAATTTTAGGTGAAGGATCAACTTTCTACTTTACCATTCCTTTCCAGTTAGCAACTGAAGAAGAAGTACTGGAAAATAAACCAGAGATGCCAAAATCAGATTATAATTGGAAAGGGCGTACTTTCCTGATTGTTGAGGATGATAAAGTGAGTTTTAAATTTTTAGAAGGTGTTTTCAAAAAAACCGGGGTAAACATTATTCATGCTGATAATGGACTTAAAGCTATTGAATGTTGTAAAGCTTACCCCGACTTAGATATAGTTTTGATGGATATTCAATTGCCCGAAATGAGTGGTTTGGATGCAACTAAGGTTATTACATCTTTCCGCAAAGATTTACCAATTATTGCGCAAACCGCTAATGCCATGTCGGAAGACAAAGAAAAATGCCTCGAAGTAGGTTGTGTTGATTATGTATCAAAACCTATTAATATTCATATTCTTTTTAATAAAATAGATAAGTACCTGGTAGAAAAACCAGCTATTTTATAAGAATTCCAGCTAATGAATATTTCTCTTCTTGTAATACTTATTATTCCTTATTTCTTGCTTATTACTTTTTTTGTTTGCGGATGGTTTAAAATACCTGCTGTTGTTCCTGATTTGTTGGATGAAACACCTGAGGTGAGCATAATTGTCCCAGTTAAGGATGAAGAAAAAAATTTGAATAATCAGGTTCAGGATATCTTAAAACAAAATTACCCACAGGAAAAAATTGAAGTTGTATTTGTGAATGATCATTCTATCGATAGTACTTCAACAGCTTTAACTGAAATTTCAGCTCAATATAAAAATATTAAGCATATTTCTCTTCCCGAAGGCATTACAGGAAAAAAAATGGGTATTTTAAATGGCATTGAAGCATCGTCTGGGAAACTTATTATAACAACTGACGGAGATTGTCGTTTCCCTCAAAACTGGATTAATTCAATGGTTGTTTATTATCTTAGATTTCCTATGCATCTTTTAATTGGTCCGGTACTTTTAAAACCAAAAAAAGGTTTTATAAATAACTTTCTGGAACTTGAATTTTTAAGTTTGATAGCTTCCGGGGCTGGTGCATCCGGAATAAACATGCCGATTCTTTGCAATGGAGCGAACCTGGGAGCGGATAGGGAACTGTTTTTTAAAGGCAATGAAATTTATAAATCCTCAATAGCTTCGGGTGACGATATTTTTTTGATGCTTGAGCTAAAGAAGAAAAAAATTCCGGCCATTTTTGTTAAAAACACCGATGCTGCTGTTGAAACGGAAAATACTTCGAACTTAAAGGAATTTGTTCAACAACGTTCGCGATGGACATTCAAATCGCGTTTTTACAGAGATATGCATCTGATCACTGTTGCCTTGATTGTTTTGCTGACAAATATTTTTTTATTAACCGGATTGTTTTATTCTTTGTTTCATGCACAATTATTTATCGATTTTTTAATTGTATATGCATTGAAATGTATTGTTGATTTTATTCTTTTATTTAATGTTGCAAAATATTTTAATCGGAAGTATTTGTTAAGGTACTTTTTAATTCATCAGTTGTTGTATATTTTTTATATTTCAATAATTGGGATTATTGGTCATTTTTCCCAAAACAAGTGGAAAAATGGAATATTTGTTAAATAAGTTTATATGGAAGAATCCGCTTTCTGGAAAAGGTTTAAAAAAAACAAGCTGGCACTGTTCAGTCTGTATTTTATCTTTTTTTGTTTTCTTATCTCAGTTTTTGGTTACTGGATAGTGCCCGATAATTCCCCTGACGCAAATTCACAACATTTATCGTTAGCTGCCAAAGACCCGTTTTTTAAAGTGCAAATGCTCCGGATTACCAACAACGAACCTACAATTAAAACAAATATATTTAAGACATTACTCTATGGAAAGAAGAGAAACTATACTGAAATCCCCATCAGAGATTTTGAATTTTTGGGCGATAAGATTATAGTTACCGAATATACCTCTCCGGGGGATACAACAACATTGAAACGAAATTTTGATTTGGCCGATGTAGTGTATGCTGTTTCGTACGACAGTAATATTGAGAAATCTGAAAACGGTTATTACAGGTTTAAAAATGTTGAACAGCAAATTATTTCGGTTTCCACAGATGAACTTATAAAAAAAATTAAATCCGATCATCTGATTACCAAAACATTTATCCTTGGTACCGATCGTTTTGGCAGGGACATGCTTAGCAGGTTAATCATCGGAACGAGGGTTTCCCTTTCAGTAGGTTTTATTTCAGTTTTAATTTCAGTGATTATAGGCCTGGGATTGGGAATTATTGCCGGTTTTTACCGGGGTGCTGCCGATAGTATAATTATGTGGGTAATTAATGTTGTATGGTCAGTTCCAACACTTCTAATGGTTTTAGCAATTTCACTGGTATTGGGAAAAGGTTTCTGGCAGGTATTTGTTGCAGTAGGGTTAACAATGTGGGTCGAGGTTGCCAGGGTTGCCAGAGGTCAGGTGTTAGGAATAAGAGAAAAAGAATACATTGAAGCTGCAAAAGCACTTGGCTTTGGGAACTTCAGAATACTTAGCAGGCATATCCTGCCAAATATTTTGAGTCCTGTAATTATCATTTCTGCATCTAATTTTGCTTCGGCAATATTAATTGAATCGGGATTGAGTTTCCTGGGCATAGGGGTTCAACCGCCGGTTCCATCCTGGGGAAGTATTATTAAGGACCATTATGGATATATTATTCTTGACCAGGCATTTCTTGCGTTTTTACCGGGAGTAGCAATAATGCTGCTTGTTTTGGCATTTACTTTAACAGGAAATGGCTTAAGAGATGCTTTGGATACTAAAATGATATAATGCATTATTCTGCATTATATCATTTTAATTTTAATCACTACCGAGCGTGAAAAATTAATTTCCCAGCTCCGACATAAATTTTATACGCATCAGCCTGATTTCTTCTTCAGAATACTCATCATCGCCCAGATTTTTGAGTGCATCTTCAACTGATTCCGATTCAGCATCTTCTTTAAAGTATTGGAATATCTCTTCCTGATGCTCTTCGTCAAGTATTTCGTTTATGTAATAATCAATATTTAATTTTGTTCCGGAATTTACAATAGCTTCAATTTCAGATAGCAGATCAGCCATGTCCAGGTTTTTAGCATCGCAAATATCTTCGAGAGACATTTTACGGTCTATCGCCTGGATGATATAAACCTTCATTCCCGATTTATTCACAACCGATTTTACTACCATATCCTGTGGACGGATAATTTCTTTTTCATCCACATATGTTTTTATAAGCTCAATAAATTCCTTGCCGTAACGTTGTGCTTTCCCGGCTCCAACACCCACGATATTCTGCAATTCTTCCATGTTAATAGGATATTGAATTGCCATATCCTCCAGGGAATTATCCTGAAAAATAACAAATGGAGGGAGATTTTTTACTTTCGATATTTTTTTCCGCAGATCTTTTAGAACGTTGAATAATTCAGTATCTACGGCACTTGTTTTTGGCCCCTGATTCATCATATCATCATCGTCATCTTCATTATATTCATGATCTTCAGCCAGATAGAAGGGTTCCGGGTTTGCCAGAAATTCACGGCCTTTGGGTGTAACACTTAACAGACCATAATTTTCAATATCTTTTTGTACAAACTGAGCAATCATTGCCTGCCGCACAACTGCATTCCAGAAACGTACATCTTTTTCGCTTCCTGAACCAAATATATCCAATTTATGATGCTTATATGTCTTTATGGAGCTATCGAGGTTACCAGCCAAAATATTTGCAATATGATCGGATTTAAACTTCTCTTTAACTTCTATGATGGCGTTTAGAACTTTCACCACATATTCTTCACCTTCGAATTGTATTTTAGGGTTTTTGCAATTATCACAGTTTTCGCAATTATCGTAAGGGTATTCTTCTCCAAAATAGTGCAATAGCAGTTTACGTCTGCATACTGCCGATTCGGCATAGGCTGTAGTTTCAAAAAGTAATTGTTTTCCAATTTCCTGTTCGGCTACAGGTTTCCCCTGCATAAATTTTTCAAGCTTTTGAATATCCTTATAACTGTAAAAAGTAATGCAATTCCCTTCACCACCGTCACGACCGGCACGTCCTGTTTCCTGGTAATATCCTTCCAGACTCTTTGGAATATCGTAGTGTATAACGTATCGCACATCGGGCTTGTCAATTCCCATTCCAAAAGCAATAGTGGCAACAATTACATCCACATCTTCCATCAGGAACTTATCCTGGTTATCGCCACGTGTAGTAGCGTCAAGCCCTGCATGGTATGGGAGCGATTTAATGCCATTTACACGGAGCATTTCAGATAATTCTTCTACCTTTTTGCGACTCAGGCAATATATGATACCCGATTTACCCAGGTTATTTCTGATATAGCGTATAATTTCCTTGGCAGCATTTACTTTGGAGCGCACTTCATAATAAAGGTTTCCTCTGTTAAACGACGATTTATATAGAGTAGCGTCTGGTATATTCAGTGTTTTCAGAATATCAAGCTGTACCTTTGGAGTTGCTGTTGCAGTGAGCCCTATAATTGGAGCCTCGCCTATTTCATTAATGATGGGTCGTATTCGCCTGTATTCCGGTCGGAAATCATGTCCCCACTCCGAAATACAATGAGCTTCATCAATCGCATAAAAAGATATTTTTACCTGTTTTAAAAATAAAATATTATCTTCTTTTGTAAGTGATTCAGGAGCAACATAAAGGAGTTTGGTTTTACCACCCGAAACATCCTCTTTTACCTTTGTTATTTGTGCTTTCGAAAGTGAAGAGTTGAGAAAATGTGCTACTCCGTCGTCCACACTGAAGCTACGCATGGCATCAACCTGATTTTTCATCAAGGCAATAAGGGGTGAGATGATAATCGCCGTACCCTCCATAATTAAAGCCGGCATTTGGTAGCATAACGATTTTCCTCCTCCGGTTGGCATCAAAACAAAAGTATTGTTACCATCCAAAAGGTTTCTAATAATTTGATCCTGATTACCCTTAAAGGTGGTGAATCCAAAAAATGTTTTGAGGTATTCGGTTAAAGATATATTTGAATAAATTCCCATTTAACTTACTTAGTAAATCTAACTATCTGATATTTAATTAATTAATATTATTTTTGAAATGATTACAAATATATAATAAACATCAAACAATTACAGTGTCTATTATCATACTTATTATTACTTCAAAAAAAAGATACATTTGTATTTAAATTTACAAAAAATTATTTAAATAATTAGGACACCTTTTATTTATTACCATTTTTTAATATTATTTAAGAAATAAGTTTTATAAGTTTGGGGCGTTTTAGAACCTTAGAAATATTATTATGGCAATGAATAAGATCGGAGAAATGTCGTTTTTACAGCATCTGGAAGAACTCAGGTGGCATATTATAAAATCAATTATTGCAATTGTTGTATTGGCAATAGCTGCTTTTTGGTTTAAAAGTTTAATATTCGATGGTATTTTAATTGCACCTAAAAACCCTGATTTTATTACAAATCGAATATTTGCTTATTTTGCTGAAAGATTTAATTCACCCTCCCTTCGGATCAACGATGTACCTTTTGATATTATTAGTATTTCAATGTCCGGGCAGTTTTCAACTCATATCTGGATCTCAATAATCAGTGGTGTAATTTTGTCTTTCCCTTATATTGTATATCAATTCTGGAGTTTTTTAAGTCCTGCACTATACGAAAAAGAACGCAAAAGTGCTAGGTATGCGGTTTTAGCAATTTCAGCCTTGTTCTTTACAGGTGTTTTATTCGGATATTATGTCATAGTGCCTTTGTCGATACATTTCTTAGGATCTTACCAAATTAGTGAATCGGTAAAAAATACAATCAACATAAGCTCCTATTTTTCCACCATTGCATCAGTAACTCTCGCTGCAGGCATAGTTTTTGAACTTCCTGTTGTCATGTATTTTTTATCCAAAATTGGTATTGTAACACCTCAATTTCTTAGAACTTATCGAAAGCATGCAATTATAGTTATACTTGTACTTGCGGCTATTATTACACCACCCGATATTTTCAGTCAAATTCTGGTATCTATCCCACTGATAATACTCTATGAAATTAGCATTTTTATATCGCGGGCTATTTACCGGAAGAAAGAAAAAGAGATGGCTTCATAACCTTCCAAAAGTTTTGCACTATTTTTGTAATGGAGATTGGTTCAATGAAAATTGATTTCCATTGTGATGCCCGAAATTTATGAAAAGATATAGTCTTGGTATAACTTTATTGATTATTTTACTAAGTAATACTCTTATTGCCCAAACTACAAAAATAAGAGGAAAGATTATTGAAAAGAATTCAAATGAAGCGGTTCCGTTTGTTAATATTGTGCTTAAAGGTACCACTGCAGGAACAGTTACAGATTTTAATGGTGAATATTTTATTGAAACTAAAGCTATTGCCGATTCAGTTGTATTTTCATGTTTGGGATATCATCCGGTTACGTTGCCTATTCTTAAGCATAGTTTTCAAACCATCGACATTGAACTTGAACAGGTCGATTTCCAATTAAATGAAGTAATTGTACTTCCCGGAGAAAATCCCGCCCACGTATTGCTAAAGAAAGTAATAGCTAAAAAGGAAGTAAATAACCCTGAGAACGTTAACTCATATAACTACGAGTGTTATAATAAGCTTCAGTTTGACATTAATAACTTTGATGAAAGATATCGAAAAAACAAGTTAATGAACAAACTTCAGTTTGTTTTCGATTATGTTGATACTTCGGCCATAACTGGCAAAATATATCTGCCATTTTTACTGATTGAATCTGTTTCCGATAATTTTTATCAGAGTAAACCTAAGCTTGAAAGGGAAATAATTAAGGCTTCCAAAGTTTCGGGAACTGAAAACCAAAGTGTGGCTCAATTTACAGGGAAAATGTACCAAACATATAACATCTATGATAATACACTGGATGTTTTCGGACAAGGTTTTGTGAGCCCAATTTCAGATTATGGAATTGCTTTTTATAAATATTATCTGATCGATAGCGCATTTATTGATAAAAACTGGTGTTACCAAATTTCTTTTAAACCCCGCCGAAAACAAACATCCGCTTTTAATGGCTTTGTTTGGATAGCCGATACAAGCTTTGCCATCAAAAAAATTCAGATGCGAATCCCTGACGATGCAAATCTGAATTTCGTAAACGACTTGGTAGCTACCGCCGAATATACTCAGATTAACGATTCTGTTTGGTTGCCTGAAATTGATTATTTATTTATTGATTTTAATTTATCTGACAAAACGACCGGGTTTTTTGGAAGAAAAACCACCACCTATAAAAACTATAATTTAAACCAACCTATTCCTAAAGAAGTTAAAAGTTTAACAAACAACATCAGTGTCGAAGATAATGCAATGAAAAAAGACGCTGTTTATTGGAATACAGCCCGACATATTCCTCTTTCACAAAAGGAAGAAAATATATATGCCATGGTTGATTCTGTTCAGGGTTTACCTATTTATAAAACATTTATTGAACTTTTAAATTTATTTATCAATTACTATTATGTGGTTGGTAAGGTTGAAATAGGGCCTTATTATACTCTTTACAGCTTCAATCCCATTGAGGGCAATCGTTTCAGGATAGGAGGACGAACCAGCAACAACTTCAGTACAAAAGTATTGTTATCCGGGCATTTGGCTTATGGAACCAGAGATGGAAAATTCAAATATGGTGCCGGAGCTCTTTATATGATTAATAAAGAACCCCGTATGGCATTAGGTGGAAATTTCGAAAACGATATTCAGCAGTTGGGCAAAAGCGACAACATATTTTTAAGTGACAATATTCTATCGTCTTTATTAAGCAGGCATCCTAATGACAAGCTTACTATGGTTTATAAACGTAAGCTTTACTTGGAAAAAGAATGGATTCCTGGTGTTTCAAATACTATTGCTTTCAATTATAGAAAAATAATACCAGGTGAAAATGTACCGTTTAATATTGAAAGAAGTATTGACACCGTAGCGCTTGGTTCGGTAAAAACCACCGAAATTTCTTTAAATACAAGATTTGTTTATCATGAGAAATTTGTAGAAGGTGAATTTGAACGGGTAAGCCTTGGATCGGAATACCCAAGTGTAAATTTTAATATTATTGCAGGAGTACCTCATGTTTTTATAAGCGGGTATAAATATTTGAAACTCAACTTAAATGTTGATCATTATGTTAATACATATCCTTTTGGCTATTTTAAATACAATTTTGATGCAGGAAAAATATTTGGGAATGTTCCCTATCCATTGTTAGAACTACATAAAGGAAATGAAACCTATTCGTTCGATTATTCCTCTTTCAACATGATGAATTATTATGAATTTGCAAGTGACCAATACGCCAGTTTGTTTTTAGAACATCATTTTCAGGGAGCTTTTTTGAACAACATACCTTTACTTAGGAAATTAAAATGGCGTGAAGTTGTATCGGCACATGGCTTGGTAGGAAGTATTAACGACGCCAATAGAAAAACAATGATTTTCCCTATTGGGCTTCAGGACGTTCGTGAGCCTTATTTTGAAGCAAGCGTCGGAGTTGAAAACATATTTAAATTTCTGCGTGTCGATGCCATGTGGCGTTTGAACCATTTAGGCGGTCAGGATGTTTCACCTTTCGGAATAAGGGCTATGTTACAGATTCTTTTTTAAATATCTGTTATTTCTATAATTCGGGGAAATAAAAAATAACAAGCTAAAACTTTTATATTTGGTTTTTTAATTATCGAAAAATGATTCTTAGAACAGGAAACCTTGTGAAACGGTATAAAAGCCGTGTAGTAGTAAAAGGTGTAAGTATTGAAGTAAAACAGGGTGAAATTGTTGGTTTGCTTGGTCCTAACGGTGCCGGAAAAACAACTACATTTTATATGATCGTAGGGCTTATAGCTCCTAATGAAGGTAAAATATATCTTGATGATGAGGATATTACCCAACAACCAATGTACCGAAGGGCACAAAAAGGCTTAGGTTATCTTGCCCAGGAAGCATCTGTTTTCCGAAAATTAAGTGTTGAAGATAATATTAAGGCAGTACTCGAAATGACAAACCTGCCAAAAGCTGAGCAGAAAGATAAAGTAGAGTCGTTGTTACATGAGTTTGGTCTTGTTAAAATTCGCAAAAGTCTTGGCATTCAGCTTTCAGGAGGTGAACGCCGGCGAACCGAAATTGCCCGTGCTCTTGCCATCGATCCTAAATTTATTTTGCTCGACGAACCATTTGCAGGAGTTGATCCAATAGCTGTTGAAGATATCCAGGCAATTGTTGCCAAACTCAAGGAAAGAAATATCGGTATTTTGGTAACCGATCATAATGTTCATGAAACATTGTCGATTACCGACCGGGCATATTTATTGTTCGAAGGTTCAATTTTAAAAGCAGGAACAGCTCAGGAACTGGCTGACGATGAGCAGGTAAGAAGAGTATATTTAGGAAAGAATTTTGAATTAAGATATTGAGGAAAGCTATTAGGTAAATAGGTTTTAGGTAATAGTAAACTTATGCCTAATTTGCTAATACCTAACTCCTATCAAGCTAACATCTAACAACCTATTTCTTAAAATTTAACTGGTAAGCCACCACATTGTCCTTAAAAAATGTTGGAACTAGCAATATATTTTTATCTTTAACAAATTCTATATCAGCAGCATTTATTTTTAGAGGAGTTGTGTCAAGCAGAAGTTGTGGTTTTTGTCCTTCTTTTATTTCATAAATATGTCCGGTCCAATCCGAAATAAGATATGTTCCTTTTCCAGTAGGTACAATTCCATCAATCCCCCCGGTATTATCCACAAAGGTTTTTATAGCTTTTGTATTCACATCAATACTAACTACCTTATTGGATAGTCCTGCCAGCAATGTAAAACCTTGTGCATACAAACCATTGATATTTTCCAGTTCAGGTTTTTTCAGGAAAAGTTCAACTTTACCTTTTTTAAGGGTATAAATGGCATTATCACCCATATCTGAAAAATAAACTGTTCCGCTTTTATCTACGGTGATATCGTTTAATTTTTTTGCATCTTTAACGGGATACCGGTTGGTTATTTCCGCTTTCTTAATATCAATTTCAATTATTTCAGTTATATCAGTAACGTATAACTTGCCCTTGTGAATTCCCATTCCTTTTGGGGCATTCAGGCCTTTAATCCAATTGGCATCTAAAATATCGCCTTTCAGGTTTAATTTCGAAATAAAACCATTGCCATCTTTTTCCCAGGGATTCATGTTTACATTCGATACAAATACCAAATCATTATCACTATCGTACGCCACCGATTCGGGTGTTTTTAAATCAGTTTTAGTTTCCCAGATTGTTATCAGTCTGGCATCCTGTACTTTTTCCTGAGCGAAAGCAGGAGTTAGAAAATTGCAGAAAGTAACAGTCAATGCAAATAAGAGTAGGTATTTCTTTTTCATATAGGTTGATTTTAGGTTTAGAACTTATTATTAAACAAAATTAAAGAGAAAAATGCACTAAAAGTGATTTAGAATTCGAGTATATTTTTTTTAAATCAAAAAATAAATACCTTTGCACCCGGATTTTGCGGATGTGTCGTAATTGGTAGCCGAGCCAGACTTAGGATCTGGTGCCGTAAGGCGTGGGGGTTCGAGTCCCTTCATCCGCACACTACAACAGCCTTTACTAACTTTCAATTATGGTGTTAGTTGAGGCTTTTTTTCAAAATTATTCACTAAATTTATTTTTTAATTTTTCAGGAATGAATATTGTTAAAGAGCAAATAGACGATTTAAATGCAGTTTTGAAAGTTCATATTTCGAAGGATGACTATGAGCCTAATGTGAAAAAAACTATGACTGATTATAGAAAGAAAGCCCGCTTCGATGGTTTCAGACCAGGAAATGCGCCTATGGGTTTGATTCAGAAAATGTATGGCAAACAGGCAATGCTTGAAGAAGTTAACAAATTACTCTCCGAATCAGTTACAAAATATTTAGGCGACGAAAAAATACATATCCTTGGCGATCCTCTCCCAAGTGAAAAAGAACAACCAAAAATTGACTGGGAAAATCAAAGTGAATTCGATTTTGTTTTTGATCTGGGTCTTTCTCCCGAATTTGCACTTTCGTTAACAAAAAAGGATAAGCTGGCTCTTTACGATATTACCCCTGCTGAAAAAATCACTGAAAACTATGTTGACAGTTACCTTCGGAGGTATGGTTCATTTAAAAATATTGAAGTTGTTGAAGATGAAAAAGACTCAGTAACCGGTAATTTTGTTGAACTTGATGAAAATGGTTCAGTAAAAGAATCGGGAATTGTTACTGAAAATTCAGTTATCTATCTCGAATTCATGAAAGATGAAGAGATAAAAAAGGAATTCATGGGCATTAAAGCCAATGATATAGTTACTTTTGATCTTCGTAAGGCATATCCGAACGATGTTGAACTTGCCTCTATTCTTCACAAAAAGAAAGAAGAAGTTGTATCGATTAACTCAATTTTTCAGTTAACAGCAGGAGCTATTTCACGTTTCGAAAAGGCGAATTTAGATCAGGAATTATTCGATAAAGTTTTTGGCGAAGGTCAGATTAAATCGGAAGAAGAATTTAAAGAAAAAATACAGGAGGAAATTAAACATAATCTCCAACGCGAAAGCGAATATAAATTCAGGGTAGACATTAAAAACGAATTGTTATCAAAAAGTACCTTTAAATTACCTGAAGAATTTTTAAAAAGGTGGATTTTCTCCATAAATGAAGGAAAATATACATTGCAACAAATTGAAGACGATTTTCCTAAGTTTATGAACGATTTACGCTGGCAATTAATTCAGAACAAAGTAATTAAAGAACACGAGCTCCAAGTAAGCGATGAAGAAATCGTTGAATTTTCTAAATATTTGACCCGCATGCAATTTGAGCAATACGGTCTTCATAATGTTCCCGACGAAAATGTAGATAACTATGCAAAGGAAACATTAAAACGTCCTGAAGAAAGAAAGCGGATGCTAGAAAAAATATATGAAGATAAAGTTATAGATTTCGTTAAAACTTTAATTACTGTTGAAAATAAGGTAATTTCAAGTGAAGAATTTGATAAATTAATGGAAGCCAATAACGATTAGTAATTGTTATAACAATAAGGTTTATTTAAGTCAAAAATTCTTAAACTTAATTTACAGAAAATGAATTATCAGGAAGAGTTTAATAAATTTGCTACTAAACAGCACGGAATAAGTAGCTTAACATTACATAAGTATTCATCAGCATTCTCAAATTATATATCTCCTACCATCATTGAGGAACGTCAGATGAATGTTGCATCTATGGATGTTTTCTCAAGATTAATGATGGATAGGATAATTTTTCTGGGATTGCCAATTGACGATTACGTAGCTAATATAGTGCAAGCCCAGTTGCTTTTTCTCGATTCTGTTGATCCTCACAAAGATATTCAGATTTATTTCAATACTCCTGGTGGAGCTGTTCATGCCGGTTTGGCCATTTACGACACCATGCAATGGATAAATTCTGATGTTGCAACAATTTGTACAGGTATGGCTGCCTCTATGGGTGCTGTTCTGCTTACTGCAGGAACAAAAGGAAAAAGATCTGCCTTATTTCATTCACGTATCATGATTCACCAGCCAATGGGTGGCGCTCAGGGTCAGGCTACCGACATGGAAATTACCTTAAAAGAAATTCTAAAGCTGAAAAAAGAATTATATACAATTATTTCCAATCACAGTGGTCAACCGGCTGAAAAAGTTGAAAAAGATGCCGATCGTGATTACTGGATGAGAGCCGATGAAGCTAAAGAATATGGAATGATCGACGAAGTTTTAAATCGTACGAAAACAAAAAAGAAATAGATTACAATGGATAAATGTTCCTTTTGCGGGAGAGAAAAAAAGTATACAAACCTACTTATTGCAGGCATTTCAGGTCATATTTGCGATGCATGCGTTGAGCAGGCTCATACTATTGTTGAAGAGGAATTAAACCAGAGGACAGGCTTTGATATCAGTCGCATTAAATTAAGCAAACCGGCCGAAATCAAAAAATTTCTTGACTTGTACGTTATTGGTCAGGATACTGCAAAAAAATATCTTTCTGTTGCCGTATATAATCATTACAAAAGATTAATACAAGGTAAACCCACTGACGACGATGTTGAAATTGAAAAATCCAATATTGTATTTGTTGGCGAAACCGGAACAGGTAAAACATTGCTTGCCAAAACCATTGCCAGACAGTTACACGTTCCGTTTACTATTGTAGATGCTACTGTTTTGACTGAAGCCGGTTATGTTGGCGAAGATGTTGAAAGCATATTGTCTCGATTACTTCAGGTAGCCGACTATAATGTTGAAGCCGCTGAAAAGGGAATTGTATTTATTGATGAAATAGATAAAATTGCCCGCAAAGGCGATAATCCTTCTATTACCCGTGATGTATCGGGCGAAGGTGTTCAACAGGGATTGTTAAAGTTACTGGAAGGTTCAGTGGTGAACGTTCCGCCTCAGGGAGGGCGCAAACACCCGGAACAAAAAATGATTCAGGTCGACACTAAAAATATTTTATTTATTTGTGGTGGCGCTTTCGAAGGTATCGAACGTAAAATAGCACAACGTCTCAATACTACTGTAGTTGGATATAATGCTTCAAGGAAATCGGATATTATCGATCGCACTAATTTATTGCAATACATTGCTCCTCAGGACTTACGATCTTTTGGACTTATACCCGAAATTATCGGACGTTTACCTGTGCTTACCTTCCTCAATCCTTTGGACAGAGACGCTTTGCGTCGTATTCTTACCGATCCGAAAAATGCAATTATCAAGCAGTATAAGAAACTATTCAAGATGGATAATATCGAACTTGAGTTTGATAATGAAGTGCTGGATTACATTGTGGATAAAGCTTTGGAATACAAACTCGGAGCCCGCGGTTTACGGTCAATTTGCGAAGTTATTATGATGGACGTAATGTTTGAAATGACAACTGGTGCAGATAATAAAGTCAGCATTACTTTCGACTATGCCCAGCAGAAACTTGAAAGTGAAGAAGCTCAGAGATTAAGGGTTGCTTAAAGAAAAAGATCAAAAAAACTTGCATTTAATAAAAATTAGTTCTTTTTTTGTAAACAATTAAAACAAAAACAATGATTAAAACACAAAATTGGTGGTGGTGGCATAATCTTATTCCCAAAAGGAAGTGAGGAGTTAGCCTGTACACCAGTTTGTACAATATACATAAGGCTTGCCAATCACGGCAAGCTTTTTTTTTGGTTATAAAAATCTTTAAAGCTCAAATTATGATATACCAGGTTACCACAAATGTTAAAAAAATACTTTCTGATACCATTACTCCGGTAAGTATTTATCTTAAACTGAGGGATATTTTTCCAAATTCAATTTTACTCGAAGGAGCCGACTCACAAGGCAGTAAAAACAGTTTTTCATTTATTGCTTTTAAACCTATAGCTGAGTTTATTGTTGAAAATAAAAAAGCATCACTAAAATTTCCTCATGGCGTTTCGCAGTTTGAAATTACAAATGAGCAATCGGTAATCGATCTTATGAACCGGTTTATGCACTCTTTCGAAGCTATTACGTTCGATCCGGCCATTGTGGTAAATGGTTTATTTGGTTATTCATCGTACGATTCCATTCAATACTTCGAATCGATAAATTTAAAGACACAACAGGTTGAAGAGGAAAAAATACCTGAAATTCGTTATGCATTTTATAAGTATATCATAGCCATCAATCATTTTCAGAATACACTTACCATTATCGAAAACCTTTTGGAAGGGGAAGAAAGTCAGCTCGATTATATTGAAAGTTTACTCAGAAATTTAAGTTTTGCAGCATATCATTTTACCTCTTTAAATGGGGAATCCTCAAATCTAACCGATCAGGAATACATGACCATGGTAAGCAAAGGTAAAGAACACTGTCACAGAGGCGACGTATTTCAGATTGTGCTTTCAAGAGGATTTTCGCAACAATTCAATGGCGACGATTTCAATGTTTACCGCTCGTTAAGGTCCATTAATCCTTCGCCATATTTGTTTTATTTCGATTATGGAAGTTACCGTATTTTCGGTTCTTCACCCGAAGCTCAGTTGGAAGTAAAAGGGCACAAAGCTTATATTCATCCTATTGCAGGCACTTTCAAACGTACTGGCGATGATGAAAAAGACAAAGAATTGGCCATTGCCCTTTCGAACGATCCTAAAGAAAATGCCGAACATGTGATGCTGGTTGATTTAGCACGAAACGACCTCAGTCGGAATGCCGATAATGTGAAAGTAGAAACTTTTCGCGAAATTCAATATTATTCACATGTGCTGCATATGGTTTCGGTAGTTTCCGGAAATTTACCTATTGGTTCGAATCCATATCAGGTAATGGCTGATTCGTTTCCTGCCGGAACTTTAAGTGGAGCACCCAAATTCAAAGCTATGGAACTTATAGATACCTACGAAAACAAACGTCGTGGTTTTTATGGAGGTTGCCTGGGATATATGGGTTTTAACGGCGACTTAAACCATGCCATTATAATTCGTTCGTTCCTGAGCCGGAACAATGTGTTGTATTATCAGGCAGGAGCAGGGATTGTGGCTGATTCGAAGGAAGAAAGCGAATTAAACGAGGTGAATAATAAATTAATGGCGCTGAAAAAAGCTATTGATCTTGCAAAGGACATTTAAAAAAACTTGTAATAATAAGAAGATGAAAATTCTGGTATTAGACAATTACGATTCGTTTACCTACAACCTGGTTCATGCCATCGAGAGTATTTCGGGAGAAAAGGTTGAAGTGCACCGAAATGATAAGATTGCTCTTGAAGAAATAAACCGCTTCGATAAAATTGTACTTTCTCCCGGACCTGGCCTGCCCGATGAAGCAGGAATATTAAAAAATGTGATTAAAGAATATGCCGGGAAGAAAAGCATTCTGGGTGTTTGCTTAGGACACCAGGCTATAGGCGAAGTTTTTGGCGGTAACCTTATTAATCTTGATCGGGTATTTCATGGCATTGCCACAAATATTAACCTGGAAGTCAGGGATGAGCCCATTTTTAAAAATTTGCCCAGAAAATTTTTAGGTGGCCGTTATCATTCCTGGATTGTTGACAGGGAAAGCCTTCCGGCATGTTTTGAAATAACTGCCACGGAAGAAAATGGACAAATTATGGCTATGCGACACAAAGAATTCGATGTACGGGGGGTTCAATTCCATCCTGAATCGGTGTTAACTGAATTTGGACAACAGATTATCGGGAACTGGTTAAAAATGTAATATTATAGAACCAAGTATCAAGAACTAAGTATCAAGAACCAAGTATCAAGAACCAAGTATCAAGAACCAATTTATAATTCTTAAACCGAAATCACGCTAATTTATCAGACTTACGACTTAAATCTTACGACTAAATTATGAAAGCAGTTCTTAATTATTTATTCGAGCACAAAACACTTACTCACGCTGAATCAAAGGAAGTGCTGACTAATATTTCCAAATGCAGGTATACATATTCGGAAATAGCTGCATTTATAAGTGTTTATCTGATGCGTAGCATTACTGTAGATGAGCTTTCGGGCTTTCGTGATGCTTTACTTGAATTGTGTATTCCCGTTAATTTAAAAGATTTTGATACCATTGACCTTTGCGGTACTGGTGGAGATGGAAAAAATACTTTCAACATTTCAACATTAACTGCTTTTGTTGTTGCAGGTGCTGGTGGAAAAGTTGCCAAGCATGGGAATTATGGAGTTTCATCTTCTTGCGGGTCTTCAAATGTGATGGAGTATCTTGGATACCAATTCAGTACGGATGAAGCAAAATTGCAGCAGGAAATGAAACGTTGTGGTATCTGTTTTATTCATGCTCCTCTTTTTAATCCTGCCATGAAAAATGTTGCACCGGTTCGCAAAGAATTAAAGGTTAAAACCTTTTTTAACATGCTTGGCCCTATGGTTAATCCAAGTTTTCCGAATAAGCAGATGGTTGGGGTTTATAGTCTTGAATTGGCCCGTTTATATAATTATCTTTACCAGAAAACCAGCAAGCAATATGCTATTGTGCATAGTCTCGACGGATACGATGAAGTTTCGTTAACCAGTCCTTTTAAGTTAATCACCAATCAAAAAGATGCAATTTTATCTCCTGCCGATTTAGGTATGGAAACATATAAACCTTCAGAAATTGGCGGTGGCAATACTATTCCTGAAGCTGCCGCAATATTTACAAGTATTCTCGAAGGGAAAGGAACGACTCCTCAGTCTCAGGTAATTATTGCAAATTCTGCCCTGGCACTAAATTGTTATTATCCTGAAAAAACATTGGACAGTTGTATCGAAATGGCAACTGATTCATTAAATGGGAAGAAGGCATTGGGAGTTTTTAAAAAACTTTTAAAAAATTAGGATGAACATTCTGGATAATATAGTGGCTGTAAAAAGAGATCATGTTTCTGATTGTAAAAAGGTATTTTCAATAAATGATTTTGAAAAACAAATACTTTTTAAAAGAAAATGCGTTTCGCTGAAAGAAAGATTATTGAAGGATTCGCCGGGAATAATTGCAGAATTTAAAAGAAAATCACCTTCAAAAGGAGTGATAAATGATAAATTCACTTCCGCAGAAATAACTTCAGCTTACCAGGATGCAGGTGTTGCAGCCGTGTCAATCCTAACTGATCAGCCATTTTTCGGCGGTACAACCGACGATTTAACTTCTGCAAGAATAAATCTTCAAATTCCTGTTTTAAGAAAGGATTTTATCATAGACGAATATCAGATTTTCGAAGCCAAAGCAATGGGTGCCGATATTATCCTGATTATTGCAAGCATTCTCGATAAAAAAAAAATAACCAGCTTTTCAGCATTGGCCAAATCACTGGGAATGGAAATATTATTTGAAATTCACGACAGGGAAGAACTGGATAAATTAAGCGAAGATGTTACTTTTATTGGTGTGAACAATCGCAACCTGAAAAGCTTTGTTGTTGATATTCAGCAATCAATTGATCTTGCCAAAGATATTCCCGAAAGGTTTATGAAGATTTCGGAAAGTGGTATTGATAAAATAGAAAATATAAATCTGCTGAAGACCGCTGGTTATAATGGTTTTTTAATTGGAGAGAACTTTATGAAAACTGATAATCCCGGCGAAGCGTGTAAAAAATTCATATCTGAATTACGAATAAAATGAAATTGGGAAATCCTGTAATAAAGGTGTGTGGAATGCGAGATACTCAAAATATCAGGGATGTAGCAAATTTGCAACCTGATATGATGGGCTTTATTTTCTTTCCTTCTTCCAAACGCTTTGTAACAGATGATTTTATTCTTCCGGATTTACATGAAGATATTCAAAAGGTTGGTGTTTTTGTAAATGAAGAGCCGGAAAAAGTAATTAAATTATTACAGCAATATAGTTTTCATACAGCCCAGCTTCATGGCAATGAAAGTCCTGAAGACTGTCTGGCAATTGAAAGTTCCGGATATAATGTGATGAAATCCTTTGGTATTGATGACAATATAAATTGGGGCGATCTGAAACCATATTTGCCCGTAACAACATGTTTTGTTTTCGATACAAAAACCAGCACACATGGGGGAAGTGGGAAAAAATTCAATTGGGATATTCTTAATTCCTATGCACTGGAACATCCTTTTCTGCTGAGTGGAGGAATTCGCCCTGAAGATTCAGAAATGCTGGAGAAATTTCATCATCCGAAATGTATTGGTTTCGATATTAACAGCGGATTTGAAATACTTCCTGCATTTAAAGATGTAACAAAGTTGAAAGCATTTATTAAAAAAGTACGACAAAAAAATAAAGACAATGAGCTATTTTGTTGACGAAAAAGGCTATTTCGGAAAGTTCGGCGGAGCTTTTATACCCGAAATGCTATATAGTAATGTAGAAGAACTTCGGAGTAATTATCTGAAGATAATGGACAGTGAGCAATTCCAAAACGATTACAGGTATCTGTTAAAACATTATGTCGGGAGGCCTTCTGCACTGTATCCTGCGCCCAGGTTAAGTGAAATTTATAATACAAGGATTTTCCTGAAAAGGGAAGATCTGAATCATACCGGTTCGCATAAAATTAACAATACCATTGGTCAAATTCTCATTGCCAAAGCATTAGGCAAGCACCGGATTATTGCCGAAACAGGAGCGGGCCAGCATGGAGTAGCAACTGCAACAGTTTGTGCTTTGATGAATCTGAAGTGTATTGTTTACATGGGAGCAACTGATGTAGAAAGGCAATATCCGAATGTGATGCGCATGAAAATGTTGGGAGCAGAGGTGATCCCGGTCATAAGCGGGAATAAAACCCTGAAAGATGCTACCAATGAAGCTATCCGCGACTGGATCAACAATCCCGTAGATACTCATTACATCATTGGTTCGGTGGTTGGGCCGCATCCTTATCCTGATATGGTTTCAAAGTTCCAAAGTGTTATCAGTGAAGAGATAAAATGGCAGTTGAAGGAACACACCGGCAGGGAATTACCTGATTATGCCATTGCCTGTGTAGGCGGTGGGAGCAATGCAATCGGTACTTTTTATCATTTTTTGGATCATCCTGAGGTAAAGCTTATTGCTGTTGAAGCAGCCGGAATGGGCACCGATACACATGAAACTGCAGCAACCATTGCTTGCGGTAAACTCGGAATCATTCATGGAAGCAAAACCTACCTGATGCAAAGTCCTGAAGGACAAATTACAGAGCCTTATTCCATTTCAGCAGGATTGGATTATCCCGGTATAGGACCTGTTCATGCACACCTTCACGATACAAACAGAGCCATCGTATTAAATGCTACAGATGAAGAAGCTCTTCAGGGAGCATTTGAACTTACCCAAGTGGAAGGTATCATTCCTGCCCTGGAATCGGCACATGCATTGGCAGTTCTGAAAAAAATAAAATTCAGTAAAGATGATGTGGTTGTGGTAACAATTTCAGGAAGAGGGGATAAGGATATGGATACTTACATTAATTATATGAAGAAAGATATATTTCATTTTCGTTTAGTTTAAGAATTGAATCACTTCGACTCCGCTCAGTGTGACACTAATACCGCTCAGTGTGGCAATAAACCGCTCAGTGTGGCAATAATACCAGTTTGTCAGGCTGAGCGGAGTCGAAGCCTACTTGTTAACAAAACGAGATATATTTCCAAATCATTAAAAGTTAATTCGCCAATATCTAATCACCTAATATCTAATACCTATAAAATGAATCGCATTAATAAACTATTTGAAGAAAACAAAGAAAACATTCTTTCCATATATTTTACAGCCGGACACCCGGAACTAAATTCAGCAGCCGAACTTATCGGAGTTCTTGAAAAAAGCGGAGTGAAAATGGTTGAGATAGGGATGCCATTTTCCGATCCACTTGCCGATGGGCCTGTAATTCAGAAAAGTGCACAAAAGGCTATTGCCAATGGTATGAATCTTCATCATTTGTTTCAGCAATTAAAGGATATAAGAAAAACCATTCAGATACCTTTACTTTTAATGGGATATCTGAATCCGGTAATGTATTACGGAATTGAAAAATTTTGTCGCGATTGCAGTGCTGTAGGTTTGGATGGTGTTATTTTACCCGATCTTCCTCTCGAAGAGTATGAAAATGAATATAAACCCATTTTTGAGAAATATAACCTGAAATTCATATTTCTTATTTCCCCTCAAACAAGTGATGAAAGATTGCGAAAGATCGACAGTCTAAGCAACGGATTTATATATATGGTTTCCTCATCGTCCACTACCGGGGCGAAAGCTTCCATTTCCGAAAATCAAAAAGAATATTTTACCCGGGTAAAAGCTTTAAACCTTACAAACCCATTAGTTGTTGGATTCGGAATTTCGAACCGTGAAAGTTTTAATGAAGTTTGCAAATATGCCAGCGGAGCAATTATTGGAAGCGCCTTTGTGCGTATGCTCGAAGAACAAAAAGACTGGAAAAAGGGTACAGAAGAATTTGTAAAAGGGATCCTATAAGTGCCGCCTGTCTTAATAACTTATGACACCTCTGCAATGACACCCGACACAGTTACAATGACATGTATCACTGCCGCAATGTCATGCTACACCTCTGCAATAAGACCCGACACCTCTGCAATGGCATCAAACGCCTCTGCAACGACAGTCGACACCTCTGCAACGACAGTCGACGCCTCTGCAACGGAAGCAGACACCTCTGCAAAGACAGTCGACACTTGTGCAACGGCAGTCGACAACTCTGCAATAGCAGAAAAAAAACTACATCTCCCTTGCTGAAATAACCTGGCATAGTGCATATGTAAGGTATGGTCGAAGATCAAAAGGATTGGAAAAAGAATGGCAGAGTTTGTAAAAAGTATTCACTGACGTTAAAAGGAATTGAAACATAAATGATTTTGATTAAAATAAAAAACCCGGCTTTCGGCCGGGTTTGTTTGTCAGAGAGTTACCAAATATTAAAGTCTTCAGTATCGCCTTCTACAAATAGTTTAACTTTTTCGGAGCACGATTCACGGGTAAAATCTACATAAGCTTTAATGGATCCTATACTCAAATCTAATTTACCTTTCTTAATACATAATTCTCCGATTTTATATTCCAGAGGAACTGATGTTGTTGAACTATAACTGAAACCATTGCTGGTGGTACCATTTGCGGTTTCGTTAAAGGAATAAACATCGTCCCAGATATAAAGGAGACTGATAAGGTCGAATCCACTTTCCCAGGTTATGGTTCTTGTAAAAGACCGGGTCATGTAAAAACCACTATTCGTAAATGTCATTTTACCGTTTGCAAGTTCAGCCTTAACACTTGGTTTGGCGCTCACCAATCCCATGTTGGTAATGGTTACTTTACCTTCGAGTTTTATAGTATCGTTAACAGTATAGTTATCCAGCGAAACAGTACGGATAGCGCCCGATTCCCTCATCTTGGCACTTTGCGTTATTTTTACAGTTCCATTCTTTTTAATACCATTATTTGTTAAATAATTGTTGTAAACAACCGTGATAACTTTTGGGAAATCAGTAGTGTTTCCGCTATTTGTAACAGTAATAACATATGTTCCCGTTAATGATGCGCTCTTTTTTGAAGAAGTTGCAGGATAATTATCATTTTCAAGATTGGATACAATATCTTCACTTTGGGAATAAACATCGTTATAGGCTGCATTCGATACGGCATCTTTCTTGGCAACTGAAGTTGCATCCTGCTTGGTTGCGACTTTTTCGTTATCATCTTTCTTACAGGACCACACTGCCATCATTCCGGCCAAAATAATCATTGAAAAAAAGAACAATTGTTTCTTTTTCATACTCCTACGTTTTAAATTAATTTTCATTTTTGTTTAATTTTAATTTTTATTTATACTCTATTTTATATTTTAGGTTTTTTTCTTTAAAATAAACTGTCATTATTAAGGTACAAAAGTTTATATATATTTGCGCCCTTATCAGATTCGATGGGCAAATGAAAAAATTTCTTGTGTATGTGGGCGTTGTAGTGGCTATGATTTTTTGGAGCCTCTCTTTTATTTGGTATAAGGATATATATAAGTTTTTATCTCCGTTTACTACTATATTGTTTCGCTTAACGATTTCAGGACTCATATTGTTTTTTATTTCTTTCATTACCCGGCAACTTCAGCCTGTAAAAAAGAAAGATTTAAAACTTTTCTTTCTGCTTGCTTTGTCCGAACCATTTTTATATTTTATTGGCGAGAGTCTGGGAATTCAATACGTTACTCCAACTGTTGCGGCTGTAATGGTATCCCTTATCCCGCTTTTTGTTCCAATTTTTGCATTCTTTATTTTAAAAGAACAGATAATTAAAAAAAATATTGTAGGCATTATTATTTCATTTGCGGGTGTACTGTTGGTGATTTTAAATAAGGATCTGCAAATAATTGCTTCAACAAAAGGGATTATGCTTATGAGTGTGGCTGTTGTGGGTGCGGTAGCCTATTCAATTTTCCTCCGAAAACTGGCTAGAGAATATAATCCAATCACCCTGATTGCATGGCAAAATTCTATTGGGGCAGTCTTGTTTCTTCCTCTTGTTTTAATATTCGAGCATAACGAACTCTCTACCATTAATTTTTCCAGTGCTATGTGGATTCCATTATTAAACTTGAGTGTATTTGCATCGTCCATAGCATTTCTGTTATATACTTATGGTGTTCAAACACTGGGGGCTTTCAGGGCTAATATATTCACCAATATTATTCCGGTATTTACGGCAGTTTTTTCATTTTTTATGATGAATGAAAGGCTATTACTTCAGAATATTATAGGGATTATTTTAGTTGTGGCGGGATTGGTGCTCTCTCAGTTAAAACCCATGAAAGTTATGCGAAAAAGAAAAGTTATAACTTATGAAAGTGAAGTTTCCGGTACCTGATCCTGCATGTTTAAGAGTAATGGCTGAAAAAGTAATGCCATTGAACCGGCAGTTATTCAAAAAATGGAAAAAGAAACCTCCACGGCAACTCGACGAAGTTGTTAAATCAATTCACGGGGAAGTTTTTGAAGAGCTCGACTGCCTCCATTGTGCAAATTGCTGTAAAAGTATAAGTCCTGCTTTATATTTTAAAGATATAGAAAGAATGGCTTCGGTTTTGCGCATAAAACCATCGGAGTTTATGGACAAGTACATAAAAATGGACGAGGATAGCGATTATGTGTTTCGCCAAACTCCATGTCCGTTTTTAATGAGCGACAACTACTGTCAGGTTTACGAAAGCCGTCCGAAAGCCTGCCGTGAATATCCGCATACCGACCGCACCCGGTTTTACCAGATTCTGGATTTAACATTGAAAAATACTACAGTTTGTCCGGCAGCATATTATGTGGTAGAAAAATTACGGGAAAAGGCTTCAGATTTATAGTTGATATAAAGATTTATATTACATTAGTTGATCTAATAATTTAATAAATGAATGTAAAGCTTTACTACAGCATCATTGGATCGATTGCTGTGTATCCATATGTTAACGGACAGCAGGCCGAAAATCAAGTCGTATATTATCCGAAAGTAAGAATATGAATCTTTTCTTGAATAGGCCTGTCGCTTTCAGTGCTATGGTAAAGCCTACCGGACCTTTATGCAACCTGAACTGTACCTATTGTTATTATCTCGAAAAGCAAAAACTTTTTCAGCATGCTACCAACTTTCGCATGGAAGATGACATTCTTGAGAATTTCATTAAAGATTATATTCAATCGCAGCAGGTTCCGGTTGTTAGTTTTATATGGCAGGGAGGAGAACCTTGTCTTCTAGGGATTGATTATTTTAGAAAGATTGTAAAGCTCCAGGATAAATATGCCGGGGAAAAGAAAATAGAAAACTCCATACAAACAAATGGTACCCGGCTTAATGATGAGTGGTGCCAGTTTTTTAAATATTACAATTTTTTAGTGGGCATTTCAATCGATGGGCCGGAAGAAATCCATAATAAATTCAGGATCTATAAAAACGGTGAAAATACTTTTACCGATGTAATGCACGGTATTGAATTATTGAAGAAACATAATGTCGATTTCAATACGCTAACGGTTGTAAATCGATATAATTCAAGGTATCCTCTTGAGATCTATAATTTTTTAAAGTTGATTGGCAGTGGCTTTATTCAATTTTTGCCGGTAGTTGAAAGATGTTCGGATATTAACGGCTCCGGGTTGCGACTGGTAAATGACTCATATAAAGGAGAAGCAAATGTAACGGAATGGTCGGTTTTGCCCGAAGATTACGGTAGTTTTTTAATTACAATATTCAACCAATGGGTTCAAATAGATGTAGGAAAAATATTTGTTCAGATGTTTGATGTTACATTGGCCAACTGGGTTGGAGTGAATCCCGGTTTGTGTGTGTTTGGTGAAACATGCGGAAATGCTATTGCCATAGAACATAATGGGGATGTTTTTGCGTGCGATCATTATGTTTATCCGGAGTATTATCTGGGGAACATTTCAAAAACTTCACTCATTGATATGCTTAGCAGTGATAAACAGTTTGAGTTTGGCAATCATAAACTTACTTCTCTTCCCCCTGAATGTTTAAATTGCGATTATCGGTTTGCCTGTCATGGTGAATGCCCGAAACATCGTTTTGAAAAATCGGAAAATGGAGAACCAGGACTAAACTATTTATGCAAAGCTTATAAAATGTTTTTTTCTTACGTACATCCGTTTATGCAATATATGGGTGACGAGTTGGCTGCCCATCGTCCACCAGCTAACATTTGCTTATGGATCCGGTCTTTGGATGTAAAAAGCAGAAATAAGCTCTTCACAAAATGACTTTGGTTAAAAGTTTAAGTTTTTAACTTTTCTTTCTAAATTCTACATTTTTAACCCTACCAAAGTCCATAATCCGGAAACCATTGATATTATGGTTGGAATTTCTGGTAAATTCAACAAATCCAAGCTCTTCAGTATAAAATTTATCTTTTTCGATATAATCCAACGGGATTTCCCTATCCATTCCAAAATAAGTATGAAATGTTTTAGGAATCACCATAAATAAATCCTTGCCTTTTATGATAATGGGATAAGTTACATCCAGGGGATCGTTGAAATAATTCCCAGCAAATTTTTTTAAAGCTTCGTTTGAAAGATTGGATACGTTTTCCATTCTTCGACCTTTAGGTTTACTGTCATTTTGTTGCCAGGTAATTTCTTCACATTTACCATCGCTCCCAATTTCAAAACTACATTGAGCATCGAATTCCTGAACAAAAAATTCAGTTTCACTTTCGGCACGCATTATGTATTTGCGTTCACCCGGAGTAACAAATAAAAGGGTATCATTATTTAATTCGAAATTGAATTTCCGGCCGTCAGGCATTCTATAGCAACCAGCATAGTTTTTTAAAACAACTTCCGAAATCCTGATTTCTTTTCTTTCTTTTGACTTTTTCTGTATGTGCCTGTTATTTAAGTATAAATCAGTTATTTCAGTAGCAAGGTTCCAGTTGTCAATACTTTCGTTATTGCACATGGTAACTATTGCCAGGTTATCATCGGGGAAAAACATAATCTCTGATCTGAAACCCATAGCATATCCGCCATGATTAGCCAGTTTAAGCCCTTTGTATTTTTTGAGATTTAATCCATAAGAATAATAAAGTGTATCTCCATCGTTTGTTGTATGTGTTGGCTTAAACAAACAGGAAATCATTTCTTTATCACCTACTTTAGGATTTAAAAGGTTTTGCATCCAAAGGGTTATATCGTTTAAACTGGTGTATAAGTTTGTCGAACCATAAACCGATTCTCCGTCAGTATTCATTTTAATATAAGCGGTGTTTTCTTTTTTGTATCCATTTGCTTTTCCATAAAATACCTTTCCGGGCTTGTCGTAAATAAACGATTCCTTCATTCCAAGGGGTTTGAAAACGTTTTCGGTTATGTAGCCGGAGAAACTTTTCCCACTAACTTTTTCAATAATTTTGGCTAATAGAAAATATCCGGAATTAGAATAATTTCCTTCGTTGTTAGGAATATAGTTGAGTTGGTGGTAACGGGAAATTATTTCCAGTTCATCATCTGCATCCCAGGGAGCTTCAAAAGCTATTCCGGCAAAAAGCCTTAGATTATCTGATGAAGCTATTCCGCTTGTATGATGAATAAGTTGACGGATTGTAACCTTGTATTTATATACGGGAAGGTTTGGAAGATAATTATGGATATCATCATCGAGTTTGAGTTTGCCTTCTCTTTCGAGCAATAAAATACAAAAGGCAGTAAAGTGTTTTGAAACTGAAGCGAGATTGAATAATGTATGCGACGTATTTGGTAATTCATACTCCATACTCATCCTACCAAAGGGTTTCTGATAGATTACATTCTGACCCGATACAATTGCAATAGCTCCGCCTGGTTTATCTGAAGTGAATGATTTATTTACGAACGAATCTATTTTCTGGATTAGAAAAGTTCGGTCGGGTAGTTGAGCAGATACGGTATATATAGAAATAAAGAAAAAAAGTGATATTGAAAATTTTTTCATAATCGATAAAGTCTTGTGTTGATCTACAATTAAAAATTTATAAATCAAGCTTTCCTATAAATAGTCAAGGTTTGTTGAGAAATCATTTATCTTTCAGTAGCACAAAAATTTGCACTTTCTGTAAAGGAGCATAGAGGTTAAAAATACAATTTTCAGCAGTCCCCAAAAACCAACAGCACCAAGCAATACATAAATTTTCTCAATGCATTCCGATACGCAAATATTTTAAAAAAGTTGAGATATTTTTCTCTTTTTTCAAGAAAAATCATCTAACGGCTATAGTTTATATTCAGTTTAATTAAATAGATGGGAATTCTGGATTTTTTTCAATCTAGCATTGACATGCGAGGCTCCCCATTTAATTTTTAGAATGCCCTCAATTCGCATTCATAATATAAGGTAATAAGGTTGGTATTCAAAGTAAACGCAATGTTACTAAGGTTTATGAAAGAAATAAGGTTTTTAATTAATTGATTAAGAGAAAGCTTTCATCTTGGTATTGTAGCTTTATCCACCAGATAAAATATTGATTTATAAGATATACCTCCATGCAGGGTTAAGCCTATTTCGCATGTTCTACTGGTACTGTAACCAGCTTTAATATTTGTCTCTAATTCTTCGGGCAAATATTTCAAGGCACTTTTATTAAGTTCCGGTAAATTAAACCCTTTATCGCCAGCCCAGCCGCAACATTCAGTTTTATTGGGTTTTGATACTTTTTCGGCACACATTTCGGCCAGTTTATATAGTTGTTCATCCAAACCCATTTTGGTATTGCTGCATGTGCTATGTATTGCTACTGCAATGGGAAGTTTATTGAAAATAAGCTCTTTGGTCAGAAAGGTTAGGGTGAACTCTACGGGTTCGAAGAGTTGAATTCTTTTGTCCATTAAACTTTTCATACGATAGAGACATGGGCTCATTTCGCACAATACCGGAAATTTACCATCCCGGGAAGCTACCAGCAAGGCTTTTTCAAGTTCTTTTAGTTTGGACAATCCCTGTATTTTAAATCCTTTACTGTCAAAAGCCATTCCGCAGCAAAGACTATTAAGATTTTCGGGATAAATGATATTGTATCCTGCTTTTTGCAGTAGTTGTTCTGTTTTTTTAACAACAGCTACATCATCATAATCCTTAGATGTTCCAAACATGCGGTTAATACATGCCGGGAAATAAACTACCGAAGGTTGTGAGTAATTTGCAGTTGTTTTTAAGTTTATTTTAGGTGCTTGTTTGGGCATAAATTCGTTCCACAAAGGAATTGCCCGGCCGGAAACCTTATGTAATGCTTTTGCTATAGTTTTGATTATTCCGGTGGGAAAAATACTTTGAGCGAAATTAACAAATCGTAAGATTATTCTTACAAATGAAACTACCGCGCCAAAATGACTGGCAACAAAGGTAGCAATGAATGATGAAAACTTCCCTTTTTGTTCAAATCGAAGCTCTTTCATCAGGGTTCCTGTATTTATACCAACGGGACAATCAACAGCACATAGTCCATCAGTGGCACACGATTCTATTCCGTGATAATTGTAATCGGACGAAAGTTCTTTTAACTTTTTCCCTGAGCCTGTTTTCAACAATCGCGTCATTTCGCGATAAACAACAATTCTCTGTCGAGGGGTTAAGGTAATTTCTTTGGATGGGCAATGGCTTTCACAAAAACCACACTCAATACAGTCGTCTATTATTTGATTTACCTGCTGAAATGGTTTGATATTTTTGGCATATATCTCTGAATCATCATTAATAAGAACACCAGGATTCAGAATGTTTTCAGGATCAAATGCTTGCTTTATTTGCTTCATCAATCCATAAATTTCTTCTCCCCACTCGAACTCTACAAAGGCAGCCATATTGCGACCAGTACCATGCTCTGCTTTAAGACTTCCATTAAAATCTTCAACAACCAGCACTGATAACTGATGCATAAAGTGCTTGTAATTTTCTAATTGCCTAGCTTGACCAAAATCAGGCGAAATTAAAAAATGGACATTTCCATCGAGTAAGTGGCCCCATATAACTGTATTCTCATATGTATGGTTGATTAATAACTCCTGAAGTGCACTGATGGCATCGCCCAGCAGCTCGCCGGAAAAGGCTACATCTTCGATAATACAAGCAGTCCCTTTTGGCCGGGCTGCGGCGGCGGAGGTAAATAAGCCCTTTCTGACTTTCCATATTGCTGCAAATTCTTTTTTATCGCGGGTAAACGAAATGGGAAATAAGGTAGGTATATGTTTTAATTTATTCCTTATTTCGAGAATTTGATTTATCAGATCATTTTCTTCTCCGGCAGATGTTTCGATAAGCAATGCTGCAGCATTATTGGCCAAATGCTTAATAAGCTCCGGCATTCCTGCATTGTTTTCGACTGACCGTAAGGCGTTGCGATCCATTAACTCGGCTGCACTTACTTTACATTCCCTGAGTGGCAATATAGCCTTAGTGGCAGTGCGGATATCGGGAAAGAAAAGCAATGAACAAGCTTTTAGCGGATTGTCTTCCACTGTGTCGAAGGTCACTTCTGAAAGGAGACCTAATGTACCTTCGGAACCAATCATCAGGTGGGAAATTATATCAATAGGATCCTCGTAATCGAGAAACGAATTCATACCATAACCACAAGTATTTTTAAGTTTGTATTTTGACCTGATTTTCTTTGCTACTTCAATGTTCCCTAAAATATATTCACGTATGGCTTGAATTTTTGAAATAAGGGATTTATGTGTAATTTTAAATTCCTTGCGGCTTTCGTGGCTTGATGTATTAAGAATGGAGCCATCGGCAAATACAATTCTCATTCCACTCACAGTATTATAGCTGTTGGTTGCAATACCATAGCTTGCTCCACTGGCGTTATTGGCTACAATTCCCCCTATTTTTGCCGAATTGATTGAGGCTGGACTGGGTCCGATTTTTCGTCCATATTTGGATAATAGCGCATTGGCATATCCTCCTCTTACTCCTGGCTGAAAAGAGGCAGATTGACCATTATTGGTAATGTGGTGTTTTGAAAATCCGGGACCTAATTCCACCAGTACCGAATCGGTTATGGTTTGTCCGCTAAGGCTTGTTCCTCCGGCTCTGATAGTAAGGGGTATAAAAGTTTCGCTGCATAATTTCACAATTAACTGCAGCTCTTCCTCATCATTTACCTGCACTACCATTTCAGGTACCAACCGGTAAAAACTGGCATCGGTACCTTTGGCAAGCCGATATATAGCTGAGGTAAATACAGGAGACTTAAAGCTCTCTTGTTTAAGTTTATAATATAAATGTTTGATTTTTTTTGATTCCATTTTAAGTTATAAGCTTAGCTACTGAGATACAAAGATGCTAATTCTTTTTCCATTAAACCCATTCTTTTCAACTACATATTAATGAGTATTTTGTCATTACCAACTGTAAAACTTATCTTTGAATATTCTTAGATTAAAATAGGACATCGAACGTTGTATTTATGTTATAAATTTATTCTTTCCTTAATTATAAAGCATTTTAACCTGGTTCTTCTATGAAATTATTTTTTTCGATAACCTTTTTATTTTTTTGCCTAACTGTTTTACAAGCACAGGTTAGAACAGGTTTACAAATTATAAATGAACACAATTTTAAAGATATTGAAAATAAAAGAATAGGATTAATAACCAATCCGACGGGAGTAGATAAGGAATTACGATCGAATGTCGACATTTTTTTTCAGAATAAAAATATCAAACTTGTAGCATTGTTTAGCCCTGAACATGGTGTGAGAGGAGATTTTTTGGCTGGTGAATATGTAGCTTCTTATACTGATGCAAAAACAAATCTTCCAGTTTATAGTATTTATGGTCCTAACCGAAAACCTTCATCTGAAATGCTAAAAGGTATTGATATGCTTGTTTATGATATACAAGATATAGGATCGAGGTCGTACACTTACATCAGCACCTTAGGGCTTGCAATGGAAGCTGCTGCCGAAAATAATATAGAATTTATGGTACTCGACCGCCCCAATCCGCTTGGAGGTCTGAAGATGGAAGGTCCATTGGCAGAGCCAGGCTTTTTTTCGTTTGTGAGTCTATATCCTATTCCTTATATACATGGGTTAACGGTTGGAGAACTTGCTATCTTTTTAAATGAAGAAGGAATGCTTTCCGGAAAGAAGAAATGTAAGTTGAAGGTTATTCCTATGAAAGGTTGGAAACGTTCCATGAATTTTGAAGAAACAGGATTACCGTGGGTTCCATCGTCCCCGCATATTCCGCATCCTCACACACCATACTTTTATCCTGCAACAGGGATATTAGGCGAATTGTATGTTATGAACATTGGTGTTGGATATACATTACCGTTTCAACTGGTTGCTGCTCCCTGGATAAATGCAGACAGCCTAACTGACAATTTAAATGCTTTGAATATTCCGGGTTTATTATTTCGGACGGTTCATTACAAACCTTTTTACAGCACTTCAAAAGGAGAGATGGTACATGGAGTGCAAATTCACATTACTGATTATAAAAAGGCGCCACTTTCGCTTATCCAGTTTTACATTTTACAGGAGAGTCATAAACTTTGGCCTTCAAAAAATGTATTTGAATTGTGCGACTCAACCAGGCTAAGCATGTTCGATAAAGTATGTGGTACTGATAAGGTGAGAATGGAATTTTCTAAGAGCTTTCAGGTAAATTCAATAATAGGTATCTGGAACAATGGTATCGAAGCATATAAAAAGAGGGTTGAAAAGCATTTATTATATTAGTCTAATTTTTCTGATGTGGTATCAACACTTTCAACCCCAAAGGTTCAATTTTTATTTTAATTTTTTTACCCATCATAGCAGGTTCGCCGTCTAAATGCACGTCACCTTTCTTTTTGCGGGTTATACTTATTTTTTTGCCTTTTATCACTTCAACATACTCACTTTTATCTATTGTGCGCTTAAAAAGTCGTAATCCCAAGCCAAAAGCTTTCATTTTCGGGAAAGGGGAGAGAATACATACGTCAAGCAATCCATCGCGTATATCGGCCGAAGGAGAAATATAAACATCGTTCCCATATTGTCCGGCATTGGCAACAGTAACCATAAATGCCTGGCTTTTTAATTTTTGACCATCTATTTTAATTTTATATTTTTTGGGCTGATAATGGAAAAAAGCATAGATGGTTTCCTTTACATATGTATAAAACCCTCTTGTCTTGCTCTGCGCAAACTTATTGCCAATGTGGGCATCGAAACCCACACCGCAGGTACAGAAGAATGGTTGATCGTTTATTGTACCATAGTCGATTGACGACTCTGAATAATTATTCAGCATGGCAATGGCATCAAATGTTTTAAGAGGAATGCCAAGATAACGTGCAAGACCATTGCCCGATCCTCCCGGGATAATCCCCAGAGCTGCTTTACTTTTTATTAACACTTTAGCAACTTCATTTACAGTACCATCGCCACCCACGGCTATTACTTTTGTAATACCATTGCTAAGACATTTTTCTGCAAGACTTGTGGCATGTCCTGCTTCGCGGGTAAAATAGAAAATAGGTTCATATTTTTTTAGATTTAAAGCCTCTAATGCCAAATCAGGAATATTTTTTTTACTTGTTGTACCCGATTTTGGATTGATGATAAATGCTATTTTTTCTTTTTCTGCCACAGTATTAAATTTAAGTTGTGCTAAATTAATTATTTCAAACAAATCAACACCAACACTTCCTTAAAAGTAGAAATTTTGTTATTTTGAAGGTGTTTAAAATTTGTTAACTTTATATTAACAGTTTAGAAAACTAAAAATATTTTATTTGTAATAAAAAGAAATGTTAAAAAGCAACCACTACAAAACAATTGTAATTTCTGATATTCATTTAGGAACAAAAAATTCTAAGGCAAAGGAGGTAGTACGTTTTCTTAAAACCAATACCTGCGAAAAACTTATTTTGAATGGAGATATCATTGATGGCTGGCAATTGCAAAAGGGTAGCAAGTGGAGGAAAAAACATACCCGTTTTTTCCGGGTCATTTTAAAAATGCTTGACAAATCTGAAATAGATATCATATATGTTAGAGGCAATCACGATGACTTTCTAGACAACTTGCTACCTTTGGAATTTAACAGGTTATCGCTTGTAAATGAACATTATCATTATAGTGGCGGAAAGAAATTTTTTGTAATCCATGGCGATATTTTTGATACCATAACTACCAACCTTCGTTGGTTGGCAAAGTTGGGCGATATTGGATACACATTTCTTTTATGGGTAAATAAAATTTATAATAACCGACGGATTAAAAAAGGATTACCTTATTTTTCACTTTCCCAGTATGTTAAACAGAAAGTAAAATCTGCAGTTTCATACATATCCGACTTTGAAAAGGAACTCGTGGACCTTGCAAAATCAAAAAATTGCAGTGGTGTTATTTGCGGTCACATCCATCATCCGGCAATAACCCAATATGGAGACCTGGTTTATATGAATTCGGGCGACTGGGTTGAGTCTCTTTCAGCTTTGGTTGAAGATTTTAATGGAAATTGGAAAATTATTTATTATAGCGATCTTTTAATTGAAGAAGAGATTGAGGAAAAAAAGGTTTCCAATTCTTATGATATATAAGCAGGTTAAAACTGACTTTGAAAATAATGCAAATAATCGCTTGCAGGAATATTCGTGGCTGTATCTAAAAAGGATGTAACTTTACAAAATTTTTCAGAATAAATAGTTAATGGACGAAATTTTCGAGAAAATAGGAACTACACAAACTCTAAGTCAAAAGATAGAGCGGAAGATAGAAGAAGCCATCAGGCAAAAAAAATTGTTAAATGGTGCTAAACTGCCATCTGAAAAAGAGTTATGCGCTAAATTTGCTGTTAGCAGAACAGCCTTAAGGGAAGCTTTACGTCGTTTAAGTGCAAGGGGATTAATTGAGATTAAAAAAGGAAGCGGTATGTATGTTACCGAAATACGAATTGAGGATGCTATAAAATCTTTAAACCTTTATTACGATTTGAGGTTCGACTCCAACCTAATTATGCAGATTATTGAAGTGAGAAGGATATTTGAACCGGAAATTGCTAAGTTGGCTGCCAAAAACCGAAATGAAGACGATATTAAAATATTAATTGAAAACTATAACGACCTTGAACGATGCGATCCGGACAATACACAGCTTGAAGCCGATATGATTAATCGTTTCCATATGAATATGGCAAAAGCAACAGGAAACCCCATCGTGATTATTACCATGGAACCTATTTATTCACTTCTGCCCAGAATGCGCAATATCATTTATGGGAATATTGAAGGTGAAAAAGAATATACCTTAAAGTTTCAGTTAAATATAATTGAAGCCGTGAAAGAAAAAGACGATTCGATGGCTTATAAGTACTGTATTGATCTTCTGGAGCGTAACCGCGAAATTTACGACAAATATTACAGGGAGACGATTTGATAGTCCATAGTAGATGGTCGAAAGTCAATAGTAGTATGTAGATAGAATTAAGCTACTATTCGATTATTAAAATCTGTATATATTAGTTTAAACAAAGAAACAGTCTCAAAAGTCAATTATTTGCCATATTTCGCACTTCGACTTGGCTAAGTATTACGATCAATATGACAAACAATTGACTTTCAGGCATCAGGCTGAACTTAGTCGAAGCCTTTTTAACTTTTGAGACAGCCTTTTTGAATTCAAATCATCTGTTTTGAAATTATAACGATTTCTTCTTTCCGTCAGTATCCAGTTCCACAATTTCATATCCCAGTTTTTGCAAGCCGGGCAAAATTGTTGATTTATCGCCAACTACCAGTATAGCCATTTTATTTACGTCGAGGTACTTTTTTGCCAGGGAATTCAGCTCTTCGGCTTTCATTTCCTTTAAAATTTTATTCTGTTCATCGGCAAAATTGGCATTTAGATTATATTTTAAAATCCTAGACAGAAACAATGCTTTTTGTGGATTAGTCTCATAACGGCGTGCATCGCTTTGGCCAATGGATACTTTTGTAAAATCAAGTTCATCGGCCATAATGCCTTTTTCAGCATAATTGCTGATTTCCTTTACAAATTCTACCACAGCACTGTCAGAAGCATTACTTTTTATACCGGCACTGGCAATGAAATCGCCTGTATATTTTCCGGATGAAAACGAAGAACGGGCACCATAAGTCCATGCTTTGGCTTCACGGAGATTAAGGTTAATGCGGCTGTTGAAAGCACCACCTAAAATGTAATTGGCTAACCCTAAACGATAATATACATCGGTGGCATCGTAGGTTAATCCTGTTAAATATCCAAATCGGATTTGAGATTGTGCTGCTTTTGGGATATCAACCAGATAGAGTTTAGTTTTTTCAACTGGTTTTCCATTTACAGGCAAAGGAACAGCAACTTCTTTTTTTGGCCATTTGTCAAGAAATGCAAGTTCTTTGAGGGCTTCAACCTCTTTGAGATCACCAACAACAACTACTGTTGCCAGAGAAGGAGTAAAATAATTGTTGTAGTAAGCCTTAACATCGTCAAGAGTAATATTGGATACCGTGCGCTCTAATCCGGCTGTTCCATATGCCCTAACATTGTCCTGACCGTAAAGTATTTTATAGAAAACATCGGAAGCAACCTGGGCAGGCTGTGTTTTAGCGTTGCGAAGACTTTCAATAACCTGCTTTTTGATACGCTCAAATGCTTCGGGTGTAAATTTTGATCTTAACAGACGTTCCTCAAGTAATTTCATTGTTGCACTGATATTCTTAGTCAGGGAAGTAACCTCAATGGAGATTTCATCATCGGATGCAAAAACTCCAATTGTACTTCCCAGTTTTTGTAGCCCGGCACTGAATTGTTCTGACGTATAATTTTGTGTGTCCTCGTTTAACATGCGGGCAACAAGATTAGCCAATCCGGCTTTTGAAGTATCGTTTGCTGAAAACAAACCACCACCTTCAATTGAAAGTGAAATAGTAACCGATGGTATTTCGTTGTTAAATGTTCCGATCATTTTTACGCCATTAGTGCTTTGTGCGGTCCAAAACGGGGGAACCTTTACAATTGGATTGGCACCGCTGCTGCCAGGTTTTACTTTCCGGTCAAAGTTGTCGCTTGGCTTCTTATATGCTAAACCATTGTAACCGTAATCAGGAGCTTTGTAATCTTTTTTGTCTAAAGTATAATTATCAACATCTACTGGTTTCAATTCTTTTCCTTTGGTTAATACACTTAGAATTACAGAAGGTTTGCCTTTCACATATTGGTTAAATACCCTCATTACATCTTCCCTGGAAACCGACTGAATAGCACGGAGTTCCTTTTGCAAATGATTGGGATTTCCGGTAATGGTTTGGAAGTGCGCCAATGTAGAAACTTTTCCGCTTACCCCTGAAAGGGAATTGATAAACTGAGCTTCTGATTCGCCTTTGAAACGGGCAAGATCTTCGTCCGATACTCCTTTGGTTTCAAATTCAACCAACGATTCGTCGACCAGTTTTTTAATATCCGACAATAATTGATCAGGATAAGGTACCACCTGGATTGATAATTCACCCGACAATTCAGAGGTTGGATTCCTCATGGATGCTTGCATAGCTTTGCGTGTCTTCACAAGATTTTTGTAAAGAATTGAATTGTTTCCTTGTCCGATAATGCCACAAAGGATATCTAAAGCAGCTTCATCTTTATGAAAAGAGGGCACACCGGTGTATGTTATGGAAACTAAGGGAAGTTTGGCATAGTTATCAGTATATGAAATATAGCGGTCGCTGCTTAAAACAGGTGCCGGAATTTTTGTGTTTGTAACTTCTTTGCCTGCCGGAATTGATCCAAAATATTTTTCGACCCACACCAGTGTTTGATTTACATCAATGTCGCCACCAATGGTGAGTGCGGCATTATTTGGGCCATACCAGCGCAGAAAAAAGTTCTTAAGATCTTCGGCATTTACCTTGTTAAGCTCTTCCACATACCCAATGGTTAGCCATGAATATGGATGACCGTAGGGATACAGATTTCTGGAAATATATTCCTGCACAAGACCATATGGACGGTTATCATAATTTTGGCCACGTTCGTTAATTACAGTTGAACGTTGAACTTCGAATTTTTGCTGGGTAACTGCATTCAGCAAAAAACCCATGCGATCAGCTTCGAGCCACAACATACGTTCGAGCTGGTTTGCAGGCACTGTTTCAAAATAATTGGTGCGATCACGATTGGTACTTCCGTTCAGTGTTCCACCCGATTCAGTAACCATTTTAAAATGCTCTTCATCGGCCACATTATCCGAACCCTGAAACATCATGTGTTCAAAGAAATGAGCAAAACCAGATTTACCGACTTCTTCCCGGGCTGAACCTACATGATAGGTAACATCAACATGAATAAGAGGATCAGAATGATCTTCGTGCAGAATTACTACCAAACCATTTGGTAATTGATATTTTTCATAAGGAATAACGACTTCATTACCTTTTCGGTTAACTTTTTCAATTAATTTGGCACTTGTCTTCTGGGCGGATGCAGAAAAGACAATTGAAATGGCAAGAATTGAAAATAGAAATGATTTTATTTTCATCATGATTGTTATTTTAAGTTTGAAACATTAATGTGGATAAAAATAAGATAATGTCTTTTACAGAAGATGAAAATGGGAAAATTTCTTTGCAAAAATTTCGCAATTATTGTTAAATATAAGTGTTCTTATTTTCAATTTTATAGAAAGTTATCTTTGCCTGATTAGTACATCTTAATAATCTTTTTCAAATGTCTCCTTCTCCTGAAATTATTTCCCGTCTTCCAAATGTAGGAACCACTATTTTTACCATAATGTCCAAATTGGCTGCCGATCATAATGCCATCAATCTTTCGCAGGGGTTTCCAAATTTTGCAGCTTCGCCCGAGTTAATCGAGCTTGTGAACCGTTTCATGAAGGAAGGTTATAATCAGTATGCACCCATGATAGGAGTTATGGCTTTACGTGAAGCCATTGCTCAAAAGGTATCGACTATTTACCAAACAAATTATAACCCGGATATTGAAATAACAATTACCTCCGGAGCAACTGAAGCTTTATTTGCTTCTATTTCGGCAGTAGTGAATGCTGGCGATGAAGTAATTGTTTTTGAACCAGCTTACGATAGTTATGTTCCTGCCATTGAGCTTAACGGTGGAATTCCGGTTTATGTAACACTTAAACCTCCATATTTTAAAATTGACTGGCAGGAAGTGAAATCAAAAATTACCGGAAAAACAAAACTGATCATTATCAATTCGCCACAAAATCCAGCTGGAACAATTTTAAGCAAGGCTGATTTATTTGAATTAGCAGGAATAGTTGAGAATTCAAATATATTCATTGTAAGTGATGAAGTATACGAACACATTATTTTCGATGGGGAGAAGCACCATTCTCTAATGTCGCATCCCATTTTGAAAGAAAGAAGTTTTATCTGCAGTTCCTTTGGTAAAACTTTTCATGTTACGGGTTGGAAAGTAGGTTATGTACTTGCTCCTAAGGATCTGACTACAGAATTCCGAAAAATTCATCAGTATCTTACTTTTTGCACTATTACCCCGGTTCAGATGGCAATTGCAGAATTCTTAAAAAAACCGGAGAACTACACCACTCTTTCTGGTTTTTTTGAGAACAAACGAGATAAGTTCCTACACATGGTTCAGCATTCGCGGTTTAAATTTATACCGTCGCATGGAAGTTATTTTCAAAACCTTTCGTTTGCTGAGATTACCCATGAAAATGATTATGATTTTGCAGTAAGGCTTACCAGGGAAATAGGTATTGCTTCCATTCCTGTTTCACAATTTTATCACCAGAATAATGATTTTAAAATATTGCGCTTTTGCTTTGCCAAAGACGACCATACACTTGAAATTGCCGGGGAAAAGCTTTCTAAGCTGTAATATTTATTGATCAACTACTTTCTGATCGGGAATAATTGCAAGACGAACCATTATACCCGCTATAGCAGTAACTCCCATTACAGTGCTTAAACCGGTAGATTTTTCGAGGTAAAAATTGTCGGGTTGATCAACAAGTAAGTAAGAGTAGGTAGGAATTATATCGGAAATCCAGAATGAATCGTCGGAAGAAATGATTCCTAATGAAACGAACCTGCAATTTATATTTTTAATTTTTCACCTTCTGATTTTGCGATTACTACTGCGGCGCATGTATCTCCGTAAGTATTTAAGGAAGTACGAAACATATCCAACAAACGATCCACCGGCAGGATCAGTCCAATGCTTTCTAGCGGAAGACCGACAGTTTTAAGAATTACCACCATCATAACGATTCCAGCCATCGGAATGCCCGCTGAACCGATAGCCGCCAGTAGTGAGGTAAACACTACCAATATTTGCTGAGTCAATGTAAGGTGAATCCCATAAACCTGGGCAATAAAAATTACAGCCACACATTCATAGAGAGCAGTGCCGTTCATATTGATAGTAGCGCCCAAGGGAACTGTAAATCTTACAATCTGCGAAGAAACACCATCATTTTCTTCAACAGCTTTCATGGTAATGGGCAGAGTGGCATTGGTTGACGATGTGGAGAAAGCTGTCACCAAAGGTGTTGCCATGTTTTTCAGGTGCTTCAGAGGGTTTACCCTGGCAACAAACTTAAGAAGGAGCGATAAGGTTATTAACCCGTGAAAAAGTATGCCTGCAATAACGATCAATACATACCATCCCAGCCTTTGCATAAGATCGTTTACGTTATTGCCAAGCAGAGCCTGCCGTGCTATTTCCGTGGATGTTATGCTGAAAACACCTATAGGAGCCAGTTTAATGACAAATAAAGTAATTTTCATAATCACTTCCAGAAACGATTCCAGAAAGTTTTGAATAATTAACTGGTTATTGTTTTTTATTTTCGTTAGGAAATATCCGAAAATAAAGGCAAAAAAGATTATTGGCAATAACTGTCCCTGTGATAAAGATTCAAAAATGTTTTTAGGAACAATATTGTAAAGGATATCACTTAATTTTGTGGTTGTAATGGTAATACTTTCAGCGTTTTCTGAAATCTTTAGCGCGACCCCTTCACCTGGTTTAAATAAAGTTACCAGGATAAAACCTGTGGTAATAGCCAGTATAGTGGTAAGCAAATAAAAAACCATGGTTTTCATGGTAAGTTTGCTCATATTTTCCGATTTGCTTAATGAAGAAACACCCAAAATAATGGAGCATAATATCAGGGGAATTACAATCATATTTAATAGCCGAAGGAATATGATTCCTGCCCAATTGGTATAGGTGGTCCATTCCGGTAAAAAGTAGCCAAACCCAAATCCTAGGATTAAAGCTATTAAAATTTGAAAATGAAGTTTTAGTTTTAGTTTTTGGCCCATGATCGAAAATAAAATCGGTAACAACGAAGATAAACATTATTAAAAAGGAAATAAACACATAAAATTCAATATAGTGGATTTGTCTTAAGAGACTACCTTTAGCGGCGAAGATTAGGGAAATGCTCCTGATTAGCTAAAAGTACGCCGTAAAAACTCTTTTCATATTCATTTCTACCAATATTTCGCTCCTAATGGAGCTGAATACAGATACTTTTTATTTTTCCCTTAGTTCTGTAAATATCACTCTGTGGTTCTCTATGAATCCTCCGTGTCCCGATAGCCATAGGGACTCTATGTAACCGGCTGTTTAAGTGGCGACAAAATTAAAATGTCTAAAAAGAAAATTCAAAGGTACCTGCATGTGCAAATTTGAGGGGTACACGCCAAAATTTTATACTTTTGTACCTTAAAAATAAAAAACTTGAAGACAGAAGCAGCCTACGATATTAAGGAGCTTGGCACTATATTGCTCGAAATTGGAACCCTGCTTATGAGTTCGGGTGCAACCACAAATCGGGTGCGGGTTACAGTTAACCGTGTATCGGAAGCTTTTGGATATAACACCGAAATGCTGATTACCAACAGGGCTATCACCCTCGCCTTGAGCCATGACGGAAAGCAAGAGTTTTTTAATAGTTTGAAACGCACTTCACCTCATGGGGTAAATTTTAAAATTGTATCGGGCATAAGTCGCATGAGCTGGCGGGTTGTGGAAGAAAACTGGACAATTTCGCAGATCAAAAGCGAAATAACCCGATTAAAAGCTCTTCCGCCTTATCCCCGGTTACTTGTTTTAGCTTTGGTAAGCCTTTCCGGTGCAGCATTCTGCCGCTTATTCGATGGTAGTTATGTTGAGATGCTGGTAGCTTTTTTCGCTACTTTTGCGGGATTGTTCGTTCGTCAGGAATCCGTCAAGCTGGAGTTTAACCCTTACTTGTGTGTATTTTTTGCTTCATTCACGGCATCTATGATCTCAGGATTTTTCAGGAAGTTTGGTTTTGGTGAAGGTATGGAACATGCCTTCACAGCATCCGTTTTGTTTTTGGTTCCAGGAGTACCGCTCATCAATTCTTTTTCCGATTTAATCGATGGCAATATATTAAATGGAACGGTTCGGGGTATTAATGGCTTGATGATAGCTTTTGCCATCGCTTTAGGATTATTGGGTGCTATGGCAATTTACAGGTTTTGATATGGAATATTTATTTTATTTAGAAAAAGGAATTTGGTTTGGACTGGCAGCTTTAGGCTTTGCCATTCTGTTCAATGTTCCGCCACGTACTATACTGATTGTATCGATTCTGGCTGCCATGGGTGGGGTAACAAGGCTTTACCTGGTACATTCCGGCGCAAGCATATTGATGGCATCTCTGGCCGGAGCATCACTTATTGGAGTTTTAAGTATACAGGCATCTCATAATAAACATGCACCTCCCCTGGTATTTTCTATTCCCGCAGTTATACCAATGGTACCGGGGGTATTTGCCTATCAGGCTATCCTTGGATTGATCAATCTCTCAACTAATCCAAATGCTCCCGATTACACCCAGATATTAACGGGTACAATCAGTAACGGTTTAAATGCAATATTCATCTTAATGGCACTGGCAGTGGGCGTAGCAGTTCCCATGCTTATCACACGAAAAACCTCAGCAAAACATATCAAAATAGTGAAGAAAGGTAACTAAACTTCTATAAGATCATCTTTTCATCTTTATCTCATTATAAATCGCCTGCTGAACTTTTGTTCTGATACTTAACTCCGTAAGTTTTGTATGGCTGCGGTTGGGGTATACCCGATTCGCCAGCATAATGTAAACCAACTGGTATTTAGGATCGACCCAGAAAAAAGTGCCGGTATAACCCGAATGACCAAAACTTTCAGCACTGGCATCGGGCGACGGATAGGAGTCTTTCAAAGTAAGTGTGCTGTTGTTTAACAACGGTTTATCAAAACCCAATCCCCTTCGGTTGTTATTCTGCGGATATTGTACACGTATAAATTCTTTTAAAGTTTCTTCCTTTAAAAAGCGTTCCCCGCCATAACTGCCCATTTGAAGATACATCTGAAGGAGTTTAGCCAGATCGTTGGCGGTAGCAAATAAACCGGCATTTCCCGATATTCCACCCAGCACTGCCGAAGCTTCGTCGTGAACCGAACCCTGTAACAGCCTTTTACGGAAATAACGATCGTCTTCGGTGGGAACAATCCTGTCGATGGAGAATTTTTGTGTAGGTAAATAAGTGATTGTTCCAGCCCCTAATGGTTTGTAGAAACAAGAATCCAAATAATGAAGGTAGTTTTCGCCTGAAATGCGACTGATAATTTCAGGAGTCATCACAAAAAACAAGTCGCTGTAAACATATTTACCCCGGTCTTTTAGTTTGGAGAGACGAATAGTTTTGTAGACTTTTTTTTTGAAATCGTCTTTGATAAACATTCCCGGAGCAACCATGTGACTGAAGTTCTCCTCTTCTTCCACCCGGTACCATTTAGTCTTTACTTTCCCATTTTTTTGGGTTTGTTGCCAGAAATTAATAAAAGGTATCAATCCTCCCTGATGTGCCAAAAGCTCCCTTATTGTTATGTCTTCCTTATTGGAGCGGTGAAATAATCGTTTATCCCAGTCGGGCCAATAGGTTGAAAGATGTTGGTCGAGCTTGATTTTACCTTCTTCGTTCAGTTTCATGATAGCAGGCAATGCACTGCTCACTTTTGTAACTGAGGCCAGGTCGTATAAATCGTTTTTACTGGTAGGGATAATATTATCGTAGGTGTGGTATCCATAAGTCTTGTGAAATATTACTTTCCCTTCTTTGGCAATCAGAATATTACAACCCGGGAAGGCTTGTTGTTGAATGGCATCGTTTACAATAGAATCGATGCTAAACATTAATGAAACTGAGTTTATACCCACTGCTTCGGGTACAAAATAGCTCAAACGGATGGGTTGATCAATGAAAAAACCAAAGCCTGCCGGATATTTGCCTAAAGCCGCTGAAAGTTTACCTTTAGCACCTATCCCGCCAAAAATCATTTGAGCCGCTAACTCCTGACTTAATTCATCGTTATGATTGGCTAGTATGAGTCCATCAGCCTTTAAATCAACTTCAGTAATAAATGTTGTATCGTTGAATATTGCCACAATGCTTTTTCCCTGAATGGAATTTATTAAACTTTTAGCCAAAGGTTGCACATTATGTACCCCCACGATGATAAGATTATAGGCAGTAAGCTGTTTTGAAAGTGCCCATAAAACCGAATCAGGAGAATTCAATGGAAGATGAAAAAATTTAATGCCAGCATAATTGGCCAGCATCTGCTGAAAAGGTGTAATGGAACCCACTCCCATGGAAACAGCAGCGATATGAAGTGTATCTAATTGTTTGACCGGAATCAGATTGTTTTGATTCTCCAGCAATGTGAGATTTTCAATTATTTGGTCACGATTCCATACATAAGATGATTCCAGATCCTGGCAATCAGCGTTGTGTTTTTGAAATATAAATCCCAAAAACATCACACCAAATAAGAGATGTAACCGCATAATCCTAAATTTTTATAGCTATTAAACCTTGATAAATATTTTCTTTTTATAAAGTATTAAACAAATGAGCCAGAAAACTAAAATATGCGACAATGCAAATAACAAGGAACCATTGAGTTCGCCGGCCCATGGCAGAAAAATGTGTTGATAAACCCAGCTGTATCCGTTAATTTCAGTTCCCTCGGGGGCAGTAATTTTTATAAGTCTCGTAAATATTTTAGCCCATAAACCTGATAAGGCAAAAATAAAGAGCGGGTTCAATCCAAACACCAAAAAGAAAGAAGTCCATTTGGTAAACCCTTTTAAATCAATGATCAGTATTAACAGACCTAAAACCAGGCACGCCAAACCGGCGGTATACAAAACATAAGAACCGGTCCACAAAGGCTTGTTGATGGGCAATACAAAATTCCAGATTAATCCTGCTGCAATCCCGATTGCTCCCCAAAACCATAACTTCAGATGAACCGATGTTTTTTCGGATTGTCTGATAAGGTCTCCAGCCATATATCCCAGAATTACTGTGCCTATCGCAGGAATTGTACTTAAAAGTCCTTCCGGATCGAATGGAATGCCAAAACCTTTATAAAGATGATTGACTCCCAGAATAACACTGTCAAAAGGGATGGTGGCGTTTCCGGCTAAACTATATGGATCAGCGCTTCCGAAAAAATACAAAATGCCCCAATACACCAATAAAATAGAAGCTGCAATATAAAGTAGATACTTTTTGGGTGCAGCCAAAACAATGAGTGAACCAATTCCATAAGCAAGTGCAATCCGCTGGAGTACCCCTAATATTCTAAGTTTTGAAAAATCAACTGACCATTGTGGAAACGAATTCAGAAAAAGACCAATGGCAAAAATCAACAGAGTACGCTTTCCAATTCTTAATAATGAATTACGGTTTAAATTTGAGTTATATTTCGCAAAGGAAAAGAACATTGAAACGCCTGCTATAAAAAGAAAAAAAGGAAAGACCAAATCGGTTGGGGTACAACCATGCCATTTGGAATGCTCCAAAGGTGAATAAATATGAGCCCAACTACCGGGATTGTTAACCAGAATCATGGCAGCTACCGTAATTCCCCGAAATACATCCAGTGACAGGTAACGTTGCGAAATTGTAATAGGTTTTGAGCTAGTCATTTTCACTCATTTTAGGTTAAATAGTTGATTATCATGACGCTTAAAAATAAACCGGAACACTTTCGGTGTGCGTAGGACCTTGATTTCTTTGTCAACAAATTCAGAATAATCTTTAAGTGGTACTCTGTCTTTTTTCGGCAGTTTAAACTTACTATCCTTTCTTTCTCAGAATGAATCCAGTTCGCGCTGTAGGAAACTTTTTACTCCTCTGCTTATAAACACAACTAATTGATTGAAATATAACTTCTTATCCCGGGTGAATGCCCATGAAAAGCCATTGTTTGAACGGCAGCGATATCTTTCATCTTCTATTAATAGGTTTATGTTTGTAATTGTATTTTCACGAAACTCATAATTTGTAAAAATTGATTTCTACGATATCAGCTTTAACAATCATCTCACTTTGGCCAGTGCTATACTTGCATTTCCATATTTCACAATTGATTTATCTTTTTTATTGAAGAGATAGAGAAAGCTTGTTTTACCATTCCAAGGACGTTGTAACAATATATTAAAAGAATTTACCGGTAATATATCGAGCTTTTGATAATTTGCTACATCGGCTTCAAACATCTACTTCAATAACCATTTTTAATTTATGACAATAGAGTCAACTATGAACTGCAATAAGGGATGTTGACGACGAAATTTACATAATTCAACTTTCCTGTCCCTTAATTCTTTACATAAAATCTGTTCAGCGTCAGTTAAATTTTGCCTCAAATATCAAAACTCCTTCATTAAAGCAATCTAGCAAATCCTAATATGGCTTTGGCTCTATGACAATAAAACTCATCCGTCCCCTTTAGCATCTCCCTTCTCATCAAGGAGAGTGGCCGGAGATGAGGTTTCCGGGGCCGTTGTTTTCTTCCCAAACTCCGGCTTCACCTTCACAAAAAATACCGGAATAATGCCTGGAATCATGCATAGCATTACCCAAACAAAAAAGTTTTTATAGCCAATCGTCTCCTGCAACCATCCCGAAAACATACCCGGAATCATCATGCTTAATGCCATAAATCCGGTAGCAATGGCAAAATGGGCTGTTTTATTTTTCCCTTCCGATATGTAAATCATGTAAAGCATGTAAGCTGTAAATCCAAATCCATAAGAGAATTGTTCCACTACAACACACAATCCAATAATAAAATAATTTTCGGGTTGCGCATACGCCATGTAAACATAGGCTATATGAGGAAGGTTAATGGCTAGAACCATCCACCATAACCAATATTTAAAACCTTTGGTAGCAGCAGCTAATCCGCCCAGTATACCACCTGCAGTAAGTGCTAAAATCCCAAAAGTGCCATAAATTAACCCTACTTCGCCGGTGGTGAGCCCAAGTCCTCCAATTTGACGTGGATCGAGCATAAAGGGAGAAGCCATTTTTAAAAGTTGTGCTTCACCAAAGCGATAAAGTAACAGAAATGAAATGATAACCCAAATTTCCTTTTTCATGAAGAAGGAACCAATTGTATGGAAGAAATCATCGGCAAGGTTTTTACTGCTGCGTGCCGGTTTGTCCGACGGAGGATAAGGCAGCATAATCCTGTGATAAAAAGAAAATAAGGCAAATAAAATTGCCAGGATAATAAAAGTCATACTCCATGCCAGATGTATATTTCCCGATGTTCCTTTAAATATCGCCTCACTGGAGCGATTCAGTTTGGAATCGACTTGTAGAATAACATAAGCAGGTTTATCCCAGTTTTCGGAATTAAACGCCAAACGTTCTCCTTCTATCAATTTGATGCTGTTATCCCCTTTCTGAAATTTGAGGTTAAGCACCATCTCTTTATTTACCTCTGGCTTTCTCGAAAGTTTTATACCAACAACTGAAATACTTCCGGTTTTTGAATCGAGCGAGGCAGGTTTCTGATCTGGATTAAATGTTTCCTTCAGAAATCTACCTAATGGGGAGGAAATATTCCTTGTCCACCATGATGTTTTAACCTTATTGTCTGAATTTGAAAAATTTACATTTCCACTCCGGGTAAATCCGTTTTCTCTGTTGTGTCCGGCTACAATTAGCTTTATGGAATCCAACTTGCTTTTAGCAATATTCTCTGTTGATAATTCCGCTTGTTGAGGGAAAACAGCAAAAAATGTTTTGCTTACATTCTCCTGATTTTGTGACATTTCGGGAAGTTTGATCCCGTTCGAAACAGTTGGGCTGGCCTGAACATTAATTTCAATGGGTGGCAGACCTGTAGTGGTTTCGAAAAAGCCGGCAAGAATAATTAACAATCCCTGGCCTGTGATCATGGCAATACGGTAAAAGGTACTTCGTATGCCAACAAAGTAGGTTTGTTGATGCTCATTCAGCCCAAGAAGATAAAATCCGTCAGCAGCAATATCGTGTGTGGCAGAGCTAAAAGCCAGCAGCCAGAGAAAAATAATGGTAAACTTAAAAAACAGCGGCAGGGGAATAGCCAGTGCTACCCCGCCCAAACCGGCTCCCACTAACAATTGCATGACAACAATCCACCAGCGTTTTGTTTTCAGCAAATCGACCAAAGGACTCCAGAATGGTTTGATTACCCAGGGAAGATAGAGCCAGCTTGTGTACAAGGCAATATCGGTATTGGAAATTCCCAGTCGCTTGAACATGATCACAGCAACAGTCATTACCACCACATATGGAATACCTTCTGCAAAATAAAGAGTGGGTATCCACAACCAGGGATTTCGGGATGTTTGTTTCATATTTTGTTTTTTTTATCTTTTTCTGATGCTTTGATCAAGATGATGAAATTATAATTAAAAAGTCAATGTCGTTTAGTTTAGTAATTGAATAATTAATCTACACTTCGACTTCGCTCAGCCTCACCGTTGCAAGTCAATTAATTGTCACATTGAGCGGAGTCGAAATGCGATAATTAATTGACTTTTACCACAGCCTCTTTTAGGGGCATTTTAGTAATATTCCTTTAACTCCGCACCTTTAAAATAATGATCCAGAATTTCTCGGTAAGAATAACCCTTTTCTCCCATCATGGCAGCGCCAATCTGGCACAAACCAACTCCATGTCCCCAGCCAGCTCCAGTGAGAACGAATTCTCCCGGGATCCCATCCTTAATATTAAGACGATCTACAACAAAAGCAGAACTGTATAAATGCGATTCCGAAAGAATTTTCCGTATTTGAAGTTCCTTACCAATAATCAGAGATAAACTTGATCCTAAAATCTTTAAACGGATTAACCTGCCTGATTTGCCTCTTTCAAGCGGCACCAGATCAAGAATATCACCAAAATCTTTCTCTGCTTTACGGGAGATCAATTCTGATATTTTCTCCTGAGAATATGTTACCTTCCAACGGTAGAAATCGGTAGTTTCCTGATCGTAGTTGTTTAAAACCTGCGATAAAACTTTATTATCATGCGTGTTGCAAAAAGCTTCGGGGGAATTCCTGATCCAGTTCTGAGCTGCTTCTTCATTTGTAAGGTCAAGATTATAAGAAGCTGGCGGAGTTGGATTATCCACTATGACTTGCAGATAAGGATGGCTGACCGGTTCCCATGTATTTTCGAAAAGCTCGGTAATGCCTCCGCAACTCTTGTAAAAACGGGCATCACAAACATTATCCCTGAACATCAGGCAAAGCCCTCTGGTTTCGTTGATGGCATTTAAGACAAGCTCACTTGTCATGCGGGTAATTCCCTGATAGCGCTGACAATGATCGTCGGCACAAACATCAAAATTTGTATGGTCTTCACGGTCGTACCAGCGGATGTATTCTTCCTTTGTTTCGGAGATACTTTTATAATCTGTGTTGGATCCTTCCAACTGTTTTCCTTTGATAACCTGAGCAATCAGCCAGGAACGTGAAATTACAGCGTGAGCTTTTAAAAGTTCAATGCTACTGGTAGCGCTCATTTCAGAAGAAATCACACTTAAAAGATAATCTTCAAGCGAAAGTACATTGATGGCCGTTAATTTCTCATTCTCCACTATAAATTTCAGTGACCCTTTAAATTTCTGATTTTCTTTTCGCTCCCAGTGAAATTTAATTCCAATGGTAACATCCATCAAATCAAATGAAGCCTCTTCGTAGTTTTTGGGTTCAAATATCGGGGCTGTGTTTAAAAAATCATCATTTAAATATATTTTCCCGGAAATATACCTGAGCGTTTGACTTCCCTCGAAAACTTCACCTGTTTCGTTTAAAATGTATTTACCATTGAAAATAAACCTAATCTCAGGTTCATACATGATTCCAACTTTCAATTGTGGCTCGTTCATCAGATTATATAATATTTTTATTTTTTACCATTTGCCTGAATTATGAGGTAATATTCAATTCCAAGTAAGGATATGCCGGATCGGTAAATCCGAACTTACGATATAATTGTTCCCCATCTTTGGAAGTATGTAAAGCTACTTTACTTATTCCCATTGATTTAGCAGTTTTTAATAATTCAGCCAGAATCATGGATGAAATACCTTGTCGCCTGGCAGCCGGAATGGTATACATGTTTAAAATATCGCCTTCCTGATAAGTTGCTTTGTTAAAATCTCCGGGAATTTGTTTGATTACCATTCCGCCAAACGAAATTACATGGTTATTATATTCGGCCAGAATAGCATAGAAACTTCCATTTTGTATCGATTTCCTGAAATAAATCTCCAGTTCATCCTTTAATTTTAATTTATATTCATTGCTTCGTTCTCCCTGAAGTTCGGTAAGATAATCCAAACGATAAGCTGTCAGAACTTCTACATCTTCAGGGGCAATTTTTCGAATAGATATTTTCGACTTTTCAATATCCATACTAATTGTTTATTAGCTTATTCAGGGCAGAACTGTCCATGCAAACCTGCGAAAGCATATCGGTAACATCGTCTTTGGAAAACTTATTAAAATCTTCTTCGCGGGGAGTGATGAATACTCCTCCTAAATCGACGCTTGCAGGACTTAATAAAATTTGTTTCTCTCCAGTTTCAAAATATTGTTTAGGCCGGTGAAGTATCCTGGGTAATAAGTGCAAAATCCAAATTTCATTCTCCACATATGCCAGAATATTCAACATCGGCTCTTTTTCGTGTGGTTGAAGCTGTTGCAAATTACTGTAGATATGATTAAAAATTTTGGATAATGACTGCTTATTATTCCCACAAAGCGTAATGATGCCTCTTAAATAATTTTCCCAGGTGTAAACTTTAACTCCATTCTTTTCAAATTGAAGTTGATGAAGAGATGAATTATGAAAATCATTTTCGATAGGCATAAAACCTTTCGAACCTGCCTGAAAATGAAAATGATCGGGAGCTGAAGCCCCGCATTTAGGCCCGTTATAAAAAACGACAAATTCAGGCAATGCTTTTGCCAGATCGAGCATATCCTCCAAATGGCCCGAGATTAACTGATCAGTATGTTCTTCGATGGGAATGGTTAAATGTTTTGGAAATATTGGAAATGGGTTTACGAGCACAATATATTTATGATTGAAAGCCAATCCACGCTGCTGAGGTGGGCGATTTTGGGAACAAAGAAAACATGGCCGGGCTTCGATTGATTTGGTATCGACTTTGGCCGCTGAAGAAATAATCCTCTTAGGATTAAACTGAACCAGAATATCAAACCCATTAAAATGCAAGCTTTTTGTCTTAACCTTATCCAGATCCTGGTAATTGACCGATGCCAACTTCCACTCCAACAACTGACCTGTGATAAATTGATCTACATTTTCCAATTTCTCCATTTATAAATGCAATTTTTTTAAAATTTGGAATACCTCATTACACCTTTTGGCTTTCTTTAACATATTGCTGCCTGGCCCAAAATTCCATAGTCCTGATTTTATCTTTATAGAAATTATGTCCGTTAAGTTTTTGAATATCGAGCGATGCGTCGGAATTTTCTTCCCACCGGCGGCACAGATAGAGTGGTTCGTAGATACGTCCAATCTGATAGTAACGACTAATATTCAAGCCCAATGCATAATCTTCGCCATAGCTAACATTAGGGACTTTCACGTTGCGAATAACAGGTGTGTAAAAAGCACGTGGGGCTCCAAGCCCATTAATGCGCAATGCATTATTACGGCCATTGTCGGGTGTCCACTCTTTATGATCAATCAGTCCGGGTGGAATTTCTTCGAGTTTAAAATTCACCATCCTGTACGAACCTACCAGCATGGCACAATTCTGTTCATAAAAAGCAGCTACAATGCGCGAAACAACATGATCGTCAATATACAAATCATCACTATCGAGCTGAATGGCAAATTTACCGCATTTGGGATGCATAATGCCTTCGTTCCAGCAACCTCCGATTCCAAGATCTTTTCTTACAGGAATAATTATTTCTACACGGGAATCTTTCAGTGCAAAGTCTTTAATAATTTCAGTGGTACCGTCATTCGAAAAGTTATCGATTACCAACAGGTTAAACTTAAAGGAAGTTTTTTGACTAAGTACCGACTGTATTGCGTCACCAATAGTTTTAGCCCTGTTCCTTACCGGGATAATTACGGAAGCCTCAAATTCGAAATTACCTTCTGTGAATTCAATTTTTCTAAAGTCAGGCTCCAGAAAGGCACCCACATCTTTCAGGTGTGCCGTGCATGCCTGCTCCATCTCAACCTGAACCTGCCTGTTTTTGGGATCTACATAATCGAACATCTTTTCGCCCGATTTACGCATATCTGTTTCAATTACAGTGTAAAGCATTTCGGGTATGCGTACCAACTTGTTTTTTTGTGAAACTTTAAGACGTAAATCATAAAGTCCGGCATAACTATAATCAACACTCATATTGACTACTGCATTTTGCAGGGCATCACTTTTAAATAAGAGTAACGATCCAAAATCAAAGTCATCGCGAAGGCTTCCATCCTGGTATTCGATTAATGGATGAGGTTGACGGATATTTTCTTTCATTTCAAAAAAATCGGAATACACCATTCCAGCATTGCTGTCCAAACAAAACTGCATCATTCTGTCAAGAGCAAATTGCCCAAGATCAAAAGGAAGCGACTTGTTGTATATAAGTGTAAAATCTTTATCCGATAGCTTGGAAATTTCTTTCAAGCATGGTGTTGATGAAAAATTATCGGAAAGAATCCATCCATCCAAACCATCAGTTTCTTCTTTTTCTTTTCCAATGGCAAAAACTTTTGATACTACTCCACTTTGCTTAAGAATCCGAACATTGTGCTGAAGATCATTAGAGGATGCTGCCGTAATAAAACATATTATCATAGAAAAAATATTTAGCTCGTTAATATCATTTATTTTTTGAGGAAACCCAAAATCTGTCCCATCAATTCATTGCGATTTTTTGAATTTATTATTGTTTCGAATGGGAAACCAAAAACCAGGCTTTTGTATTTTCCTTTGTATGCAACGCCAGCACTGCTGTTGTTCTCACTGTAACGGAAAATTGTATAAGCGCCAGTTTCCGGATCGATGGCATCGGGAGCTTCAACAGTATAAATGGCAGGATCGTAGCTGGTGTTGAAAACCCATTGCCCATTAAAATAAACAACTGCATCGTCGGCAGAATAAACATTCCCCGTGCTAACAGCATGATTTGACCGCCACTGAATATGAAGTACATCTCTGGCAAATTTTATGGCAGTGGAATCGCCAGTATTCAACAAATCAGTTCCGGAATAAGCTCCCGAAAGAAACAGACTGTTTCCGGCTGAGGTAACCTCTGCTAATTTGTTCAGAAAATCCGGTGTATAAATTTGAAATTCCTTTTTGTTTTTATTTAAAAAAGAGGGAATGGATTTCTCTTCTCCTAGAATGACATCTACAATTTGAAAAGGGGAAACATTAAATTGTTTTTGTTTAAACACTTCATCGCTCACTGAAACGAAAGAGAATCCATTTGCCATAATCGCTTCTCCATGAGTATATGAAAAATCGAAAGTGTTCCCAGGAATAATTTTGCCTTCCATATTTCCGTAACTGGCACCCCAACCCGGACTGTCATCGTCTTTCCACTCCGATTTACGGTCGAAATCGTATTGATTACCGGTATGGCCTATTTCAGACAGATAAGGTACACCCTGATCTTCCCACCAGGCAATACCAGACATTTCGCCTTGGTCGAAAAACGCCGGGCCGCTTATTCTGTTAAAATTATTAACAACAAGAACAGCAGGAGCCTCCTCATTTTTGATGCCCACTGCTAAAATTTCACTTGGAAAGCTTTCACCTCCTTCGTTGAAGGCGGTAATTTTGAAACTATAAATCTGATCGTAGTTTTTAAGTTCAATTCGAAGAAAAGTATCGGTAACTTCCACTCCATTGTCGAAACCACCATCGCCAATCCTGCAGTAAACTTTATACTTATCGGGTTTAGCGGTGACTTCAATTGAATCGTTTACAGGTTTCCATTTAAGTTCAATTGTTTTCTTTCCGATTATTGAAATTCCAAAATGATCAACAGGTAAAGGTTGTATTACATAGCTGCGATTATTCTGAAAAGCCAGGTATTTCAGCATTCCTTTATAAATTGCCCGGCTTGCGGTAAACCTGAATCGCGGATCGAGACTCAGGTGCATATCATTAGCATTTTGATGTGATAACAATTCCAGTAACAGCGCAGGGACAATTTGCCGGTAAGCTTCCGAATAACCACGATCCCACATGGCACGGCGGGTCCAGTCAGTTTTAAATTGCTTTCTGATATCATCAACTACCTGGCTTTGTATCATATCAGCCAAATCTCGGTTTGTCATTTTCGATTGACCGTTTGGATAAGTACCATTATTTTTTTCGGTGCTGTATATGCATAAAGTGCCAATAACTGAATCGTTAGGCGTAGTTCCGGCATCGGTATGTATAGCAAGTGACAAATCAATGGGGATGTTCAATCCTGAATTAAAAGAACTTCTGTATTGCGGTTTTGATGAACCTATCAGGTAGTTTATCCATTCGCCACGCGATTGAAGATCGTCAGTATAATCATTTTTGTCTTTATTGAGATTATAAACCAGGGTATCGGGCATGCCTGCATATTGAAGGTAATATCGTGAAGCTTCCATATAACGGGGTTTTTTACTGAGTTTCCACTTGTAATCCGAACCATTCTTCATTTCTAATCCAGAAGCGAGGCCTTTACCGTAAAAAGATGCATTTAAAGGACGTCGGGCTACATTACCCATTCCTCCGCCAAAACGAACAGCATCAGCTGAAATAATTCCATTTTCATTACCTTTAATGTTGATGACAACAGCGCCGCAGTCCTGGTTATTTCCTGAATTAAATTTAAAAGTGCCGAGATATACCCACGTACTCCCTCCTATTTTCTGGTTTACCAGAAACCGGGTCTCACCTCCAAGATGCCGTACAATATATTCAACTTCCGAACTATTAGTGTTGTCGCGTAAATAAGAAATATAAACCGCATAACGTCCTTTTTCAGGAATATTGGGAATGTAAGCCAAACTTTTCTGAGCATTCAGGGAAGTGGTAATTTTTATAGAAGTACCCGACTCAAACGGTTTATCCCCGGTAAATAAGGTGTCTTTTGGGGCAAATCCTTTATTGATAATGTCATATTTTAAATCAGAACCAATAATTTGGGATTGGCCTGGATCGTCATTGTCTACAATAACTTCGTTAACCTGAGTATCGCGTTCACGTGGAAGAAACACTTCAGCACCCGCATTTTCGAGCATGGGAACTAAATACTGCAATACATACATCGTGGGATGAATATCTTCTACCGTACTGAATAACCGAGCCCGCTGATATTCCCATCGATCCATGTCTGCTTCGTAATAATATCCGTGACTGGGCCAAACAACGAGATTATTATTGTAAAAACCCTTTGAAGGAACAGGTTCATCAGGCTTTCGAACCAGGGGAATGCGATTGGCAGGTGCAAATTCTTTACGTTTTTCATCCTGGGGGAAATCTTTTCGTGCCCAATTAGGAACCAAATCCTGTATCAAAGATTTATTTGAGATAACCGACAATTGATATTTTCCTAATTTTCTTCCAAATTCTTTAGAAAGAGAACTATAAAATTTTTTGGTTTCATCCTCACGAAAAGGCAAATACGATAAATCGGGCGCAAAATATAAATGGAGCTTTTTCTCATCCAGGCTCAATGAAAAAGAATCAACTTTTATGGATTGAAATTGCTTTAAGCCAATATCGCTATTCTGCCAACGTCTGATCTTTTTTTCAACATTTCTGTTTAGTCTTTTTTCTTTACAGTCCTGAGCAAATATGCTGTTGCAAATTAAGCCGCTTAAAAGCAATGCAATAATTGATATACTTTTTATATACTTCATAAATAAGCTCGTAATTCTATAATATACCTGTAAAGTTCGAATCAAAAATAGACGAAGTTTTCAAATATTCCAATAGTTGTAATACATGTTATATATTACTTGTTATTTTTTATAAGTTTTATAATTTTGCATTTACGTTTTTGATAAATTGCGATGAAAGAATAAGGTTAAAACAGTTTCAATTAAATATAACCGGTTGTGAAATAAGCTAACCGTGAATTTACAAATATTTAATCGGAAAATTTTTATATATTATTGTTTTTGTCTTGTTAATATTTTTAAATGGAATCTATTATTCAGTTTTAATATGGCGAATATACTTGTTGCCGACAGTGGTTCTACCAAAGCTCAATGGTTATTTTTTCAAAATGGGAAAAAAAATGATCCTTTTATTACATCAGGTATTAATCCTTTCTATCAAACTAAAGAAAATATACTTGAATCAATTAAAAATATACTTCACAATAAAGTTATCATACAGCCTGATCACATTTATTTTTACGGAGCAGGTTGTGCTAATAACAAAGAACTAATTGTAATGGATGCTTTAAAAGAAATTTTTCCAGCATCCGACATTTTTGTTGGAAGCGATCTTTTAGGTGCAGCACGGTCATTATGTCAGACCAGCAGTGGAATTGCCTGTATTTTAGGTACGGGTTCAAATTCGTGCTTCTATAATGGGACGGATATTGTTTCTCACATTTCCCCTCTAGGGTATATTTTAGGGGATGAGGGAAGTGGGGCTGTGTTGGGAAAGAAGCTAATTTCTGATATTTTAAAAAATCAATTACCTGAAATAGTAACACAAAAATTTTTTGAAGCTTATCACTTAGATGTTACCAGCATTTTGGATTCTGCCTACAAACAGCCATTTCCTAACCGGTACCTTGCTCAATTTTCAAAATTTGTTTCGGCAAATATCAAGATACCAGAAGTTGAAAAAATAGTGCTGGATAGTTTTGAGGAATTTATTACCAGGAATATCTTACAATATGAGCAGGCTAGAACTACCGGCATATACTTTACAGGCAGTATTGCTTATTATTTTAAAGAACAGCTTATAAAATCGTTGGTTGCATTTGATTTAAAGCCATCGCTGATTACAAAGGCTCCACTGGATGATTTGATACTTTATCACCAGCAAAATTTAAATTGATTTGTCGCGAATATTAATTAATCAGAAAAAAGAAAAATATTGATCTAACATGATCTTAAATAAAAATATAATGAAAGTTTCAAAAGATTCAGGGAATAAAACCAGCATAACAGAAGCGCCATCATTTCATGACAATCTTGAGTCGATGAGCATCCTGGAATTACTTGAAAAAATAAATCAGGAAGATGCGAAAGTCCACCTGGTAGTAAAACAGGCTATACCACAAATTCAACAGTTGGTTGAGCTTATTGTGGCAAAAATGAAAAAAGGGGGCCGTTTATTTTACATTGGGGCTGGAACAAGCGGTCGATTGGGTGTTTTAGATGCATCAGAAGTCCCTCCAACTTTTGGAGTTCCTGACAATCTTGTGATTGGAATTATTGCAGGTGGCGACGGAGCTTTGCGTAAAGCTGTTGAATTGGCTGAAGACAATCTGGATCAGGCTTGGGAAGATTTGAAAAAATTTAATATTGATACAAACGATACATTAATTGGAATAGCTGCATCAGGAACAACTCCTTATGTTATTGGAGGGTTAAAAACGGCACGAGAAAAAGGAATATTAACCGGTTGTATCACCTGTAACCCAAACAGTAAAATAGCCGAAGCTGCCGAATATTCTATTGAAGCAATTGTTGGTCCTGAGTTCGTAACTGGAAGTACCCGTTTAAAGGCAGGAACTGCACAAAAATTGATTTTAAATATGATTACTACCTCAACAATGATAAAATTGGGCAGGGTAAAAGGTAATAAAATGGTGAACATGCAACTCACTAATAAAAAGCTGATTGAGCGAGGAACACAAATGATTGTGGACGAACTGCAAATTAACCGCGAAGAGGCAAAACGATTGCTTTTATTGCATAGATCGGTAAAAAAGGTGTTCGAAAACTATAAAAGCTAACATTCGGCTGAAGAAGAAAGTATTTTAAACTATAATTCATAAAAGTGGTTTATTAAATGTCTGATTTAGTATATATTTAAATCTTACCATATATAATCATGAAAAACAATACTGAAAGCTTCAGCTTCTCGAATGTAGAAAAGAAATTTGCAGAATTGCAAGGTAACAAAGCTATTTCTACAAAAATACCCTATATTACAGTCGATAATTTCCCAAAATTAGGTTTCTTAACCGCTCTGCGATTTCTGGAGTGGGTGGCTCAAAATCCTGAAGGAACAATTAGTCTGCCAACAGGCAAAACACCTGAATACTTTATCAGATGGACACAATTTCTACTTGAAAACTGGACCAATGCGAAAGGCAAAAAATTAAGGGATGAATATGGATTGAATATTGAAAAAAAGCCGGATCTAAATGGGCTAAAATTCGTTCAAATTGATGAGTTTTATCCCATCAATTCACAGCAACAGAACAGTTTTCATTATTATGTAAATGAATATTACATTAAAGGCTTTGGCTTAAACCCAAAACAAGCTTTACTTATAAATTGCGATAATATTTTATTAGACAAAGGCAAACATTTTTCAGAAGTTTTCCCCGATAGCAGGGTCGATTTGTCGCTACGATACCGGGAAGCGAAAAGTAAAAAAGAACAGGAACAACAACAATCGATATTTTTAATCGACGATTGGTGTTGCAATTATGAAGCACAAATTCGTGAGAAAGGCGGAATAGGCTTTTTTCTTGGCGGAATAGGGCCTGATGGTCATATTGCTTTTAATACAAGAGGATCCGACCACTATTCCACAACACGTTTAACGGCTACTAATTTTGAGACGCAGGCTGTAGCTGCAGGTGACCTGGGAGGAATTGAAATATCCCGTCACAGGCTTGTTATTACGATAGGACTGGAAACCATTTCATATAATAAAGATGCTGTTGCCATTATTTTTGCTGCCGGAGAAGCCAAAGCAGGAATAGTTAAGGATGCTTTGGAAAAAGAACCCTCAGTTTTATATCCTGCAACAGTTTTACAACGTTTACCCAATAGCAGATTTTATCTTACGCAAGGTGCCGCATCGCAGCTTACCGATAGTGTGGCAGCATACTACAAAACCGGTACATGGACTCACGATAAAACAGAAAAAGCAATTATTGACCTTTGCAGAAAAAGCAATACATATGGTCATCACTTGCTTTTGGACGATTTGAAGGCCGACCCATTCTGCAGGTTAATTCCAAACCTCAGCAACGATACAGTTCAATCGGTAATGGATTCTATCAATGCTAAAATAAAAAGAGGGTTAGCTGAAGAATCAAACCAGATTTACTACCATACAGGCCCACATCACGATGATATCATGCTGGGTTTATTACCTCCAATAACCGATCTGCTCAATTCCGACAGCAATCAATCGCATTTTTCAGTACTTACATCCGGATTTACCGCAGTTACAAACGATTTTATTTACGACTCGCTGAATGACACTAAACAGCTTATCGAAGAAGGATTAATCCAAATGATAGAGTATCCCGATTTCTTTCAAACAGGATATAAATACAAATGGGATAAAGATGTTTATCATTTTCTTAATAAAGTAGCTTCGGGAGAGCCGCGGGAACGTAAAAGAGGGCTGTCGCACCGGCTGGTCAGGGCCTTGGTAGATATATGGGGAATAAAGAGCAAAGAAGAACTTCGCGACACAATCAACAGCATTCTTTCTGTATTGAGGGAAAGTTACAGCGGGCAGAAAAACCCTCCTAAAATTCAGACATTAAAAGGAATGATCAGGGAGTTTGAAGAAGACCTGGTATGGGCACATTTTGGTGTGCAGGTTAAAAATATGCATCACTTACGTTTGGGATTTTATACCGGCGATATATTTACAGAACAACCTAACAAGAACCGAGATGTTGTTCCTATTTTAGAGCAATTCAGGGAAATAAAACCCACAGTGATAAGTCTTGCCTTCGATCCGGAAGGCAGTGGTCCCGATACCCATTACAAAGTTTTACAGGCAATTGCAAATGCTGTAAGTTTATGGAGTAAAGAGGCAGATTTATCGAATCTCAGAATTTGGGGCTATCGCAACGTATGGTACAGATTCCATCCGGCCGACATCAATGTAATTTCTCCGGTAAGTTTAAATGCGCTCGATGTTCTGGATAAATCGTTTACCGATTGCTACCTGAGTCAGGTAAACGCATCGTTCCCCAGCTATGAACTCGATGGGAAATTCAGCGCTTTGGCCCAAAAAACATGGGTTGACCAGTTAGATACCATTCAATATCTGTTAGGAAAAGATTACTTCTATACAAATCCTATATCAAAAATCAGGGCCAGTCATGGGTTAATTTTCTTTAAAGAAATGAAAGTCGAAGAATTTTTGAAGGAAGCCAGGGATCTGGAAAAATCAATGGAAGGAATGATTCAATAGGTGATAGTCGACAGTCGACAGTTGATAGAATCGATAGGGTTTAAAATAAAAGAAGCATCTCAAACTTAAAAAAGTATTCGATTACACTCAGCCTGATGCTTGAAATTCAATTGTTGTCATATTGATCGTAATACTTAACGAAGTCGAAGTATGAAATATAGCAAATAATTGACTTTTGAGACAGCTTTTTTTATAATTTTGGCCTCCGGGAAAATTAGTAGTGCCCTAACTTATTAAAAATGACAAGAGAACGTGGGATATTTCAGCGAACAGAGCTGTTATTGGGAAGAGAGAAAATGGATAATATTTCTCAAAAAAAAGTGATCATTTTTGGGATAGGGGGTGTTGGGAGCTGGTGTGCCGAGAGTCTTGTACGTACCGGGATAAAACAATTGACAATAGTAGATTCCGACAGAGTGTGTATTACTAATATTAACCGGCAGCTCCATGCCACAACTCGCACTGTAGGTTCGGTGAAAACTGATGTTCTGAAAGAAAGATTACTCGAAATAAATCCTCATGCAGAGATAATCGCTTTGCAAAAAATTTACAACAAAGCCAATCATGATTTCTTTAAGCTTGAAACATACGACTATATTATCGATTGCATAGATAGTTTAAGCAATAAAATCCATCTTATCAGAACTGCAACCCGAACAAATGCAATATTCTTCTCATCGATGGGCGCCTCGCTCAAAGTGGATCCTACAAGGGTTCAGGTAGGGGAATTCTGGAAAGTAGATGGTTGTCCGCTGGGGTCGATGATTCGCAAAAAGATCAAACAAGGGGAACTGCCCGCCAAAAAATTTCTATGTGTTTATAGCAGCGAATTACTTGAAAATAAGGGTGAAGGCAACTCCTGTGGTACCGATAAGTGCCTTTGTTCAAAGTCAAAACAGGCTCCTGGCGATCCTGAACTGGCCGACCACGAATGGTGCAGCTCCAAAGCCAGAATCAATGGAACTACCGCTCATATTACAGGAATTTTTGGCTTTACATTGGCAGGTTTGGTAATTCAGGATATTTACAAAAATGAAGTAAGTTGATTGAAAGTATATCTGAAACCATCTAAATTCCTGGAATCGAAAAAATTCAGTTCCCGGATAATTTTATGTGAATATCAGGATACGATAATCAAAAATCGGATTAGGTTAAGTTTTTTTTCGCATTCTTGAAATTAAGTAAATAATTAATGCAACTACAATTACAACGATAATAATGCCCGACCATAATCCGGCCTTGAATATGCCGCCAATAAATTCACAACTGGTAAGTGATGTAAGTGAAAATGCTATGAGTAGGGAAAAAAGTAAAATGTGGTTTTTCATAAAATAATTGTTTACTTGTTTCCTAATAATAACATACTAATTACGAAAATGTTACTATGGAGGTATAAAAAGAGTTAATCCTGACATTTGGCATTCATCAAACTATATCAACCTATTTATACTTTGACAGATTCAAAAAATTTGAAATTGTTAAGTGTTTCATACTATTCAAATTAAATCCACTTGGGGATTTAAAAAAATGTAAATCTGTTAAAGTAGAACTATATATTATTTTTTAACCGGCTTAATGCTTCTTCAACTATTGCTCTGGGAGTTCCCAGGTTAATTCTTTGAAAACCTTCTCCACCCACTCCGAATGTAGGTCCTTGATTCATCCCCAATTTAACCTTTTCGATCATAAATTTTCGTAATTCAGGATCTGACATTTTTAAACTGCTGAAATCAATCCAGGCCATGTAAGTACCTTCGGGATGGATCACTTTTAACTGAGGCAAATGTTCAGATACAAATGATTCCAGATATTGGACATTTCCTTCAATATAGTTTAATGCCTGAGCAAGCCATTCATCGCCATGCGTATAGGCAGCTTCCATGGCAATGGACCCAAAAATATTTCCACCGGCTATATGTAAACTTTCCACTACTTCCCCAAACTTTTTACGAAGCACCGGATTTGGGATAATCAATGCCGAAGTCGACAGGCCAGCCACATTGAAAGTTTTGCTTGGGGCAATGGCAGTAATACTGTTCATGGCGAATTCCTCGCCAAGCATGGCATAAGGAGTGTGTTTATATCCTTCAAAGATAAGATCGGAATGAATTTCGTCCGAAATCATCACAATATTATTTTTTTGGCATATCCCGGCCAGTTCTATCAGCTCTTTTTGGTTCCACACCCTGCCAACCGGATTATGAGGACTGCAAAAAAGCATCATTTTGGTGGACGCATCTATTTTCTCTTTTAAATCGTCAAAATCCATCTCGTACCTGTCTCCGCTGCGCACAAGCTGGTTATTGAGCATTTTTCGTTGGTTGAGGTCGATAGCCCAGAAGAAGGGATAATAAACCGGCGACTGCACAATTACCTTGTCGCCAGGGTTCGAATAAGCCAGGATGCACATATTAAAGGCCGGTACTACTCCGGGGGTAAATACAATCCAGTCTTTTTCCACTTTCCAGCCATGGCGGCGGTACATCCAACCTATGACAGCATCGTACTGGCTATCTGGTTTGAGAGTGTAACCAAATATTTCGTGTTCCAGCCTCTTTTTCATGGCATCTACAATGAAATCGGGAGTTCGGAAATCCATATCGGCGACCCACATGGGCAGTACATCATCTGTTCCGAAATATCTTTTTCGTGCATCGTATTTAAAAGCGTCGGTACCCGAACGGTCTATAATCTCATCAAAGTTATACTGCATCCCTAAAAATTTTGGCAAATATCGTGAAAATATGTTTATGGGCAATTTCATCCTTGGACGAGACGACTGGAAAACGGGCACCCCATTTAAACTTTGGATATCTAAATTGGAAATGGTAAGTGCCTTTTTATCCGTTGACCATTTGGCTGAATTTTTATTTGTACCCACGTCATGCTTTGTGACCTGCTCTTTCCCGTACAGCTTATAAATATCAAGCTGCTCTGTGATAATACTCACAGTTTTGGGCTAAAGCCCAATGGTTCACCGAGTTTTAATTACTCCTGGCTTAAGCCAGGGGTAATTAATTATCAGAAAGTTAATGGGCTTTAGCCCAAAGCATTGCCCTTTTCGGAGTAGACTCAAAGGTATATCATAAAAAAAATACAGAACATTGATAGCAAGAAGTTAAAAATGTAGAGAAGAAGCAAAGCCTTATAGTAAGGTTTTCTTCTTCTCTGTTAATCTGTATTATTTATGCTATAAATTCCCTGGGAACTTCTTTTACTCTCCAAACATCGGCTAGTCTTTCTTTTATAGCAAAACCATTGGTACATGTAATACTGCAGGTGTCACAGAGATTGCAAGGCAGTTTGGCAATTGCAAGAGAGTTGATTTCATCCTGGGCTAAACCGGAATCCTTGTAACCATAGGTATACATATATGAACGCATGATTTCAGGAACCGGAACATTCATAGGGCATTGCGGAATACATTTTCGGCAACCTGAGCAATATAATGAAGCAATATTATTGGTCTGTAAGAAGTTTTTTTCATCATCATTCATCTCCAGGCTGTTCATCACTTCTATCATTTCATTTAGCTGATCGAACGAAGTAGCGCCAGGTATTGAAGTATCCACATTGGGATTCTGAAGCGCCCATCGCATAGCAGCTCTTGAATTTACAGGTTTTTTGCGTTCCCTGTCGAGAAAACCACCAGCCATGGTTTTCATGGCAACTATTCCCAGTCCGGCTTCTTTGGCTTTGGCAATCATTTGCTTCATTTCACCGGCATGGGGTTGCGAAAAATTATATGAAGTAAGCACGATTTCATAAACTTTACTGTCGATTGCTGCTTGAATCACAGTTGGTTCGTTGCTGTGAGTGGAAATGCCCAAATGTTTTGCTTTGCCTTGTTTTTTGGCATCCGTAAGTGCCCTGAGCATTTCCGGATTCAGCGCTGCATCGCGGGCAGAAATAGCATGCAAGTATAAAATATCCACATATTCCATTTGAAGACGTTCGAGACTTAACTTCAAATGTTCCATAAATTTATCGTAAGTTGCTTCGGCTGTAAACAAGCCAGTTATGCGGTCACTGGGAAGATTTATTTTGGTGGAAATTACAAAGGAGTCACGTTTCCGGTCCTTTAACAATTTGCCCAGCATAATTTCATTATTACCATTCTGGTAACCATGCGCGGTATCGAGATGAACCATTCCGGCGTCCAGGGCAGCAGCCACCAAATTTGGATTATCAGCCCGCATAACACCCAGACTGATAATAGGTAGTTTTATACCAGTTTTACCTAATTGCCGGAAGATAATTTTAGAAGGATCAGCTTTAGTGGTTTCTGGTTTACTCTGTGCACTCAATGGTAGCGTTAAACTTACAGCAGCAGCGCTGGCTGTCAGCTTTAAAAAATTTCTACGTGAATTATGGTTCATGGTGCAAACATTAAGGTTTGTGATCTACAAAAGTAAAGAATTGCCTCAAAACAATCATTAATTGTGAGTTACATGTTTAAAATTTAGAATGATTATAAAGAATGGGGAAGGTAAAATTTAGAAAACAGAATATTATAACGGAACTTAAAATTCATGATTTTAAAAATAAATTTATACGTTTGTAATCGTGAACGGGGTGTGGCGCAGTTGGTAGCGCGCTACGTTCGGGACGTAGAGGTCGTGTGTTCGAATCGCATCACCCCGACTAAATGGGTATCAACCCAAAATAAAAGTTTGTAAATTTTAGGATTTACGGGTTTTTTGTTTTTTGAAAAAGCAATTCAAATCAATATTTTTCAATACAAATGTGTACTATTCATTGAACCCCAATCCCCCTGCTAACCGAAGTCTATTGCCCGGAGCGGCTCGGCGAACGTCTCTGACTTCGCCGTACTAAATACCGTTCTCGGAACGGTTACATACAATACCGCTTTTGCAAATTAAGCCTAAAAACAGTATTTTGCGCTTATGTCA
>JBBQEI010000007.1:0-106304 GCA_038320545.1 Bacteroidales bacterium
TGGTATGAGTTTTTCTCGGGAAAAACACTTGAAGTTACTTCCACCACTCAGCAAATTAGTTTACTCCCGGGCGAATATCGATTGTATACCGATAAGTTGATGCCTCCATTTTCTGAATTGGGAGTATCTGTAAGGGAAAATAAAAATGACAAAATGGTGGCTCAAATATTTCCAAACCCAGTAAATAATACTTTATTTGTGAGATTTGAAAATGCTAAGGGTAATTTGGAGATATATAATGCAAATGGTCAAAAAATTAAGAACAGGGTTATTTCTGAAGAGTTGACCATTGTTTCGACGGATGATCTAAAGCCAGGACTCTATTTTATAAAAATTAGTAATCAAGGTAAAACAGTTACCACAAAGTTTGTGAAAGAGTAATTTGAATAAACCCTGCCAGACATAGCCGTCAAGCTAGGGTTGGTATCTCTCTATAGCCAAGGTCCCGAAAACTATCGGGATTTTGCCATGGAAATTGTTAATGAAAATATATTTCCGACGCGAAATAATTAAAATGAGCCCTAATGTTATCATCGTTGGAATTTTTGAGATGTAATATGCGGCGCAATGAACGATATTGAGTTTATAAATGGTATCGTGCGCCTCTCGTTAATCCATGTTTTTCTACCCAGTGTGTTATCTTTACAGTACCTATTTCGAATATTCCCCTAAAATATCTTTTACGCCATCAGGAGATACACGTCCGTAAACTTTTTCGCCAATCATTACAACCGGTGCCAACCCGCAAGCTCCAACACAACGAAGACAGCTCAGTGAAAATTTTCCATCACCGGTAGTTTCGCCTACCTTGATTTTTAAAATTCTGCGAAACTCATCAAGCACTTTTTCCGCACCACGCACATAACAGGCTGTGCCGGTGCAAATAGAAATAGGATGCTGCCCCTTAGGCAACATGGTGAAAAATGAATAAAATGTAACTACACCATATACTTTAGCCACTGAAATTTTTAAACCTTCAGCAATTTGTTCCTGCACTTCGGCTGGTAAATAGCCAAAATGACTCTGTGTTTTATGCAAAACATTGATTAGTTCGCCTGGTTCATTATTAAACGAAAGACATATTTCTTTGATCTTTTCGATCTCACATGGCTGGAGCCCGACTTTTATACTGGACATGTTTTTTCCTCCTGAAATTTAAAATTGTTATTCCTTAGTATTATTTGTTTGAATAAAAATGGGCAATTTACTACGGTCGAAATAGCTGGTATGCAGCAAATGATGCGATTTTTCACCCAAAGGTTTACCCAGGAATTCTTTGTATAACTCGATGATAAATGGATTTTCGTGCGATTTACGAATCGGCTTCCCTGCATCTTCCCGGTAAATAGCTTCCTGACGAGCTTTCAATATACTGAAATTGCCATGATGCAACGGCTGACCACCTCCGCCGATACAACCTCCGGGGCAGGCCATAATTTCTATGGCATGGAAAGATGATTTTCCTTCCCTGATATCTTCCAGAAGTTTACGTGCATTACCCAATCCATGAGCAATACCGATGTTAATTGGTAATCCGTCGAAGTCGATGGTTGCAGAACGGATGCCATCTAAACCTCTTAATTCAGTAAAATCGACTTTGGGAAGCTTCTTTCCTGTATGAACCTCATAGGCAGTTCGAACGGCAGCTTCTATTACGCCGCCAGTTGTACCGAATATTACCGATGCACCAGTCGATTCACCCAAAGGTTTATCAAAGTCTTCGTCGGGTAATGCTTCGAATTCAAGATTTGCCTGTTTAATCAGGTTAGCCAGTTCGCGGGTTGAAATTGAATAATCCACATCCGGAGTTCCCTCGTGCGTGAATTCGTCCCTTGAACACTCATATTTCTTGGCAAGGCATGGCATAATGGATACTACTACCATATTTTTTCTTTCCACATTTATCTTTTTTGCAAAATATTCTTTCGCAATGGGACCGAACATTTGCTGGGGTGATTTTGCCGTAGAAGGAATATCCATCATATCGGGGAACTGATGTTCGAAAAATTTCACCCAGGCAGGACAACAAGAGGTTAGAATAGGTAATTTGGTTTTGTCTCCTGCAAGATATTCTGATAACCTTTTGAGTAACTCAGTGCCTTCTTCCATAATGGTAAGGTCGGCAGCAAAATCAGTATCGAAAACATAATCAAATCCCAGGCGACGAAGGGCCGCAACCATTTTTCCTGTTACCAAAGTTCCGGGTTTTAATCCGAATTCTTCGCCCAAGGCAGCCCGCACTGCTGGTGCAGTTTGAACCACAACGGTTTTGGTTGGATCGGCAAGTACCCTTATCACAGCATTGGTATGATCTACTTCGGTGAGCGCTCCTGTTGGGCACACTGCCACACATTGGCCGCAATAAGTACATTCGGAGTGGTCCAGGTTCATTTCGAAAGCTGGTGAGACAACCGAGTTAAACCCACGGTTTATACCTGAAAGAACACCTACTGTTTGCACTTCGTTACACATCATCTCGCAACGGCGGCAGCGAACACATTTGTCCATATCGCGGATAATTGCCGGTGAGGTATCTTCCCGGTAATGTGTTTGTTCGCCCTGGTAATGGAGCTGACGGATTCCCATATCCTGAGCGAGTGTTTGCAGTTCACAGTTACCCGACTTAGCACATACAAGACAATCGGTTGGATGGTCGGAGAGGATGAGTTCCAACACTGTTTTTCGGGCATTTAATGCGCGAATGGTATGGGTTTTTACCACCATTCCTTCGGTAACATCGGTGACACAGGCGGGAGCCAGGTTTCGCCGACCCTGAACTTCTACAACGCAAACCCGGCATCCTCCGGGACGGTTTTCAATATGCATGTCACCAAAATTGAAATAGCACAAAGTTGGAATGTGAATACCAGCTCCTTTGGCGGCATGGAGAATAGAAGTGCCTTCAGCAACCTCAATTTGTTTGTTATCTATGGTAAGTTTAATCATTTGTAAGGTGTTTAGATGTTAGATTTTAGCTTTTAGGATCTGGGTGTTTGCTTTTAGATATTAGTGTTTTAGCATTTAGTATTTGGAATTTTATCTAATACCTTTTACCTAATTTCTAATACCTAACACCTGTAACCTAATAGCTAGTTAATCGTTATTGCATTAAATTTACAACGTTCGATACAAGCGCCACATTTGATACAAATTTTGGTATCGATAAAATGTGTTTGTTTCCGTTCGCCCGATATCGCATTTACAGGGCAGTTACGGGCACAAGCAGTGCATCCCACGCAATTTTCCGGAATGATTTCATATCTCATAAGCGATTTACATCTTCCGGCAGGACATTTTTTATCTATAACATGGGCAATGTATTCGTCCATGAAATTATCCAGAGTTGAAAGTACCGGATTTGGGGATGTTTGACCTAATCCGCACAAAGAGCTGTCCTTGATAACTGCACTTAAATTTCTCAGCCGGTCAATGTCTTCCATAGTGCCGTTACCAACAATAATCTTATCCAGAATTTCTCTCAGGCGCATGTTGCCAATCCTGCATGGGGAGCATTTTCCACACGATTCGTCGACAGTAAAATCGAGGTAATATCGTGCAACGGAAACCATGCAATCGTCTTCGTCCATCACAATCATACCTCCCGATCCCATCATGGAGCCACATGCAATCAGGTTGTCGTAGTCGATTGGAGTATCGAGGTGTTTTGCAGTTAAACAGCCGCCAGATGGTCCACCGGTTTGAACTGCTTTAAACTTCTTGTTATTTTTTATACCCCCGCCAATTTCGAAAATCACTTCTTTTAATGATGTCCCCATGGGAACTTCAATCAAACCAACATTATTTATTTTACCTGCCAGGGCAAATACTTTGGTGCCTTTTGATTTTTCGGTTCCGATGGAAGCAAACCAATCAGCACCTTTATTGATGATTACCGGCACATTGGCGTATGTTTCTACGTTATTGACTACAGTAGGCTTTTTTAAATACCCTGATTCGGCCGGGAATGGAGGTTTAACAGTAGGTTCTCCACGTTTTCCTTCCATGGAATGGATTAAAGCAGTTTCTTCGCCACAAACAAAGGCTCCGGCACCATATCTTAATGTGATATCGAAGTTAAAGCTGGTTCCAAAAATACTTTCACCCAACAAGCCATAAGCTCGGGCCTGGTTGATGGCAGTTTTGAGACGTTCGATGGCAAGCGGATATTCAGCCCGGATATAAACCAGACCTTTGTCAGCACCAATACAATAACCACAAATGGCCATAGCTTCGACAACACTGTGCGGATCTCCTTCCAGCACCGAACGATCCATAAAAGCGCCGGGGTCACCTTCGTCGGCATTGCAAACAACATATTTTTGATCGGACTGGTTTTTACTTGTAATTTCCCATTTCAACCCTGTTGGAAAACCACCACCGCCACGTCCGCGTAATCCTGATTTTTTAATAATATCGATGGTCTGCTGCGGTGTAAGTTCGCCCAATGCTTTTGCAAGTGCGCTATAACCATCTCGAGCAATATATTCTTCAATATTTTCGGGATTGATAAAACCACAGTTTCTTAGAGCAACGCGGATTTGTTTGCGATAAAAGCCCATATGCTTCGAATCGGGAACTGACTCTCTGCTAACAGGATTTTCGTACAATAATCTCAGTACTTTTCGACCCTTTACAATATGTTCCGAAATTAATTCTTTTGCATCTTCAGGTTTTACCTGAACATAAAAGGTATTGTCGGGCATCATTTTAACTATCGGACCTTGTTCGCAGAATCCAAAACATCCGGTCATAATTACCTGTACATCATCTTCAAGGTTATGGTGCACGAGTTCCGACTTTAAGTTTTCAACAATAGAATCGCTTAATGACGATTTGCAGCCAGTTCCACCGCAAACCAGGATATGCATTTTATATTTTGCCATATAACCTCCTGATTATTTATTATCGATTGACTCGTAATTCACAGGGATAATGCCATCAACATATTCCCCGTTTTTGATATATTTTTCAATAATTTCATCTGCCTTCCGAATGTCGACATAGCCAAAAACTATAGCTTCTTTACCAGGAAGTGTCACTTCGATGGTAGGTTCAGCATAACAATAGCCCATACATCCTGTTTGGGTAATTACAGCCTCGATATTACGCTTGTCCAATTCCTCCATTAAAAATTCCATAACACCTTTGGCTCCGGAAGCTATGCCACAAGTGGCCATAGCAACTTTAATCTGAACATGACCTTCCGGATTCGTTGCCCTTTCTCTGACTTTCAATTTAGATTGCAGTTCTTGCTGCATCTGTTTCAAGTCGGCCAGTGATTTAACTTTTGTCATATGATGAATATTAAGGTAATGAGTTTATTAGCAATTTGCATTTATATCGACCAGGTTTTCCCGGATCATTTCTTTGATAAATTTTATTATACCCGAATCATTTATAGTGCTGTTTCCCAGTATGTTTTTAATTTCAAGAGTATCAAAAACATATTTTCCGGAAATTGTTTGATGTGTGTAGACAAACCGTACTGAAGGATTTGCCACCAGAAGCAGAACCAATACTCCTTCAATATCACCCAAAGGTTGCCGGTCGATATGATTTATCTCAAAAGTTGAAATAAGCCTTGTCCCGATTCCTTCTTCAGAAATAAGGCTTATATTTCCATTACAATGTTCTGCCATTTGCTTGAACAGAGGAATTCCCAAACCAACATCCCTCGTTGTCCGGGAAGTAAAAAAAGGATCGGAAGCTTTGTCAAGTATTTCATGTGGCATTCCTTTCCCGTTATCATTTATCTCAATTTCAAGCAGATTTTTTTCAATCGATTCGGTTATACAGATTTCGACTAAAGTTGCTTCTGCACGAATACTATTTTGCACCAGGTCCAAAATATGGAGCGATAATTCTTTCATTGCAATATGAGTCTCCGTTTATTTTTATTTTTCAATGCTAATTTAATTTCCTGAAAGTCAATATGATCTATTTCAAAAACATTGACAAATTTTCCAATTAAGTCTAGTTGATGAGCATCAGAATTTTTTAATATTGAATACTTTAGAAATTCAGGATGCTCTTTTAAAAATGCAACATTATCAGTGTTGCCGGTAATTTCTAAGGCATCCACATTTAGTCCGGCAGGCAAGAAACCCAGATTACCCAGAATGCTGTTAACTCCTTTATTTATATGGGCGGGAATAAAAATTCCGCCCAGCTGATGTACTTTTTTTTCAACTTCTTCAAGAGATTGCCTGATGGCAGCTATTAATAATGGTTTAATCTCCATCAGGATATTTTCATTTTCATCCACCACCACCTGATAGCCAAAAATCAGTGGTTTGTTTTGTATATCAGGAAGGTGCAAGTCAAGGAAATGCTGAAAATCTTCCAGCTTTTCGTCATTTTCAAAAAATGCCAGGCAATGAACTTCTTCCCTTGTGGTAATTTCTGCACCAGTAAGGACATAAACATTATTCTTTGTGCCCAATTTTCGGAGCAATGGACCGTGTAAAGTTGAATTATGATCGGTAATTCCGATGATATCCAATTTTTGTTCAACTGCTTTATTGATAATATTAACCGGACTCATCTCCAAATCGCCACATGGCGACAGAACTGAGTGAATATGAAGGTCGGCCCGGTAAAGTTTCATAATTATAATTGTTACAATTTATTTAATAATCGATACAGTAATCCACTGATTTCAAACGATTCCAAATTAGTTCCAAGCACCGGAATTCCCAATACATTGCTTTCTGCTTCCATATCGGAATCGGGTTTGTAGCCTTTTACCAGTATAATGCCGGCCAGATCTTTAAGTGAAGCAACTGCCATTACATTTTTATGAGTTTGCAGGGTAATCCATACATGGTCTTCATTGGCACATCCCATAACATCACTGAGCATATCGGAAGTATATCCCCCAACAACTAGGTTTGATAAACCTTTGTCTCCGGAATAAACTTCGAGTTCAAGCTTTTCAACTAAGTCAGAAACCTTCATCATATTTATATTTATTAAATGTCACAGTCCACTTCCTCAGTCCACAGTCGACGGTCGACAGTAAACAGCCGGTTAAAATACAGTCTACAGTTTTCAGTCGTCAGCCAACTGCCAGTTACCAATTCATCCACTCAGCTGTGCTTCTGTGGACTGTCGTCTGTGGACTGTCGTCTGTCGTCTGTCGTCTCTCCATTGTCGTCTCTCCATTGTCATCTCTCCATTGTCGTCTCTCCATTGTCGTCTCTCCATTGTCGTCTCTATCGACTAAAATCAATAAACCATTTTTTTTCGAGCTTTTCCGAACCCCAAATGTTTTCAACGATCTGATGCGATTCTTCTTTCGAAAAGATATTCCGCTTTTCAAGGGTTTTCTGCACAAAAATGCATTGGGTAATTGTGGCTTTACCTTGCACCACATCTTCAGCCAGGGCTGAGCATTTGGGAGAACCGCAACTACCACAATCAGTCTGGGGCAAGTGGCGCATCAATTCATGAACTTTTTTCATTTTCGACATAGCTTTTGCCATGTCATCATCCAATTTAACGATTGATCTTGGTCTGACTTTTTCAACCCCTAAATGTTGTAAAAGAATGCTTTTTTCATTCCATATCTCATCTTCCGATGATTCCTGTCCCTGTTTAATTTTGAGCGCCGAGGCTTCTGCCCTGAGGTGCAAGCGGCGAACTGTCAGAAATCTGTTGCCCGACACCAATACTCCTCCGGCACAACTTTCGTCGCAAGCCCGCATTTCCAGAAAATCGAAATGGGGGAGGTCTTCATTTTCAAGCTTTTCCAGGAATTCAATCACATTATGAACCCCATCCACAGCAATACTTCTGCCTTTGGCAACATCAGATTCACCCCGGGTTAATGTCCACAAAATATTTTGAGGGGAAAGAAACTTTCTGGTGGGAACAGGGCATGTCTCTTTAAGATTATGTTTAATTCCTGAGAAAACCTTATTGTATAAAGTATTCATATTGATTACGCCAGTCACCAACGACTTTTCTTCACCAACAGGACTTTTAATGGCCGCTATTTTAGCTGCGCAAGGGGTAATATAAAAAATCCCTATTTCTTCTTTCTTATATCCTGCTTCCAGGAATTTCTTTTGATTATATAAAGCTGCAATGTCCAATGGCGCTTTAAGATGCATAATGTTTTCGACCAAAGCAGGAAATTTAACCTGGATTAAACGGACGATAGCTGGACAAAATGAAGATATTACAGGTTTACTGTCATGATGTTCTTCGAGATATGGGTTAATATTGGCAGCCAGAATTTCGACTGCATGTTCCACCTCGTAAACATGCGTAAAACCAATGCCCATTATTTCGCTGTAAATTTGTTCAGTAGTAATTGTTTTTGGAAACTGGCCAATAAAGACTGAAGGTACGAGTGCAATACGAACAGGATAATTAAAGATTTTATCGAAATCGTCCTGTTCAATAATGATAGCTAAGACTGGACAAGCCCTGAAACATTCCCCACAGTCGACGCACCTGTTTGCTGATAGTACAGCCTTTCCCTTTTTTATTCGAATAGCCTCCGTAGGACATACCTTCATACAATGAGTGCATCCGAAGCAAACATCTTCCCTGATTTTCAAGGCATGATGAAATTCATGGAATTCTTCTGTCATTGTAAGAAAGTTATTAGTTCTACAGTAGTTCCTGATCCAGGCACGCTGTTTATAGTTAGTTTATCAGCATTTTTTTTCATATTAGGGAGACCCATTCCTGCTCCAAATCCCATTTCGCGAACTTTTTGGGAAGCTGTGGAATAACCTTCCTGCATGGCCAGGTTAATATCCTTAATTCCAGGACCTTCGTCAGTTAATTTTATATTTACCTGATCAGGCAAAATATTTACATCGATAGTGCCTTTTTGGGCATGCGCAACAATATTCACTTCTCCTTCATATAAGGCTACCACAATTCTCTTAATCAACTGATTGTCGATATTCAGTTGCTTCAAAAGTTTTTTAACCTGACTGGAGGCATGTCCGGCACGCGAAAAATCGCCACCTTCTATAGTATATTTGAAATTCACTTTTAATAAACTGGTTTTAATCCTGCATCAAACAATAATCCACATGTTTTGAACATTGAATAAGGGCATTCGATAATTATAATACTATTTTCTTTTGCAAGGCTAACAATATCTGGAGAAGCCTTCTTTTTACGGGCAAAAACGATGCAGCTAATATCGGCTATTTCGGCGGTGCGTATGGTTTGAACATTTGCAAGACCTGTAATCAGTACCAGGTTTTCGACCTGTAGAGTCAGCACATCGCTCATCAAATCAGAAGCAAAGCCCATCTCAACTTCATGGTGAAGATTTTCGCTACCATTTATTATGTTTCCATCCAGTAGCTTTATGATGTCTTTGATTTTCATATAAATCCGTTAGTTGTAACAATGAATGCCTGATTATTACATGAAAGACGGGTAATGAAATCAGGACACCAACGAAAATACGAATTTCACTGTGAATTTAATAACAGTAATAATCATATTTTAATAATATAGATTGGGTCTATATAAGAAGTCGTAAGTCTTTAGTCGTTCCGATAGCTATCGGAAGGCGTAAGAAAATATAAAAAGTTGGCAGTAAGTATAAGTATGAAGCAAGAAGTTAAAAGTTTAACAGCTATGTTGTTAGAAGTGTGGCTTATGTATCTGTAGTTCTGTCTTGTTACTTGGTTCTGTATTCACTCCAGCTTTTGCTCATAGGCTGCATTGTATGTTTTCCAGAAATCAGGATCGGTTTTCAAAGGGTTCCAGTAAAGAGGCATAGTTTTAGGAATTATCTGTGAATATGGGAATTCATCCACTACCGTTGGATTTACCTTGTTTATATAGAACTCACGATGCTGGTAATAACCATTATATTTTCCAGCCATTCTGTTTCCCCATGCATCAGCCAATTCCCCGATAGTGAGTGTAAGATCGCCTTCGTCAGTCAGTCTCATCAAGGTTTCCCTATCGATATTTAATAGAAGCCGGACGATATTATTTTTTACAGAAGCCTGTTGAACCGGTATTTTAATTTTTCCATACCGTACGCTGAAGCTTGAGGTGTCGTTTCCTGTAATCGTATCAACTGAACGATTGAATGTGAGATCTAATACTTTTGAATTTTTCCGTAAAGCTGTTTGTTTCAGTACAAAACTGGAGGTATCTATCCTGTTTCTAATTTTAAAATAATTGCCGAATGATAAATATTGCGGATAATATCTGCCTTCCAACTCCCGGTAATCAATCACCAGGTTATATAGTTGGCCATCATAGTCTCTGTCGAAAATGTAAGTGTTATACACCAATTTTGAAATGGCCAGGTTGTCTTTTCTTAAAACCAGGTAACCGCTTGCTGAAAAATTGGCAGCCGAATCGTAGCCATATCTGTTGTTGTATTTGAAACTAATACTATAAACCTGTGTATCGTTGAGATAGGTGATGCTATCGATTTTAAAATCGTGGTTCCGGATAAAACTTTTCGAAAAATAATCCAAAAACGATAAAGTGAATTTGTTATAATTCCGAAGAGCATCGTGACTGCGAAGAATTAGAAATTCATTCCCATCCATGGGATTGATGTAAGCTCCGGGAATAAATTTCATTTTTTTATTATCATAAAGCATTATTTGTGAGCTGTCGAACAGATATTTTGGACTATATCGCATTTGCAACAACCTTAATCGTGAAGTTTTAGCATCGTCGGAAGTAAACCCCATATCTTCCACTTCAATGGCAGCCTCAAAAAGATTGGAATATTTATGTTGCTTTTCAAGGTAATCCCGATAATAACCTCCGATTTGAAATGGTTTCTGAGGATAATTAAACTCCATGGAATCAATGGCTTTCCTGATAAGTTTTTCGGCAGTTCCCTTTTTATTCTTTCTTTTAACAATTACCTGATTCAGTTCATGAGCAAATGGTTTCAATTGAATGTTCAGGACATTCGGATCTTTTATTTTTGTGAGTGCTATTTTATAATTTTTATAACCCAATGAAGAAAAATATAATGTATCGCTGCTAAATTGTTCCGGAATATGAAATGTAAACTCACCAGCTTCATTGGATACCGTTCCAAGACCAGATTTTTTGATAAAAATCCCAACAGCATTTATAGGTTCTTCATTATCAGCATTTGAAATTTTGCCTTTTACAGTGAGATAGTTTTGAGCTGATACCGAAGCAAATAGCAACTCCAAAAAGAAAAGTGCAACAATACTTCTAAAAAATTTAGTATTTTGAAATAACACATCAAAGCCTGAAAATCGATATGGACCTTTTACCAATATGTATCTAGAAGCCATAAGTAATATCAATTAATTAGAAATAAGACTAATTTATGATGAAATACCCTATTAAATGCTATAGAAAGTTATTAAAGTTTGGATCAAATAAATAGCAGTATGTCATTTCTAAAATATGTTCGCGGCCGCCAAAATCTTATTTTTCTATCCCGGATTTTGCAAACGACTTAATACCGCTCATACTGAGTTGATTGTGTTTAGTGTAACTGAAACTATATCATATCAATTAAACCGTTCTAAACATTTTTCATACTTTAACTTATTACGATTGCTTATATTTGCCGATTAAATTTTTTGTAATGCAAGTGAAACAGGAAGAGAAACCTTTGATTCTGGTTACGAATGATGATGGTTACCGTGCTAACGGGATTCAAGCGCTGATAGAAGTTGTGAAGCCATTCGGGAAATTGGTTGTTGTGTCGCCCAACGAACCTCAATCGGGTATGTCGCACGCCATTACTGTTAAATATCCTCTACGGCTCGAAAAATACGAAGAAACTGAAGATGTGCTTTTTTATATTTGCAGTGGTACACCTGTTGATTGTGTCAAAATTGCCATGAACCAGATTTTTAAGCGTAAGCCTGATTTACTTGTTTCAGGGATCAACCATGGCGCTAATTCTTCATCGAGTGTTGTATATTCCGGAACTATGGCTGCGGCTATTGAAGGTTGTTTATATGAAGTTCCTTCGATAGGATTTTCACTTCTTGATTTTTCGCGTGATGCCAATTTTTCCTCATGTATCAATCCTGCACAAAAGATTGTGGCAAATGTATTAAAACATGGATTGCAGAAAGGTACCTGCCTGAATGTCAATATTCCTAATGTACCGGAAGATGAAATGAAAGGTATTCGTATTTGCCGGCAGAACAGGGGTGTTTGGCGTGAGGAGTTCGACAAACGTACTGATCCCAGCAACAAAGAATACTATTGGTTAACAGGTGAATTTTATAACCTCGAACCGGAATCGGACGATACCGATGAATGGGCATTACACCATAAATATATTTCTATTGTGCCGGTACAAACTGACTTAACTGCTTATGCCAGTCTTGATGCTATTCGTAAATGGCAGTTTTAAAAACAAAAAATATGGTAAAACAATCGCGGTTTGATTCTCTTAGGTTAGGCGCCATTATGGGCTTTATGGTGCCTGCTGTAGCATTCTTTATATTTTATCTTTGGAACTTTTCCAAAGTTACTTTTATTTATTTTATCCATTATTCCATTCAAATAGAAACTGTTTCGAAAATCCTGAGCTTATCGCTGCTGCCTAACCTGCTGGTATTTTTCCTGTATATTCGCAAGGATTATTACCTCACAGCCCGCGGCATAATCTTGTCGACTATTTTATGGACATTTGGCGTTGTTATTATCAAATTTTTGGCCGAATAAAAATTATATTGCCAACCAATAACTAAGCTTAATCATAAATATATTGGTAGGAGTCACTCCAAAAAGCTCGCCCATGTTTTTATCCAGAGACGAAAAATAAACATTATCCCGGCTACGACGATTGTTTTCCCAAACTATATAAATCGTTGATCCTGGAAGATATTCCCAGCGTGCTACCAGATTCGACCGGAATTCCCTGAAACTGAAATCGGGTTTTGTAAATGAATAGGAATTTCCACTTTCATTAATATCGAATCGGTTATTTTGTTCATCATATGAAATTTCAGTACCCGAAAATGAATGGTATCGTTCTTTTAATTCACTGGAACGGGTATCGGCAGCTCTTTTATAATCAGAATACTTTCCGCTCGACATAAATGGGCTTCCATAATATTGTATCGAAATATCGGGAGTTATATTGTAATTAAGCCTGAAAATCAAACTGTAAGTATCCTGATTAATCCGCGCCATTATATATTGTTTGTCATTATTCGATTTAAGCTGGGTAACATACAATAGATTATCGATATTTTTCGAGTAATTAAATTCACTCATCATATACACGTGATTACCTAATCGGAATGTCAATCCGGGCCTTAAGGTCAATTTTTTGCTGATGCCATCACCACTTATAGTGCTGTTATTTTGCAATTTAAAGGAAACACGTCGTGATTTGTCAGTATTAAATATTATTAAATTATCCCACGAAGGCGAAATTGCCATTGCTGGTCCTCCGCGTAATAATCGGGTTGCAAGATCGGAAAGGATATACGTTTCATTAATTGCAATTTCCCAACGGTTGCTAAACATGGTAATAAATTCTGCACCAATATTGTTATGGGTATTGGTTCCGCCATAATTCCAATAACTGTTCTGAGCCAATGAAAGGGTATAATTTCTGAGAAGACTTTTAGGCTCAGTTTGCCGGTATGAGAATTTAACATGATTTTCAATAAGATCGGCCATATATAAATAACCGATATCATTCAAATCAAATCCCGGCGACCACCAATTAAATTTTTCTGAAAATATAAATCGTTTATTCCCTTTTCGGCCAAAGCTTACATAACCGCCTGAACCTGCAATTGAACGGCGGCTCGAGTCAACTCCCAAATAACTGCTAGCATCAGGACGTTGATAATAATGTAGAGGATTTTGCTGCAATGCAAGCATAGCCTCTTGTTTTCCATCAATAAAACTCACAATTCCTTTGGCATCAATATAATATTCCCTTCCTTTAAAATACTGAAGAAAATCAATTCCGGCAGTTAATGCATTCTGATTGAGAAAATTTAACTGCGACTCTTCCAATAGCCTGTTTGTAGAAGTAACCATACCGCCAATCTGAGTATTGCCTTTATTGGCATTTTTTTGGACGCGTCCCACCAGATAATTTGTTAATGGTTCTATCAATGGTTTGGACTCAAATCCATTGATGGTTAACATTCCAACTTCCTGTTGGGTTGTGCTTTGAAGAATGCCAATTGAAACTCCGTTACGGGTAGTGCCTGTTAATTTAATAGCGTTCAGAATATTAGTGAATTCAGGCAAGCGGGAAAAGGAGGTAACATTATTCACTGCAGGAGAGTGGGAGGGAGCATGTCCAATTCTCCGCGAATAAAACATCATGTTCTGGTCGGGCGAAAAATCGAAAATATGTTTTCCTTCCAGGAAAAAGGGCCTTTTTTCTTCATAAAAGGTTTCGAAAGCGGTGAGGTTCATTACAGAAGGATCCGCTTCGATCTGTCCAAAATCAGGATTTACAGTTAAATCCAGGGTAAAATCGCCAAGTCCTACTTTTGCATCGATTCCTGCATTTCCGTTCTTGCGGGTTCCTTTTGAGTAAGGACTTAAAGGGATGCGTGGTTCACTGATTATTTTTCCCGAAACATATGGTAAAAACTCAATGAGGCGGGGTTTTCGAATACTTTCCAATCCATGCATCTCTCCAAAAGAATAAACATGACCACTGTTTTTACGTGGAATCAAACTCCATTGATCAGTTTCCTGAATCCGTCGTACAATGCGGCGCACATGCAAACCCCAAACCATTCCGCTGTCGCTGTGGTTATATCTCAATTGACTCAAGGGAATTCTGAACTCCACTGTCCATGACGAATCGTTAACTACAGTTTTTCCTTCCCAAACGGCATTCCAGTTCAAATTTATTGTAAGATTATCGGAGACAATCAGATCGGTTTTGTTTCCGCCTGCATTGATATTAAACTCGGTACCGGCCCTGAAATCGTGGTAGGTATCAAAGCAAACACTAATAAGATCGCCAATGGAATTGTCGTCACGATTTCCAACAAATCGGTTTATCTTCCCGGGTTCCGGATCCCATGCCCTTAAAGCAAAGTAGATATTTTTATTATCGTAGAGTATTTTTATTTTCGTTGGGTAAGTGGGAATGCCTCTTTCAACAGGTGTATTCTGAATGAAATTCTGCGACCAGGTTCCTTCATTGGTCCAACAGGCATCGTCAAGCTTTCCATCGATAGCAGGAGCTTCACCTTTTAACTTAACAGTATTGTATTTTCGCTTGTAAGCTTCATCGAAGGGTATTAATCCGGTTTCCTGTCCAAACAATTGCAAACAATTCAAAATAATCAGAATGAAAATCGGACCAGATAGTTTTAAGTTCATTGTGTTGTAGAATTCGGTTAAGAAAATACAAAGTAAAAATAGGAAAGTTAAAGTATACTTACATAGTAGTTAAATAATTTATATAAAAAAGATGCTGTACCAAAGCACGCATTGCAAATGCGCGCAAGCTTTCCCTTAATTTTAGTATGGTAAATTAAAAACAATAAAAAGGTAACAAGGAATATTAATCTTGCTTCCATTGTGTGTAAATTGCGATTTTATTTTCATGAAAGAAATTCCAAAACAAGCTTTTTTAAAATATGCCATGCTTCTGTTGGGGATATTATGCATTGCATGGTCGGCTATATTTGTAAAACTTGCCGGAGTCTCAGGGATAAGTTCGGCTTTTTACCGCATGTTTATTGGATCGCTGGGAGTGATTCCTATTTGGATAATTTACAAAAAACCTATTTATGATAAAAAATCGGTTTGGGTTGCCATTCTTTGCGGGGTAATTTTTGCTATTGATATTGCATTGTGGAATACATCCATTGTGTTGTCGAAAGCATCCATTGCGACTATTCTGGCTAACCTGGCACCTGTTTGGGTAGGATTAGGAGCTTTGTTTCTGATGAAAGAAAAACCTAAATTGATTTTTTGGGCAGGCACAGCAATAGCCTTGTTTGGAACAGCTATGATTGTTGGATTGAGTAATGTTTCGGAAATTAGTTTTACTAAAGGACAGTTTTTGGCAATTATTGCCAGCGTTTTTTATGGTGCTTACCTTTTAATAGTTCGAAAAGGAAGGTCGAACCTCGATACCATTTCATTTACAGCCATTTCAATGATTACCAGTAGTGTTGTGCTTTTTTTCTACTGCCTGATTATAGGAACAGATTTACATGTTAGTTCGCTACATTCCTGGATGTCACTGGCAGGTCTGGGATTGATTTCTCAGTTAGGTGGCTGGTTAACCATCAATTATGCATTGGCTTATATTAAGCCTACAATGGCTTCAGTAAGTTTATTGGCACAATCGGTATTTACTGCTATATTTTCAATACCAGTTCTCGGCGAATATATGACCTACACCGAAATGGCCGGAGGCGCTGTAGTATTAGTCGGAATTTACCTGGTTAACAGGAAGAAACTTCAGGATATGAAATCTGCATAAATCATATTTCCCAGCCTTCCCTATAACTAGGTATTATTAGTTTATTTGCAGATTCCAAAATTAGTTGTCATAGCAGCAGCATCCCAACTGATTTTTTTTCCAACGCGCATGGCAATATTGCACAAACAGAGTGTTTCAGTGATTCGAGCTGCAAATTCAAAGGTAGCTCTGGCAGGTTTTTGGCTTTGCGGATATTATTACGTAATTCATATTGTCCCCAGTTCAGATAACGGGTATCTTCCTTAACAGGCTCGGCAACTGCTACAATTTGTATTTCAGGAATACATGATGAAGGTTTTATTTGTTTAGAAATGGAAAATAAATTTTCATATTTTCAGGGGTAAGTCGGGTACCATACTCGGAATCCTGAAAAGCTTCACAATACTTTATTGCATTGCCGCGATCTTTTCCGTAAATTTCTATAAGCTTGTTGCGATATGGCGATGCACTGAAATTAGGCTTTAATTTTTTTGCCAGCCATTCACGACGGGCATTATCATCAGCAGGAACTTCATCCAGTTTTCCCTGATTAAATGGCAACCATTCGTACATCTGTGATTTATGCTGATGATACATTTCTATTTTTTTATCCACAACATCGTCAATATCTACACAAACATCGGCTTTAAAAGCTTCGGGATGAGTAAACCCGTCACTGGTATATAAAAAAACCGGATTTTTCTTCAGAAATGGGACTTCGGGCAAAATAGTCGGAACGGTAACCATATACGCTGCATCGCAAACCAGCACTCCTGTGTAACGGTGGTCGGGATGATAATCGTATGGACGTGGAAACAGCACAATATCAGCCTTTTGTTCCCGAATAATTCGAATTACCTCCAGGCGGTTTTCATAAGTGGGCATTAATTGGCCATCGTGGTTATTCAGGGTTATATATCTAATTCCGATTACTTCACCCGATTTGCGGGATTCCTCGCGCCGAATTAATGCAAGCTCTTCAGCTTTAACCGACTGATGACCTGCATCGCCATTGGTAAGTGAAACCATTAAAACATCATGTCCCATTTGGGCCCATTTATAAGCTGTTCCACCAACATCTTCGGCATCATCAGGGTGAGCACCGATTATGATAATATGCAGTTTTTCACCTGGTTTAGGTTGCGATGATAAAGGATTCATAATAAAAAGGATAAGACACGCAAATAGAATCAGCAGTTTTTTCATAGTTTTTGAGATAGTAGTTATTCCAAAATTAAAGAATGTTCTGCCAAATAAAAAATTAAAGTTTGACTAAAACTATTTCCTATATTTTATATTCCTGAACTTTTTTAAGAAGAAGCTCAGAATGATTCGCCAGAATTTCGGCATCGACTCCAATTTCTTCAATGAGCGAACTATTTTCCCGGGTTATCGACGATAGCGACTGGACAGAATTCATAGACTTTGTGCTTATTTAAAGACAATGCGTAAAGCTTCAATTAATTTATTTGGATTTATTGGTTTGGCAATATATAAATCAAAACCTGCCTGTATCAAATGAATATGTTCTTCGGGATAGGAAAATGCCGATAATGCAATGACAGGCAATTCAGGATGCAGCTTTTTAATTTGTTTTATAGCCATTTCTCCATTTATATCAGGCATTTTTATATCCATCATTAATAAATCAAATGGATGATTGTTGCAAGTTTCAATTGCTTGTTGGCCGTTTTTTGCCCAAATAGTTTCTAAACCAGTATTAGTAAGCACTTCCTTAATAAAAAGGTAATTCAATTCTTCATTTTCTGCTATTAAAGCTACTTTCCCTTTCCATCTATTTTTTGAAATAATTCCGTTTAATTTCTGAAAATTCTGAATTGGCTGATGATGTTGAATATATGGTAGTGTAAAATAAAATGTTGAACCTTCGCCATACCTGGATTCTACCCAGATTGTTCCCCCAAGAGCTTCTACAAGTTTTCTGGTGATAGCCAGTCCTAAACCGGCACCCCTGAAAACATGGGTTTTATCATCTTCAATCTTTATAAAACGGTTGAAAATTTCGTTAATATTATTGGGTTTTATTCCAATACCTTTATCTTTTACATAAAATTTCAGTGTTTTACTATTTATTAAAAAGCACCCATATTCAATAGTGCCATTTTCTGTAAATTTCAGGGCATTACTAAGCAGGTTCATCAGTACCTGTTTTAACCTTAATAAATCAGTCTTTATAATACCGCTTTCAACTGTTAAACCATAAGTTGAAACTATTTCTATATTATTTTTACCCATTGTAGATCTGATACTTTTAATTTCGGCATCTACCGAAGACAATGTATCACTAAGACTTCCGGGTGAAATGTAAATATTTAATTCTCCCGCTTCAATTTTGGAAATATCTAAAATATCGTTTATAAGATTTAGCAACGATTCGGAACTTCTGCTTATATGTGAAAGATATTTTTTTCGTTTTTCTTCGGGTAAATTATCATTTTGAAGCAAATCGGAAAAACCAATGATGGCATTCATTGGTGTGCGGATTTCATGCGACATATTGGCCAAAAATGCCGATTTTAAACTGTCTGATTCTTCAGCTTTTAAACGTGCGCTGTTTAAATCGTCTTCCACTTTTTTGCGGTAAGTATAATCTTCAAGGGTAATCATCGAACGTTTATCTTTCATTTCGATAAAATTAAGTTTCATATATCTAAGCTGGCCATCTTTGCATGAAACTTTAAAAAGATTATCGAGTTTACCCAATTGCATATCAGCACTGGATAAATGCTGTATTATTTTTCTTTCCTCCGGTTCAGGAAAGCATTTGATTAAAGTCCGGGACAAGGTTGGTATGTCATCTAAATTATATCCAATAGTATCTAACCATTGTGTATTTAAAAAGGATATCTTTTTTTCTGAATATAAACAAATGGGGAATGGAAATACTTCAACGATATGCTTAAAGCCTTGTTCAGCCAGTTCCCGTTGTTCTACCATATTGTTTGCGTTTATGGCAAGATCAACAAACTCCTGATAACTTAAATCATCCAAATCAATAATTGCCTTACTTACAGCAGCATTCTTAAAGAAATTTATAAACTTATTAAAGCTAAATTCAATTTTGGATTCAATTATCCTTACTAAAATTAGGGAAACTAAAATGGATACTATAAGTGACAGACTAATTACAAGCATATGTTGTTTTATCGTATCGAAATGCACTTCGCGTTTTTTAGCAATTTCAATGTCAATATCATCCATATAAAATCCTGCACCTATCATCCAGCTCCATGGTTGATATCCTTTTATGAACGACATTTTTGGACTGGTTTCCTTTTCAATCTTATATGCTTTTTCCTGAACAGTATATATTTTTCTCCATGAATAATAGATAAAATCGCCTGCAGGTTTTTGGGATGCGTTATATTGTTCCTGAATGATTGGAATGCCAAATGGATCTTTTAATTCCCAGTTATTTGCCTGACCAATCGTGATTGTACCATTAGTTAGTAGAGGCTCACCATTTTGAGTGTTCGCAAAAATATATCCTTCTCTGTGTTTGCCAAAACGTATATGTGAGAGTCGCAGAATGACATCGTGCTGACGCGATTCTATATATTCGTTGAAATTAATGCTTGAGCCAATAACCCATCTATAAGGCTTAAAATAACGCACATACGAAACTTTATGAACAATTGCATTTGTACTTTTATAGTGTTGCATTATTAATCCTTCACCTTTGTTTTTTGCCAATAAAAATTCGTTTTGCAAATTGCTGTAGTTGATGTTTTCAGAGTCTTTTGGGTTCGGTATAGGATTAAAAACATTCTTACCATTTTCCGAGAGAATGTAAATGGGATTATTTTCGTTGCTAAAATTTATTTTTCTAAGAATGTCCTTGATGGTAGTTTGAATTTCCTCATCCGACTGTCCTGCTTTTTGATTCAGATATACTGTTTTGATTATTTTGAAAATTTCGTCGGTCTTTTTTTGCAAAAAAAGTTTTAAGTCATTTTCAGAATCCTGATTAATGTTATCAATATATATGATTGCGTTTTCTACTTCATTTTTAATTGTATTTTTTTGATCTTCTACAAACTCAGTTTTCAGGGTTTTTACCTCATCCTTATATTGCCAATACTCATGTAAAATCCATATACTTCCCAAAAAAATAATGGTGATTAAATTGATTATTAAAACATTAAAAATATAAGTATTGTGAAGCTTTTGGTATTTGGGCATATCTGAATTTTAACTATGTAATTAAAGTTAAATAAAATATTTTACTTTATAAAATGCTAATATTGATGAAATGCCTCCGATACAAACGATAATACTTCAGGAAGGGAGCTTCTCCAGTATGTCCAGTTATGTGCTCCGTCGCGGACACGAAATTCGTGAGGGATCTCTTTCTTTTTCATGGCAATATGCACCAAAGCATTACCTTCATAAAGAAAATCATCGTCACCACAATCGATATACCAGCGGATTGCTTTTATTTGGTCTAAGGGTACTTTATCAAGCAGTTGCAAAACACTATGACGTTTGAAATAAGCTTCGATATCCGCATCATTCGTTTTTTGTATTCCTCTTTTTTCATAGTAATCCTTGGCATCTGCCAATGTTAACGGGCCAACAGCAGCACTTAACGGACATGCCGAAGAGAACATTTCAGGATGATGCAGGGCATACATAAATGTTCCGCCACCACCCATTGATAAACCTGATATGGCACGGTACCGTTTTTCAGTTTTAGCTTTATAATTCTTTTCAATAAATGGAATAAACTCCTGGAAAAAGAAATCCTCATAGCGCCATTCACCTTTAATATCGTTGAAATAGCCTCTTTGACCTGTATTCGCATCCGGCATTACAATAATCATCGGAGTTGCTTTTCCTTCTCTTATCGCTTTATCGGTAATGTTTAATACTTCACCAAATGTGACCCATCCGGTTTGGTCGTCGCCACTGCCATGCAAGAGATATAAAACCGGATAAGTACGGTCGGAAGTCTCATAATCAGGTGGCAGGTAAACGGAATACTTCCTGTCCATTTTAAGGATTTTACTTGGAATGGTTTTGTTGTCGAATACTTTGCCGCTTTGCCCAATTAGCAAAGCTGGAAGCAGACATGCCAGAATAAGTAATATATTTATTTTCATACAGAATGTTAAGTTAGTATTGAGGTTTAATGATACTCAATTTTATGAACCTGAACAAGGTAATTAAAAATTAAATTACTGAATTAAATGAGTGCATTGTTGCAGTTGAGGAATATGTTCCAGAGCCCTTGCTTGTATTCTTCAGGCTAAAAGTCTGAGACATCGCAATCTTGGGCGAAGCCCTATAGAACCGGTACAGGCGATATTTTGCAAACACAAATGTTTAAACCTTAATTCGCATTACTAAAAACTAAAAACTAAATATTAAATACGGAATACTATATCTACCTTTGCAGCATGACAAAACATAATCCTTTTAAAAAATATTTAGATAAGCTTGGCATAAGCGCATTAAACGAGATGCAGGAAAAAGCCATTTCAGCAATAAATTCCGACAAAGACGTAATTTTATTGTCGCCCACAGGTTCAGGAAAAACCCTGGCTTATTTGCTGCCATTGCTCGAAACACTTAACAGCAAAATTGACGATGTGCAGGTATTAATCCTCGCCCCATCCCGGGAATTATCGCTTCAAATCGAAAGTGTTTTTAAATCTTTGGCGTCAGGGTTTAAAGTAAACTGCTGTTATGGAGGCCATCCCATCTCAACCGAAAAAAATAATCTTAAACATCCACCCGCTGTTTTAATTGGAACACCCGGACGAATTGCCGACCATTTAAGAGATGGCAGAATAAATCCGCGTTCAATCCACACTCTTGTTCTTGATGAATTTGATAAAAGTCTCGAGTTTGGTTTTCAGGAAGATATGTCGAATATAATCCGAAACCTGCGACCGAAAAAAAGAATTCTCACTTCCGCCACAAGTGGCATCGAAATTCCTGAATTTACCGGAATAAAAAACCCTTATGAGCTTGACTTTCTTGAAAATGCTCCGGCAATAAAGCTTCAACAAAAATGTATTCTGGCAGACGGGAAGGACAAACTGGAAACCTTATTTCGCCTGATTTGCATGTTGGGAAACCGACCGATGCTGATATTTTGTAATCATCGTGAATCGGTTCAGCGCATCAGCGATTTTTTATGGTTACACCAGGTTCCTAATGGCGTTTTTCATGGGGGGATGGAACAGGACGACAGGGAAAAAGCACTGATTCAATTCCGGAATGGAAGCACTTATTGTTTGGTTACCACCGATCTTGCAGCGCGTGGTCTGGATATTCCCGAAATTGAATACATCGTTCATTATCATATGCCGCTTAACAAAGATGCGTTTATCCATCGTAACGGCCGCACTGCCCGTATGAATGCTTCAGGAACTATGTACCTGATTTTATCGCCGGGCGAAAGTATTCCCGATTACATTGAAGAACAACCTGCTTTCGAAGAACTTCCGGTTGAAACAGCAGTTCCGGAATTGTCGCCATGGACTACTGTTTATATTGCTGCAGGGAAAAAGGATAAGATCAACAAAATTGATGTCGTGGGGTTTTTAATACAACAGGGAAATATTAAAAAGGAAGAATTGGGAAGGATCGACGTACTCGATTATTCTTCGTTTGCAGCTGTGGCGTCCGACAAAGTGCAACAGTTAATTCAGCTTGTTCGCAATTCGACAATAAAAAAGAAAAAGGTTAAAATTGAAATCGCCAAATAATTCATTATGTCAGAAAAAATATTCAAAATAAAACCTGTAGAATTAAAACAGGTAATAAATGATGAGCGTGGATGTATTGCCACTGATAAAATTACTGTTGAAGGTATGAAAATCGGTTTTATGTATCGTGAAAAGCCCGATGAAGATATCCAAAATGATAGCGGATGGAGGTTTTTCTCAGGTACCGAAGAACAGGACTATATTGACGATTATAAAAATAGCGAAATAATAACTGTAAATACGGTTGCAAATTACGATCCTGCCATAGTACCTTATTTAAAATCGAAGTTTGGATCGGAATGGGAGAGAGTAGAAGGAAGTGATAAATTCCAAGAATACCGGGAAGAAGATTAGAATTACTCCAACAACGATATTTCCGGGAACAGAACCTCGGCCTTCAAAAATCCGTTTAAAACTTCATTCAAAGTTCCATCTCCACCGGCAATAATAAAATGAGTTGTTCCGTTATTAGCAAGATCTTTAGCCAGAACAATTACATGTCCGGGATATAGCGATTCATTTATTGAAAAACCTGAGTCCGGAATTGCGGAAAATACTAATTATTACTTCCCGGTTCCTTAACCCTTTTCCCGAACCTGCATGAAGATTAAAAATGACATGCCATATTTGGTTTTTATCCATTTGCATGAAAAAAAGCTTAGTTGTGATCTAATGCGTATATTTGCATTAAAATTGCAATTTTAATATTTAATTAATTTAATAAAATTTGAAATTTACAGAATTTGGCCTCGATAAAAGATTAATAGAAGGTATTGAGGCAATAGGATTTGAAACAGCAACTCCGGTGCAGGAACAAGTAATACCACCAATTATTGAAGGACGCGACATAATTGCATCAGCCCAGACCGGAACCGGTAAAACAGCAGCATTTCTTCTGCCTATCATCAATAAAATAGCATCGCACCATCCTCATGAACACGTTCAGGCATTGGTAATTGTGCCAACACGTGAGCTTGCCGTTCAAATAGAACAGCAAATGGAAGGATTTTCATATTTTACTCCGGTTAGTTCCATTGCCATTTATGGTGGTGGCGATGGTACAATGTTTACCCGCGAAAAACAGGCTTTAATCGAAGGTACTGAAGTGGTGATTTGCACTCCGGGCCGCATGATTTCGCACCTCAACATGCAATATGTTGACATGTCGCAGTTGAAATTTCTTGTACTCGACGAAGCTGATCGCATGCTCGACATGGGTTTTTATGACGATATCATGAAAATCATTTCTTTTCTTCCGGCAAAACGCCAGAATTTGCTTTTCTCAGCAACTATGCCGATGAAGATCAGGGAAATGGCAAGAAAAATATTAAACAATCCTGTTGAGATAAATATTGCATTGTCGCGCCCTCCGGAAAAAATACGCCAGGAAGCTTATATAATTTATGAAACACAGAAAATACAGTTGGTAAAACATATTCTGCAAACCAAAGAATTAAAGAGTATACTTGTTTTCTGTTCTACAAAAAGCGCTGTCAAGCAGTTGTCGCGCGATTTAAAAAGAGCTAATCTTCCGGCTGGTGAAATACATTCTGATCTCGATCAAAATGAACGCGAACAGGTATTACTTAATTTCCGGAATCACAAATTGAGAATTCTGGTAGCTACCGATATTCTTTCGCGAGGAATTGATATTGAAGACATTGATTTGGTAATTAATTATGATGTGCCACACGATGCCGAAGATTATGTGCATCGTATTGGACGCACAGCCAGAGCAGAATCTGATGGAATTGCAATTACACTTATTAATGAAAGGGAACAAAACCGTTTTGCTGCCATTGAAAGATTAATTGGAATTGAAGTGGCTAAAATGTCCGCTCCGGTAGAGTTGGGAGAAGTTCCAATTTATAACCCACGCACTTTTAAACCCGGCAATAATAGAAGAAATTTCAAAAAGCCCGGAGGAAAAGGGAACAATTTCAACAGAAACAAAGGTACCAAACCTGATAATAGAAATAACAGAGGAGAAAGAAAAGTAGAAAGCTAAAGTCTGTGAGTTGAAGTATACCCATTGCCCCAGGTCATGCAGATAGTGAAGTCGAAGTATGACCGAAAGGCTTGTTTTTGTGAAAGACTCTTCGGGTCGCTCTAAACTGGGTAATGAAATATTTACCAGTTTGGAATTTTCAATACAGGATTAGATTGAACTCTGAATATCAGCCATCTATTACAGTCCGAAAACTAACAGTTATTTAAATTTGCCCAATTCCTAAAAAACCTGTACGTTTGTCGCTCTAAAAAAATTAAAAACCATATAATGAAACGTGCTGAAATACATACTCAAAAGGGTGTAATGAAAGTCAATTTTTACGAAAATGACGCACCTAATACTGTAGACAATTTTATAAAATTATCAAAACAAGGCTTTTACAATGGACTTACCTTTCACAGGGTAATACCTGATTTTGTAATTCAGGGAGGATGTCCTAATGGTACCGGAGCTGGTGGCCCGGGATATAACATTAAATGTGAATTAACCGGCGAAAACCAATATCACGATCGGGGAGTATTATCCATGGCACATGCTGGCCGTAATACCGGTGGTTCCCAGTTCTTTGTTTGTCACAGTCGTAAGAATACCAGTCATTTGGACCGTAACCATACTTGTTTTGGTAAAGTTTACGAAGGACTGGAAGTAATCGACGCCATCTGTCAGGGTGATAAAATTGAGAAAATAGAAATATTTGAAGAATAGAAATTTAGTAGTAAGTCGTAAGTCTTTAGTCGTAAGTAGATTTTACTTACGACATACGACATGCGACTTACTACTTACGACTTAAAAAAATGGGAAGAGCATTTGAATATCGCAAGGCCAGGAAACTCAAAAGATGGGGTAGTATGGCAAAAACATTTACCAGAATTGGTAAGGATATTACCATTGCTGTAAAAGCGGGTGGTCCTGATCCAGATGCCAACTCAAGGTTAAGGGTATTAATCCAGAATTCCAAGGCAGCTAATATGCCCAAGGAGAATGTTGAAAGAGCTATAAAAAAAGCAAGTTCTAAAGATCAGGCTGATTACAAGGAAATGATTTATGAAGGCTATGGCCCTCATGGAATTGCTGTATTGGTTGAAACATCAACCGACAATCCTACACGTACTGTTGCTAATGTACGTATGAACTTTAATAAATATGGAGGTTCTTTAGGCACTTCGGGAAGTGTTGCATTTATGTTCGAACATAAATGCATTTTTAAAGTAAAGCCAAAAGATGGATTGGATTTGGAAGAACTTGAGCTGGAAATGATCGATTGTGGAGTTTCTGAAATATTTGCCGAAGAAGATGCTGTCATTATTTATGGCGAATTCGAATCTTTCGGGCCAATTCAGAAATACCTGGAAGAAAACAATTTTGAAATCATCAGTGCTGAATTCGAAAGAATACCCACCGATACTAAAGAACTAAATGAAGAACAGGTTGCTAACCTCGAAAAACTTCTTGAAAAACTCGAGGAAGATGAAGATGTGAATGTGGTTTTTCATAATATGAAGTAAAATTAAATAATCCCATCTACTTGATGGAGGTAAAAATAAAAGAGGTGCCGGTCAATTGATCAGCACCTCTTTCTTTTTATGGAATATTTTTAATAAGGCAAAATAGCAGTTTTTTCTCCGCCTACTCCTGTCCAGCTAATTTTATAATGAGTGGCGCAACCATTATTTACAGGAGTACCTGTTTCATCGGTTCCTAAAATTACATCTACAGTGCGTAAACCTACATAGTGGATTTTCTCACCGGCCGATGGTTTATAATCGCATGCCTGCGACATTACAATTGGACTTGTAATCTGGCTGTAGAAAGCAGTACCTCTTCGGTTAGTACCCCATTCTACAAGATTAGTTTTACCATCGGCTGTCCCCGACCCTGTTACGGTTAATTTTACATTTCCTTCAACTTTTGAAAAAGAACGTGTGCGGGATATGTTCCAGTTTCTTTCGGTACCATTTGTAAAAGTGATTTTCATATCATTCGATTCAATTTTACGCACAATAGCATCAGGTGTACCCGTTTGACCCAACCATCTTACAAGGCCACCGGAAACATTGGTATGTGTCTTTGTTCCATTTAAAATCACATATTTTTGATTTGCAATACGTGTAATTTTTAAGTTGGTATATTTTACTGTTAAAACGGCTCCGGCGTCTGACCAATGATTGCCCGTTAATGTTATCTCCATAGTTCCAGTCCGTGTAAATGTTCCATTACAGTTTTCACCATTAAAAGTGATAGTGAATTTTTTGCTGGCTATTAAAGATGAATCAATATTTAGGTGACAAGGAAGAACAACTGATTCAGTGCTTTTTAATGACGAATATGACATGATATTTTCTAAATCGTCATCTATGGCATCTGATGAAGCACCTACATTTTCTTCATCACTCGATTGTTCCTGATTGAGAGTAGCGAGATCAGATGTTTCATCATTATCTTTTGTACATGAACTTATAAGAGTCATTCCGATAAGTAAGATAAAAGCGGTTAGGATTACATAAGTCTTTTTCATATTAAATTTTTTTAAGTGATTATTTAAATACATTTTTAAAATTTATCCTTTGATGTAAAAAAGTAAAAATGGTTTAAAGAACAGGTTAAAATAAATTTGTATAAAAGAATAAATTTGTATTATTGTAATAACTTATATAAGTACTAATGTAATATGAGTATCTTTAAGGATGCAGGTTTGTTAATCATTGGAACTCGTTTAAAACGATTAAGCGACCGTTTTTTAAATGAGGTGTCTTTGATCTATAAAAATCAAAATATACGTTTCGAACCTACATGGTTTCCTATATTTTTTCTTCTCGATAAAAAAGGTTCCCTATCTCTTACCGAAATAGCTTCAGAGCTGGAGGTCAGTCATTCAGCAATCAGTCAGATGATTACCCAACTTCTCAATAAAAAAATTGTAGAAATTCAGCAGGATACCTCCGATGCAAGGGTTAAGAAAATTGTATTTTCATCCAAAGGGAAGAAACTGACAGAACAGATACATCCTGTTTGGGAAGCACTGCATAAAAGCCTTTCTCAGGTGTTTCCGCCCGATCAGGATTCAGTATTATTTTTAAATTTACTTTCGCAGATAGAAGAAAAACTTGCTACTAATTTTTTATCTGAAACCACTATCAAATTTATTAGTGAACAATCGCCGGAGATTGAACTGATTTCTCCCGATTCTGCCCTGATGAAAAAATTTCAATCATGGCTCAGGAACGAAAATCTGGATTTCAATATTCACGATAAGTTAATCCTTTTGGCCTTACACCGGAATAATATAATAGGTTTTTCATCTTATAAAAATCTTAACGATTTACTTTTTTTGAAATTTATTTATGTAAATCCTTTTCAACGGCGAAAGGGAATTGCGTTAAAAATGATTCAGTATTTGTTTATTAATAATTCAATGCCCTGCTTTCTTATTGAAGAGGCAAATCTTGATCTAATTAAAGTTCTTATAAAATCAGGCTATTCATTTAAAGTAAAATAATATGCAAAAGGTGTTCAGATACGGATTAGATATTTTAAGTGCAGGAATCGCTATGGACATTTGTTATAGCAAAATAAATGGCGTGATCGATGAAGTTTCCGCAGAAAAAATTAATATTAACCGGCAGGCTGTTGAGAATATAGTTCATCGTAAAAAAATTGTGTATGGCATTAACACCGGTTTTGGCCCACTGTGCACAACAATAATTTCCGAAGAAGATACTCGTCAGTTGCAATATAATTTGCTTACCAGTCATAGTGTAGGCGTGGGCGAACCAATTGCACCTGAAATCTCAAAAATGATGATGATTCTGAAAGTTCATGCATTGGCACGGGGCTATTCAGGTATCAACATCGAAACTTTAAACCGGATCATCTGGCACATCGACCATAACATCATTCCATACGTCCCTTCTCAGGGGTCGGTTGGTGCTTCGGGCGATTTGGCCCCGCTTGCCCATTTATTTCTGCCCTTAATTGGATTAGGTGAAGTTTATGCAAATGGGATAATTCATGCCTCAGAGGAGATTTTGAAAAAGCACAATTTAGCTCCTTTGGAATTGGGACCAAAAGAAGGTTTGGCGCTGATAAATGGTACTCAGTTCATTGTGGCTAACGCAATTTTCTTTTTGGTTAAATTTCAAAATTGTTTGGACAATGCCGATATAATTGCAGCATTACAGTTGGAAGCTATTCTGGGTTCTGTTAGGGCTTTTGATGAAGAACTGCATAACCTTCGTCCATATAAAGGATCGATGTACGTAGCTCAAAGAATCAGGACTCTATTGGGTAATTCGGAGATTAACCAATCGCATAAAGATTGCTCCCGTGTTCAGGATCCATATTCGTTGCGCTGTATTCCGCAAGTTCACGGTGCTTCGCGCAATGCATATCTTCATTTGAAAGAGTTGCTCGAAATTGAGATGAATTCTGTAACTGATAATCCAATAGTTTTTAGTGAAGACAAAGCCATAAGCGGTGGTAATTTTCACGGGGAGCCTGTTGCACTTCCAATCGATTATGCTGCCCTGGCTGCTTCTGAATTGGGCAATATTTCCGACAGAAGAATTTACCTTTCGTTGGATGATAAAATTCCAGGCTTGCCCAAACTTTTGATGAAAGAAACAGGCTTAAACTCCGGGTTTATGATTACACAATATACCACAGCGGCTCTGGTAAGCGAAAATAAAAGCCTTTGTTATCCGGCCAGTGCCGACAGTATTCCAACTTCACTCGGGCAGGAGGACCATGTGAGCATGGGATCCATCAGCGCACGAAAAGCGCTCAGGATTGTAGATAATCTGGAAAAAATTTTAGGCATTGAACTTTTTTGTGCTGCCCAGGCGTTTGATTATCGCAAACCTCTGAAATCGGGGATTATTATCGATCGTTGTCACGATTTTGTGAGAAGTAAAATCACTTTTGTGGACCAAGACAGGATCCTTTCAAAAGACATGAACATTGCCATTGAAATAATCAGGAACGGTGATTTAATAAAGATTGCCAATGAAATTGCCTCATCAGAAAATATTGATATAAAAAATGAATCGCATGAATTATTCGGAATTTATTAAAAATTTCGCCTCGCATCCGAAGTATATTGCCCCTCATGGCAATCAGCTTCACGCATTATCCTGGCAAACAGAAGCACCTTTACGAATGTTTCTGAATAATCTTGATGCATCGGTAGCCGAAAACCCCGAAGAACTGGTGGTGTATGGAGGTACGGGTCAAGCAGCACGCAATCCGGAGGCAGCTCTCAAAATAATTGAAGCTCTTTTGAAATTAAAAGATGATGAAAGTCTCTTAATCCAGTCGGGCAAACCTGTTGGCATTGTTCGAACGCATTCAGAAGCGCCCAGGGTGCTGATTGCCAATAGTAATTTAGTTCCTGCCTGGGCAAATTGGGAACATTTCGAAAGTTTAAAAGCAAGAGGCTTGATGATGTATGGCCAGATGACTGCCGGTAGCTGGATTTACATTGGTTCGCAAGGGATCCTGCAAGGTACTTACGAGACTTTTGCTGCTTGTGGCCGAAAATATTTCAATGGTTCCCTGCAACATAAACTTGTAGTTTCCGGAGGTCTCGGAGGTATGGGTGGTGCCCAGCCTTTAGCAGCAACCATGGCTGGCGCAGCATTTTTGGGAATTGATGTGGACGAAACACGCATCAAAAAACGCCTTGATACCCGATATATTGATTTCATGACTTCTAATTATGAAGAAGCCATTAAAATTGTTCTTTCGGCTAAACAAAGAGGTGAAGCTGTTTCAGTTGGCCTCACCGGGAATATAGGCGATATTCTTTACAAACTTTTGCAGGATAATATCATTCCCGACGTACTTACTGATCAAACTTCTGCACACGATCCGGTGAATGGTTATGTGCCTGCTGGCATTTCCCTGAATGAAGCTAAAAATTTGCGTTTCAGTAATCCTCAAAATTATAAGGAACTTTCGTTAAAAAGTATGGCACGGCACGTTGGGTATATGCTCGAAATGCAAAAGAGAGGCAGTATTACTTTCGATTATGGAAATAATTTAAGGGAATTTGCCCGTCAGGGTGGTGAAAAAAATGCTTTTGACTTCAAAGGGTTTGTACCTGAATTTATCCGACCTTTATTTTGTGAAGGAAAAGGGCCTTTTCGCTGGGTAGCGCTTTCAGGTGACCCGAATGATATATTTGTTACCGATGAAGCATTAAAAGAAGCATTTCCGGAAAATAGACATATGATACATTGGCTCAACGAAGCACAAAAGAAAGTTCAGTTTCAGGGATTGCCTGCCCGGATTTGCTGGTTGGGCATGGGTGAACGTGAAAAAGCCGGGTTGATATTTAACGATCTGGTTCGCTCAGGAAAGGTTAAAGCTCCAATAGTGATTGGCCGCGACCATCTCGACTGTGGTTCAGTGGCTTCTCCCAACCGGGAAACCGAAGGGATGAAAGATGGAAGTGATGCTGTTTCGGATTGGCCGTTGCTAAATTTGATGGCCAATACCAGCGGAGGTGCCACATGGGTGTCTTTTCATCATGGTGGCGGAGTAGGAATGGGTTATTCGCAGCATGCCGGCATGGTGGTGCTGGCTGATGGCACCGAAAGGGCAGATCGCTGCATCAGAAGGGTGTTGTATAACGACCCAGCCATGGGAATCTTCCGACATGCCGATGCTGGATACGAAGAAGCGGAAAAAATCAGCCTTGATTTAAAAGGCTAATGTATTTGTTATTCATATAAATTCTTAAATTTTAATTGTATTTATGGCCATGAAAAAACCCTTGCCACTAAAAACCGGCAGCAATTATATAAATACATCTGGGGCATTCTTAAAAATAAGAAATGTCGTTTATATCGTATTGGAGGAATGTCGGACCATATCCATATTGTAACTCATATATACCCACTAGTTTCATTGGCATCTTTAGTGAAAGATATTAAAGTAGCGAGTGCAGAATACATAAAAGATAAAAATCTTTTTCCAAGGTTTCCCGGATGGCAGGATGGATAAACAGGAGGGTTCACCTATTCATTTAAAGACAAAGACAAACTAATAGAATATGTTAAAACCCAGGAAGAACATCATAAAAGTAAATCATTCAGGGAGGAATTTATTAAATTACCAAATGAACATGGGATTGAGTTTGATTAAAAATACCTGCTATGAAATATTCAACCGCTCAGCGGTTGTTAAAGACACGTCAATCAAATAACACCGGGTTCCACCCGGCGCTATTCATGTTTAACCGCTCCGCGGAATAAAAAAGTACTAAGTACTCAATACTAAATACTAAATACTATATTTAAATGAAACTCATTGGCCCCTTTAAGCAGTTGCTTACCATGGATGGTCTTCCTCACAAAGGGAGCCTGCACGACGAGCAACTTGAAATAATTCAGGATGCCGGAATCCTGGTTGAAGATGGCATGATTCTAAAAACAGGATTTTTCCCGTTTTTGGAAGATGAAGCTCAGCAGTATGGCTACGACTATGATTTTATTCAGGGCGATTATATAGCGATGCCAGGAATGATTGATGCCCATACACATATTTGTTATGCCGGAAACCGGGCTGTTGATTATTCTATGCGATTGGCCGGCAAAAGCTATCTGGAAATTGCTGCAATGGGTGGAGGTATCTGGAGTACTGTTCAGAAAACCCGAAATGCTTCCAATGATTTGTTGCTTCATTTAATGTTAAAAAGATTGGAAGTCCTTCAATCGGAGGGAATAACCAGTGTTGAAGTCAAAAGTGGTTACGGTTTAAATATTCACGATGAATTGCGGATGTTGGAAGTAATTTCCAATGCAGATTCACTGCTTCCCATTGATGTTATCCCGACATGTCTGGCTGCACATATGAAGCCCAAAGATTTTACCGGGACCAATCTTCAATATCTGGAAATGCTTTTGGAGAAACTGCTTCCAATGGTTAAATCCCGCGAATTGTGTAAGCGTGTTGATGTTTTTGTAGAAAAAAGTGCTTTTACAATGGACGAAAGTTTGTTCTATGTTAAGAATGCTAAATCAATGGGTTTTGAAATAACGGTGCATGCCGATCAATTCACTGTTGGTGGTTCAGAAGTGGCTTGTAACGCAGGTGCTTTATCGGCTGATCATCTGGAGGCATCCTTAGAAAATGAAATCTCCATGCTGGCTCAAAGCAATACTGTTGCAGTATGTTTGCCGGGAGCATCCATGGGTTTGGGACTGCCTTTTGCACCTGTCCGTAAATTACTCGATGCAGGAGCTTCGGTAGCCATCGCTTCCGACTGGAACCCAGGTTCAGCCCCAATGGGCGATTTACTGTTGCAGGCTTCAGTCTTAGGGGCATATGAACACCTGTCGTTGGCCGAAACATTAGCAGGCATTACTTTTAGGGCAGCCAAAGCAATGAATTTAAACGACAGGGGAATCGTGAAAAAAGGATGTATTGCCGATATGATTGCTTTTCCAACGTCCGATTACCGTGAAGTAATTTATCGGCAGGGAAAACTAAAACCTGATCATGTTTGGAAAAAGGGTCAAAAAATAAAGTGATTTTTTAATTAATCAGAACAAAAACGAATTCTTCAAATCTCTTGAGATTGAAGGTAAATCATTTCATTATGAAAAGAATTATAGAATGCGTGCCTAATTTCAGTGAAGGCAGAAACATGGAAGTTATTAATCAGATTGTGTCTGCTATTACTTCCGTTGAAAAAATTAAACTTTTGAATATCGATCCGGGAAAAGCAACCAATCGCACCGTTGTAACTTTTGCCGGGGATCCCGACGATGTCATCGAAGCCGCATTTCGTGGAGCAAAAAAAGCATCCGAGATAATCGATATGTCCAAACATTTTGGGGAGCATCCCAGGTTTGGGGCAACAGATGTTTTGCCATTAATTCCAATTTCGGGAATTACCATGGATGAAACAATGGAATACGCCCGAAAATTAGCGAAACGTATTGGTGAAGAACTGGCAATTCCGGTTTATTGTTATGGTAATGCCGCTTATTCTGAACCACGGAGAGAACTCGCTTATTGTCGTTCGGGTGAGTACGAAGGACTGAAATCAAAACTCGAAAAACCGGAATGGAAACCTGATTGTGGCCCTGCCATTATGAATATCCGTTCGGGAGCTATGGCTGTTGGTGCACGTGATTTTCTGATCGCTTATAATGTCAACCTGAATTCCACGTCTACGCGCCGTGCCAATGCTATTGCTTTTGATGTAAGGGAAAAAGGTCGTCCCAAACGGGAAGGTGATAGTGTTACCGGGAAAATTATAAATGATGAATCAGGTAATCCCGATTATATTCCCGGTTCCCTGAAGAGTGTGCGGGCAATTGGCTGGTATATTGAGGAATTTGGCATAGCTCAAATTTCTATGAACCTTACCAACATTAACATTACATCATTGCATGTTGCTTTCGATGAAGTTTGCCGGAAAGCAGAAGCACGCGGAATCAGGGTCACTGGTTCTGAAATTGTGGGTTTGGTTCCATTGAATTCAATGCTGGAAGCTGGACGATATTTTTTAAAAAAGCAAAACCGGTCGGTAGGAGTATCGGACGAAGAGCTGATAAAAATTGCCATCAAATCGTTGGGTTTGGACGATCTCTATAAATTTAAGCCGGAAGAAAAAATCATTGAATATGTTCTCGAAGGGAATACTGGAAAGAAGCTTATTTCGATGAATCTTACAACTTTTGCCAACGAAACATCATCCGAATCTCCTGCTCCCGGAGGAGGTTCCATAGCTGCTTACATGGCCACGCTGGGTGTAGCGCTGGGTACCATGGTGGCAAACCTTTCGTCGCATAAAGCAGGTTGGGACGATCGTTGGGAAGAATTTTCAAACTGGGCTGATAAAGGGATGCAGTTGCAGAAAAAACTTATCAAACTGGTAGATGAAGATACCGAAGCTTTCAACCGGATTATGGATGCTTATGCCTTGGGAAAATCGAATGATACGGAAAAGCAGTTGCGCACTGCAGCCATTGAAGTAGCGACCAAAAAGGCCATGGAAGTCCCGTTCCAGGTTATGGAAACTGGATTATTAGCTATGGAAGTAGTAAAAGCTATGGCTGAGATTGGTAACCCAAACTCTGTTTCCGATGCTGGTGTTGGAGCCCTGGCTATCCGTTCAGGTGTATTGGGAGCCTGGCTCAATGTAAAAATAAATGCAAGTGGTTTGAAAGACGAAAATTTCAAAAAGGAAATTTTAGAAAAAGGATCGTTGATAGCTGAGAAAATAAATAAAATTGAAGCTGAGGTAATTAAAATTGTGGAAGGAAAAATAAAAACTTAATAAGGATTTGTTGGTTCTGTGATATAGCAACTGCAAAAGCTATACTTCCCAATGAAGCTCCATTTCCTATTAGTTCATACTCAGTACCTGCTGATAACTGAATAGCATAATACATTGTCCAAATAAACATTAGTAAAATTACAATCAGGGCAATAAGAGGTTTTTTAATAGATTTGAATATTGTATATTTATCAAATTCATAACTAATTGCAGGGATATTTTCTTTTAGATATTTAAAAATTTCGACCCTTTTGAGCTCATCATTAACTCGAAAGAATTCTTCAGATTCTTTTCCAAAATTCACCTGAATGTATTTTTTATCTTTTTGAAGTTGGATGGATCGAAGATAGGAAAACGGTATACTTAAGATGTCAATGTGACTAACATCGTTTTCAGTATTATTTAAAAACAGGTCAATTTTGCCTTCTTTAGGATTTGATTTATAAAGTTTATTGTTGCCAATGGCTAAAATTAAATCGTCTCCTTTTTCTTTATTGATCCAGGTTTTAGTCATATTAGTTTGTCAGGTTTTGTTTAATATTATTTTTTTTCATTCACTTCGTGTCTTCCCGATTTCCGGCTTCAATAGCTTTTAGCGACCAGTAAAACATATTCAGAAGAATTCCCATTAAAATAGTCATTCCAAATGCACGCGGGTGTGTAAATGGGTTTTTTATGTCACTCCCAATATTGTATAATAACCTGATGGGTTCTTGTATAACATCCCAACTGTTCCATCTCAAATACCGGCCAATATAAATACCGAAACTTCCGAGAAACAACAGAAATACAGAAATGAAAGGAATTATATTCGATTTTAAATATTTTTTCAGAAATATTTCAATATTGAATAGACTTGCAAAGCCAAATAAAAGTCCTGTCCACGCAAAAGACAGGATCATGATGAGGTCGTACCAAATGGGCATGGTAAGTTCCTGACGGAGATGAAATAAATCGGTAAGAATATAAGGTGCATTTGGGAAAAAGAGCAACCATGATATCAGAAGTGCTGCCACATACCATGTTTTAAAATGAGCATTTTGCTTTAATAATAAAATAGTACTGAATGCCCAGGGAATAAAGGCAAGAAACAAGTTCCAGTTCAGAAAAAGGAACATTTCAGATTTTGTAATAAATACCCTGAAAACTGACATGGCAAAGCTTATCATACTCATCACTATCAATAATATGGTTAAGTGATAGCGTTGGTATTTTTTTAATAATTCACGCATATATTTATAATTTTTGGAAGAAAAATGATCAAACCAGAGGCAAATGCAGCTATGGCAATAAATAAAACTGCTAATGCCGATAAATCTTTTATTTTTTTGATTAACTCATGATATTGGGGTGATACAAAATTACACAGGTATTCCAATGCCGAGTTAAATGCTTCGGCAGCAAGCACCAGGGAAATAGATACAATAACGATGATCCACTCCAGAGAAGAAATTTTTAGTGCAATACCTGCTATAATAGCAATAATTGCTGCAAAAATATGGATACGGGCATTATGTTCATTTCCAATAAGGACTTTAAAACCCTGAAAGGCATATGAAAAACTTTTGAGTCGATCCTTTATCAGAAAAGGCTTTTTTGTCATTTCATTAAAAATTAATTAAAACTTGCATTTATTTGCTGGTCATCAAAACTAATAAAATGATCACAGAAACGGAATTTATTATTATAAAACATTCAATAGGAGGTTTTACCAGATTTAAAAAGAGAAGCTGATAATTGGTTCAAACCTCTTTTTTGGAGAAAAGACTGAAGCTCCTGTCTGTTTTCAGGTTTATACCAGAAAAAGAATTTTCGTTGTAATTGCCGGTCTTCCTTTTTATAAGGTACAAAAACTTGTTCAAGGGTATATGGGTCAATTCCTGTAAAATAAATCACCGATGAAAGAGTCATGGGGGTAGGGGTAAACTCTTGAACTTGTTCCAGATGAAAGTTCAATTGCCTGGTTTTACTGGCAAGGTTGGCCATATCGATGTTTGTGGAAGCAGGATGTGCCGAAATAAAATAAGGGATCAGTTGCTGGTTTAATTTGTATTTCTGATTTATCTGGTCAAACTGCATTTTGAGCTGTTCGAATAATTTGAACGATGGTTTTCGCATCATTCGTAATATATGCTCTTCAGTGTGTTCAGGAGCCACTTTTAACCTGCCGGAAACATGGTTTTTAACCACTTCTGAAAGATAATTTTTGTGTGAGGGGTGCGGATAAGGATTTTGCAGAAATAAATCGTAACGGATTCCACTGCCTATGGTGATTTTTTTTATACCACTTAATTTTGATACTTTCTGATAAAGCTCTAAAAGCGGAGTATGATCGGTGTTAAGATTTTTACAGACTTTTGGGTAAATGCATGAATACCGGTTGCATTTAGCACATAAATCGGAATTAATACCTTTCATTCGGTACATATTGGCAGATGGTCCGCCGAGATCGCTCAGGTGACCTTTAAAATCGGGGTGACTGGCAATTTCCTTTACCTCATTTAATATGGAATTCTCCGACCGGCTTAAAACAAATTTTCCCTGATGCGCAGAAATAGTGCAAAAGCTGCAACCTCCAAAACATCCCCGGTGGATATTAACTGAGTGCCGGATCATCTCAAATGCCGGAATCGAATCTTTCTTCTGATATCGAGGGTGTGGCTGCCTGTGATAAACTAAACTGTAAGGTTCATCAATTTCTTCCTGTGAATAAACCGAATAGGGAGGATTTACCACCACAGCAATTTTTCCATGAAGCTGGATAATTCGTGCGCTGTTTAGTTTATTGGATTCCTCTTCGATAGTTCGGAAAGAGCTTGCAAATTCCTTTTTTTGTTTTACACAATCTTCATAGCTGGCGATGGTTTTGGTAATTCCTTCAAAAGTGGGAATAGCATTCGAAGTGCACAAATATGCAGTCTGAGGTATGCTTTTAAGTTCATCAAAAGTACCTCCCGACTGGAGCTTTTGCGTAATCTCTTTCAGTGGTTTTTCTCCCATGCCATAAACCAGCATGTCTGCCTGAGATTCGGTGAGTATGGAAGGTTTAATGGTATCAGCCCAATAATCGTAATGTACCAAACGGCGTAACGAAGCTTCTATTCCCCCTATAATTACCGGAGTTTCAGGATATAAATTCTTTAGTATTTTAGTGTAAACAATGGTGGCATAATCGGGACGGCTGCCCGCTCTTCCTCCAGGTGAATAAGCATCGTCGCTTCTTTTCCGTTTATTGCCTGTATAATTGTTAATCATGGAGTCCATGCTTCCCGACGATACGCCAAAAAACAATTTTGGAGAGCCCAATTTTTTAAAATCACGCAAATCGTCCTGCCAGTTCGGTTGTGGAATTACAGCAACTTTTAGGCCCATTTTCTCCAGCAATCGCGCTAATACTGCAATACCAAACGAAGGATGGTCAATGTATGCATCACCGCTAATTAAGATTACATCAGCACGATCCCAGCCCAATGCTTGCATTTCTTTTGCCGATGTAGGTAACCAGGACATGTTTTTGAGAATATGAGAATATGAGAATATGTGAATGTGTGAAGTTGGAAGTTGTGAAGTGAGAATGTGTGAAGTTGAGAATGTGTGAAGTTGGAAGTTGAAACTCAGACTTACATTCTATTTCGTACTTCTTACTTCTTACTTCATACTTCATCTTACGACTTCCGATAACTATCGGAACGACTATATACTTACGACTATATTAATGCAACTTCACTCCAATCAAATGTATAAATTCTTCCCTTGTTTTGGTTTCGCGCATAAAAACACCAGTAAATGCCGATGTTGTGGTTACAGAATTTTGCTTTTGAATTCCGCGCATCATCATACATAAGTGGTTTGCTTCAATCACAACAGCCACTCCCATTGGGTTTAACGATTCCTGGATACAGTCGCGTATTTGCATTGTTAAGCGTTCCTGAACCTGCAGGCGGCGGGCAAAAGCATCTACCACGCGGGCAATTTTGCTCAGGCCAGTGATTTTTCCATCGGGAATATAAGCGACATGAGCCTTTCCAAAAAATGGTATCATATGATGCTCGCACATCGAATACACTTCAATATCTTTTACAAGCACCATTTGTTTATAATCTTCATTAAATATTGCCGAACTCATAATGGCTTTCGGATCAAGATTATATCCGTGAGTTAAAAACTGCATGGCTTTTGCAACCCTTAAAGGTGTGTCTTTCAGTCCTTCTCTTTGAGGCTCACTGTCAATTATTTCCAAAACACTCCGATAAAGCCCTGATAGCTTTTCAGTGTTTTCCTTGTGGTACTTCTCGTATTTGGCATAACCTTCGTCGTCGATGATTCCTGCACTTCTGTATATATGATCCTGTTCCATTTCAGCCAAAATATTCGATGATATTGTTTTCAGTTTCTTCAATTTTGATACAATGTAATTCAATTCCAAGCGACTTAACAGGCGTTTCAAGCTGTTCCCATATAGCTATTGCAAGGTTCTCGGACGATGCAATTTTCCCTTTCATAAAATTAACTTCAATGTTGATGTTTTTATGATCGATTTTATCAACAATGGCATCGTTGATTATCTTACTGAGCGTTTTAAGATTCACCACATAACCGGTTTCGGGGTTTAACTCTCCTTTTACGGTTACAAATAAAGTGTAATTATGTCCATGCCAGTTCGGATTGGAACATTTGCCAAAAACTTCTGTATTTTTCGCATCGTCCCATTCGGGCCTGAACATTCGGTGAGCCGCATTAAATCTTTCACGGCGTGTTAAGTAAATCATTTTCATGCATTAATTTTCGTCGGCAAAGTTAATAATTATAATATTCTCATTTAGTTAAATTATCATAAGCGATAAGGTTTTAACGTTATTGAAGTTTTTGAGAAGTGAAACTTTAAAATCGAAAGAACACTACCCGGTGAAGCCTTATGTGATGAGGGTTTTAAAAAAAAGCTGAAAAAATTTTCTTTTTGATGCAACCTTTTCATAGTTTTTGTATCTATAGATATATACATTCCTAAAAATACCAGCATGAAGGAAAGATTGATTAATTTAATAACCATTATCGTTTTATGGTTAATTATATTTTTTCTTAGCGCCGCCTAACTTTTGACGCATAAAAGGAAAAATAAATGAAACTGTTATATCAGAAATCCTACTTTATAGGCTTTCTTGAAATTTCTATTTTCCCATGTTTTTGCCTTGCTTTTAACCAGAAGAGATAACAAAATGTAAGCAAAGAAAAATATAAGGAGATTCTTCCTATATAATCTCCATACCTGACATAAAATGTTAATTTATTATTGGAATTTATTGACGATTTTAAATAACCTCTCTTACCCCAGCCAAGCTTTTCTGTAATCTCCCCTTTTTGATTAATAAACGCTGATATTCCTGTATTTGCACTTCGTGCAATGCTACGCCGGGATTCTATAGCCCGTAATCTCGAATAATTTAAATGTTGCCGGTAACCAGGTGAATCTCCCCACCAGCCATCGTTTGTAATTACAAATAAAATGTTGGCGTCATTTTTTGCATATCCGGTAACAAATTCGCCATAAATAGATTCGTAACAGATTACCGGACCCACAACAATGTTACTGCTTTTTGAAGTAAAGGTACCTCTATAGTCCTGCGATCCAAGGCCTTCAGTAGTTCCTCCAAAATTTAAAGTAAATCTTTCCAAAAATTGGAAATACCGAAGGTAAGGCATTGTTTCAACCCCTACAACCAGCTTCGACTTATGGTAAATTTGAACCAATGCGGAAGTATCTATTTGCAATGCAGAATTGTAGACTTCATAAAAGATGTCTTTGTTTTTAGCTTTTCTGGCTGTAACCGGAAGTATTTCTCCTGGTAAAAACTCCCTGGATGTCTCGGCACCAATAACAAAATTTGTTTTGGGATACTTTTGTAAAAATGTGCGAATGCTTTTTACTGCCAGGTTCGTATCTAATTTATTTTCAAAATTAATTCCCTGAATTGCTGTTTCAGGTCCAACAAAATAGTCTATATCAGATTCGGATGCTTTTGCTGCTTCATCAAGCAATAAATCTAATTGTTGCTGAGGATTCATTCCTTCAAATTTATCTTTATAAGGTTCTATGTTTGGCTGTATGATAGTTATTGAGACTGGATTTATTTTTTCCTGACAGGTATAAAAAATAATATAAGAAATCATAATTGGGATTAAAAAGAAAATTAAACTAATCCCAATATTTTTTCGGACAATGTAAAAGCTTCTTTTTTTGATGTACTCAATTACGATGTTGACTAGCAATATATTAACAATCAAAACCCAGAGTGTTCCACCTAATGTTCCTGTAAACTCGTACCATTGAATAAGTTTAACCGATTGGGAAAAACCATTTCCAAGATAAAGCCATGGCCATGATATTTCAGTATTTAAATAGAGATACTCGAATGCCACCCAATACACAATTAAATAAAGGTTACCATTTTTTAATCCGGTTACTTTTTTTGAATAGTGAAAAAACCAGAATATCAGGCTATATAAAATCGAATTTGTCAGAATAACCGTGAAAGCTCCAACAAGCGTTGCAATGGCAAGCCACCACAAATTAATACAGTGCCATAGAAAAAAGCTAATAAAGGAAAACCAGAATATATCAAAGGATGGTTTAAATATATTTTTAGCGTAAAAATCCTCTACAATCAAAAGCGGGATAAGAGCTATGCACAAAAAAAGACCTGAAAATCCATCCCACCAGGCTAAACTTAGCAACAAGCCACTTAAAACTGATAAGAAGATGCAAATAGTTCTGTTCATAAGCATAATAAAAGAAGCATTCCAAAAATAGTTTATTTATCACTGTTGTCCGGTAAAATTATTTAGATTTCCTGCGGTGAGATCGCTTCGCTAAGTTTTTCACTTTGCCTGCCTGCTGCAGGCAGGCGAAGAATGACAGTAAGTTGATGGAGTTAATGGATTGGGGATGTTGGCGGCTGCGCCGCCAACATCCCCAATCCTCCTTTTATATAAACGCTTGTCATTCCGAACGAAACTTAGTGTAGTGAGGAATCTTATCTTTATTTTTATTTTCCCCGTACAATAGTGATTATTTATATTCTCCGATAGTCAATCTATTTTGTTTAAATTCTAATGTTAAATAATTGTTATTATAATTTAAACAAAAAGCTGAATTCATTCAAATAACTTAAGATTGAATTAATAATGAGTTTATAATGGTGAAGTTTCTTTGTTGTGAATTTTTAAACTAATAATTGTAAATGAGAATTGCTAAAAATTTAATTAGAGTAAACTATTTCTTTATGTCCTTATTTGTTCTATTAATGAGCTTTGGTCTAAAATCTAATGCTCAGGATACATTAATTGAACAAGACACCTTGAGACCAGTTATAGAAAAGATTCAATCGGATTTACTAATCCTGAATCGCTTAAAAATTACTGGTTATATACAAGTACAATATCAGAAAGCAGATACTGCAAGTACAGAATCGTTTGCCGGAGGTAATTTCGGTACTAACATAGATAACAGATTTTCAGTAAGAAGAGGAAGGTTTAAACTGGCTTACACCAATGAATTATCCCAATATGTTTTACAAGTGGATGTTACCGAAAAAGGAGTGGGCATAAAAGATGCTTATGCATCATTTACTGAACCATGGCTGCAAACACTTTCTTTTACCGGTGGTGTTTTCGATCGTCCATTCGGCTACGAAATTTCATATTCTTCCAGTAGCAGGGAATCTCCTGAAAGATCAAGAATTTTTCAGACGCTTTTTCCGGGAGAAAGGGAAGTTGGTGCAAAATTAACGGTTTTACCTCCAAAGACTTCCAGTTTCTATTTCTTTAAACTTGAAGGCGGCATGTTTAATGGAAGTGGACCCGCGGCAGTTGAATTCGACTCTTATAAAGATTTTATCGGAAGATTATCTTTTTTTAAAAATTTGTTAAACGAAAGTGTAGGTGTTGGTTTTGGAGCATCTTATTACAGTGGAGGCTGGAGACAGGATACTAAATATATTTACAAGATTGAAGATAGTAGTTTCTCAAAAGATTCTACCAAAGTAGGCGATAAAGTTAAACGTGAATACTTTGGTTTGGATGCACAACTGAGCTTTACAAATAACCCAATTGGGATAACAACGATAAGAGGAGAATACATTACAGGAAAACAACCCGGTACTGCCTCAAATTCGGCAAGTCCTGTTGCCCAACCTCTAACTGATGCCTATTTACGAAACGTCAGCGGAGGTTATATTTACTTTTTACAAAATATATTTAACACGCGTCATCAGTTAGTGGTAAAATACGATTGGTACGATCCAAATACAAAAGTTAGCGGGAACGAAATTGGTGTAACTGGTACTAACACTGGTGCAACCGATGTTAAATTTTCAACACTGGGATTAGGCTGGATTTATCGATGGAATAGCCATGTTAAAATTACTGCCTATTACGACATGGTAAAAAATGAGACCAGCAATGCTCCGTTGGCAATTGCAAAAAACAATACTGCAAAAACCTGGGCAACCGACAGAAATGACAATGTATTCACTTTAAGGTTACAATATAAATTTTAATAATGCAACATTTTAAAAATTAACGAAAAACATTTTAATATGAAAAAGTTACAAATAATATGGATGATAATTTTTGGACTCAGTCTGAATGCTGTTGAAGCTCAGAAAGTCGTGTGCAAAATAAAAGGTAGTGATACGGTTTTGCCTTTATCTCAAAAGGAAGCAGAAAATTATATGAAAAAGAACCCGGGATCGTCTATCAGTGTAACAGGAGGTGGCTCCGGAGTTGGTCTTTCTGCAATAATGAGCGGTACTACCGATATAGCTCAATCTTCCCGGAGTATGAAAATGGATGAAAAACTCAAAATGCAGGATGCCGGTAAAGCATTTAAAGAAGTAATTATCGCATACGATGCCCTTGCAGTTATTGTTCATCCCTCGAATAAATTGAGTCAACTTACACGTGAACAACTCGAAGGTATATTTACTGGCAAAATAAACAACTGGAAAGATGTTGGTGGTGCCGATTTAAAAATTATTGTTTATTCACGTGAGACCAGTTCAGGTACTTATGAATTTTTCAGGGAGCATGTTCTTAATAAGAAAAATTTTGGGTCGACAGCTTTATTAATGCCAGCTACCGGAGCTATTGTACAATCGATAAGTCAAACACCGGGAGCCATAGGTTATGTTGGACTGGCTTACATTGAAAAAAATGTAAAAGCAATTAAAGTATCATACGATAAAGGAAAGACATATGTCACTCCTTCGGTTGAGAATGCCAAAAACAAGTCGTATCCTGTAACCCGTCCATTATTTTATTATTACTTGATTGCTTCTGAAAAAACATTAGCACCATATATAAATTATATTTTGAGCGACGAAGGTCAAAAAACAGTGCTGAGTGAAGGTTATGTTCCTCTTAAGTAGATTTTATTAATTTTAAAAGCAGTGATTAAAACCAAAAAACTAAAGGAGAAAACTGTCATAGGTATTCTATTTGCAAGCAGCACCATTACAAGTATAACGGTGCTGCTTATTGTTTTTTTTCTTTTTAAGGAAGGGTTAGGTATTTTCAATACCACTTCTTTTGAACCTAACCATGTTTTGGCTTTAAACAAAGAGAATCCGATTAAAAAACTCACATCGGTAGAAGTCAAAAATATATTCGACCAGCAAATAACAAACTGGTCGGAGTTAGGAGGTAAAAACGATACCATTCTCCTGTTTACATTAGGGGAAATTACCAATTACACTACAGAGGAAGAGCTTGGCCCGGAATATGAAAACCTGCCTGTAAAAGTAGATTCTATTATCGCAGCGAATCCGGGAATTATTGCCTATTTTCCTGATAAGTATTTTCCGGAGAATTTCAAAGGAACACGATTGCAACAAGCTAATATAACCATTTCCAGCTTTATCGGAGGCAGGGAATGGATACCCACTGCTACTCCTGCAGCTCAATTTGGAGTACTTCCTTTAATTTTGGGAACACTGTGGGTCAGTTTTGGTGCAATACTACTGGCTTTGCCCATCGGTTTATCGGTATCGATTTATCTTGCTGAAGTATCAGGCAATAAATTCCGGAACTTTTTAAAACCCTTAATTGAATTGTTAGCAGGTATTCCTTCGGTGGTTTATGGTTTTTTTGGATTAGTTGTACTGGTGCCTTTTATTCGAAATACTTTTAATCTTCCCGTTGGGGAAACGGCCCTTGCAGGAATGATCATTCTTGCCATTATGGCTCTTCCTACCATCATCACCATTTCGGAAGATGCTTTACGAACTACGCCTGTTTCGCTTAAAGAAGCTAGCCTTGCTTTAGGTGCTTCACGATGGCAAACGATGGTGAGGGTTACCATTCCTTATTCTATGTCGGGAATTACCACTGCTTCCATTTTGGGAATAGGCCGGGCTGTTGGCGAAACTATGGCTGTGTTGATGGTAACCGGAAATGCATCGGTTATTCCAACATCAATTCTTGAACCTGTACGGACAATTCCGGCAACCATAGCAGCAGAACTTGGAGAAGCACCGTTTGGTGGTGCTCACTTTAAAGCTTTGTTTGCTCTGGGAATTATTTTGTTTCTCATCACCCTAACGTTTAATCTTCTCGTTGATTATGTGAAGCTGCGACGTAAAAAACTTATGAGCTAATGAATACTCGGAAAAAAATCAATCAGGCCATTGCGTTTAATATTTTCCGCCTGATAAGCTTTATGGTAGTTGCCATTTTGATTATAATACTTGGGTTTATCATTTACCATGGTTATTCGGCAATAAGTTGGGAATTTATTACATCCATGCCTGAAGATGGAATGACAAAAGGTGGGATTTTACCCGCAATTGTCGGTACCCTCTGTTTAATTGCCGGAAGTATGATTTTTGCTTTCCCGGTAGGCGTTTTATCGGGTATTTATATCAACGAATTTTTAAAAGATTCCTTGTTTAAAAGATTTGTTCGCAGCATGACAGATAATCTTGCCGGTGTTCCATCAATTGTATTTGGCTTATTTGGTATGGCTTTATTTGTGAATACACTCAATTTTGGAGATTCAATCATAGCAGGTTCTCTAACGCTAGGTTTAATGGTATTGCCGGTTATAATCCGGACAACTGAAGAGGCTTTGAAATCAGTGGATAATTCATTACGTATCGGCAGTTATGCATTAGGTGCAACAAAACTCCAGACTATCAGCAAGGTAGTGCTTCCAATAGCCTTTCCGAACATCATCACCGGAATGATACTTTCTATCAGCAGGGTTTCGGGCGAAACTGCCCCCATATTGTTTACCGTTGCAGCCTATTTTCTTCCAAAATTACCTACCAGTATTTTTGATCAGGTAATGGCATTACCCTATCATTTATATGTTCTCACAACAAGTGGCACAAATGTCGAAGAATCGCGCTCTATGGCTTATGGAACTGCATTGGTTCTTATTGCCATCGTATTAATTGTTAACTTATTGGCGAATGCATTGCGAAGGTACTTTGGAAAAAAAGTGCAAATGAAATAATATTTTTTAGATTTACAAAATGGTAGAATACGCAATAGAAACAAGGGATTTAAATTTATTTTACGGGGATTTTCAAGCCTTAAAGCATATCGATTTTAATGCAGCTTCAAATACCGTAACAGCTTTCATAGGACCATCGGGTTGTGGTAAATCTACCTTATTGCGCGTTTTTAACCGCATGAACGATTTGATTGATAATGTTCGGATTACAGGTGATGCTCTGGTAGATGGTTCCGATATTTACAAAAAAGATCTGGATGTGGACGAATTACGGAAAAAAGTAGGAATGGTTTTTCAAAAGCCTAATCCTTTTCCAAAGTCTATTTTCGAAAATGTTGCCTATGGTTTGCGGGTGAATGGCATAACAGATAATAAATATATTACAGAAAAAGTCGAAGATTCTATTCGCAAAGCTGCTTTATGGGATGAAGTGAAAGATAAACTTAAAAAATCGGCTTTTGAATTGTCGGGAGGTCAGCAACAAAGGCTTTGCATTGCAAGGGCTCTTGCCATCGAGCCTTCGATAGTACTGATGGACGAACCCGCTTCGGCACTCGATCCTATTTCTACAACAAAAATTGAAGACCTCATTTACGAACTCAAAAAAAATTACACCATTGTAATTGTCACCCATAACATGCAGCAAGCCGGACGCGTGAGCGATCATACTGCTTTCTTTTATCTGGGCGATTTGGTTGAATATGGCGAAACTAAACAAATATTTACCAGTCCTAAGGATATTAAAACACAAAACTATGTTACAGGTCGTTTTGGATAATAACTTGTTGTAAAGAAATTACAACAATAATTTATAAACAGGATAATAATCCAATAAAATTTTGAAAATTTGCATAGCTAAAATGAATAACCATGAGTCACCTGGATGAAGAATTAAAAATGCTTAAAGCAGATATTAAAGAAATGTGGAATTTAGTCATCAATCAATTATCATCTGCCCAAATTTCATTGTTCGATAGTGATAAGGAAACTATTGCCGAAGTATATGCAAATGAAAAAAGGGTAGATGATTTTGAGCTAAAAATAAATATGGAATGTGAAAACATCCTAGCTTTATTTAATCCATTGGCTAATGATCTGCGTTTTGTTCTTTCAGTGCTTAAAATTAATTATAACCTTGAACGTGTGGGAGATTACGCCAAAAGTATTGCCAAATTAGTTAAAAATAGCGAAAAACGATTTCATAACAAGATATTGGAAGAAGCTAAAATTCCGGTAATGTTTGAAGTTTGTCTTGAGATGTTAAAAGATTCATTAGAAGCATTCGAAAAAGAAAATAACGAAATAGCAATGTCTATTTTCCAGAAAGATGAGAAACTGGACAATGTGAATAGAAATTCAAATAAGCTAATTGCTTCATTCATTAAAGATAATCCAAAAGATGTTGTTCATTTCCTCGATTTATTTTTAATTATTAAAAGATTAGAAAGAGTAGGGGATCAAACCAAAAATATTTCTGAAGAAATTATTTTTTACATTGAAGCTAAACAACTTAGACATTCTCGGTTAAAAGTTGAAAAAAATCAAAAAAAGAAGAAGAATAAAAAGGAAGATTCCTAATGATTTGAAAACCATGTAAAATTTCTCAACTGCCCTGTTGTTTCAATTACTAACTAATAAACCAACTACTAACTAATGTAAACCTACGTTGTATATTTTTTCCATCATAACAATCTGTTATTCATATCTTAAAGCTTCTATGGGATTTCTGGTTGCAGATTTTATCGCCAGTACACTTACTGTTAGCCAGGCTATAATCATTGCAATTGTTAGTCCGGCAACAAAAATCCAGGGATAAATGGGTGTTTGATAAGCAAAATGTAACAGCCATTGTTTCATCCACAGGTAAGCCAAAGGTGCGGCGATAATGTACGATATAAGCACAAGCACAGTTATTTCAATGGTCAACAGTTTCACGATTCCCCAGACCGACGATCCTAGTACTTTTCTTACACCCAATTCCTTAGTACGACGTTCAGCCATAAAAGCAACAAGGCCAAATAAACCAAGGGATGCAATCAAAATTGCTATCAGTGCAAATGCATTCATTAAACGTTGGGTCTCAATTTCTTTTTTATACATTCTATCAAACTGGTCGTCGAAATAGAAATATTGAAGTGGCATTTCAGGTACCATGTTCTTCCAGGTGAGGTTCACATATTCAAGTACATCTTTTTCTTTACCAGCCATTGCCCGAATATTTACATATCCTTCATTATTTTCAGGAATGAGGAATAATAAAAGTGGATTTACAGCCTTATGCAGTGATTCATAATGGAAATCATCAATTACACCTACAATGGTTAAATGTATCCTGTTTCTATTCTCATCTCCCGGTAAAATTAGTTGTTTACTTATTGGGTTTTCCAAACCTAAATACCTGGCAGTTGATTCATTAATCACAACTGCAAGCGAATCTCTATGGTAGTCTTTGGAAAAGAAACGGCCTTTTTTCAATTCTATGCCCATGGTTTTCAGGTAATCATAATTAACGCCATAGGTGTTGATTACAAATGTTTCAGTTGTACTTTTCCCCTCAAGCATATAACCCTTGTCGCCCGATTCCCTGCCTGGAATTCCCGATGAAATGGATACGTTTTCTATGTCAGGGCAGTTTTTAAGCTCCTCAGTAAATACTTTCATTTTGCTTTTTATAGGATCGGTGCGTTCAACCACAATTAACCGGTCTTTATCAAAGCCTAATTTTTTACTTTGAAAAAATTTTAATTGTGTTGCAACAAGCATGGTAACTAGTAGAATAACTATGGACACGGTAAACTGGAATACAACAAGTATATTTCTTAACCAGTTACGGGACGAACCATGAAAGAATTTGTTTTTTATTACTACGTTAGCTTCGAATGATGATAAATAAAAAGCGGGATATCCTCCTGAAATAATTCCTACAACAGTGGCAAAGATTAAAATATATGGAAATAGCCGAAAATAATCCATTAAACTAAGATGCAATTCCACATTGAGGAGGTTGTTAAAAGTTGGGAGCATTATTTCTACTATCAAAATGGCAAATAATACTGCTATATAGCTTATCAGAATTGATTCGGAGAGAAATTGAAATATCAGATTTTTTCTGTCGGAACCTAATACTTTACGCAGTCCTACTTCTTTTGAACGGTTTGCTGAACGGGCTGTGGCCAGGTTGGTAAAATTTATGCAGGCATTCAGCAAAATAAAAAGGGCTACAAGGATAAATATCGATACATACACAAAACTCCCGTTATTCTCGATTTCATAATTAAGGTTTGAATTGAGATGAATATCGGTTACCTTTTGAATGCCATAATTAATTCGGTTACCAACTTTGAAAAATTCGTCGGTCGAAATATTAAAAAACTGAAGCATCTGAGAGTTCGCTCCTTTTAAAAAGACCTGTGTTAATTTTTTACCAAACTCTTTTTCGTTGGTACCTGGTTTTAATTTTAAATATGTATAATAATTGTTTGAAAGCCAAAATGAATTGTTTCCATCGTTATATCCCGACATTGACGACAGAACATTGAAATGAAAGTGCGAATTTGACGGGAAAGGTTCAACGACGCCTGTCACTTCATATAATATTGAATCGGAATCAATTTGAAGTGTTTTACCAACCGAAAATACAGTTCCAAAATATTTCTCACTGGTTTCCCTGGTAATAACAAGTGTATTGGGATGCATTAAAGCAGTTGAAGCATTTCCAGCTATAAAATTTATATTAAACAGATCGAAAATATTCGAGTCGGCATAAAAGAAAAGATCTTCATAAAATGTTTTATTATCGACCCCGACATTTGTATTATTACTTTGATGAATCCTTACAGCATCATCGGCTTCAGGTAACTGTTTAAGGATTTCGGATGCCAAGGGAGCAGGACTGATGGGGCCCGTCAGAACATTAGTTCCCAGCTTAAAATCAAGAAATACCCTGTAAAGATTATTCGAATCTTTGTGAAATTTATCGTAGCTGTATTCATTTTTAACATACAATCCTATTAAAATACTGCAGGCTAATCCTATTGAAAGACTAAATATATTGATAAATGCATAAGCCTTTTGACGGATTAGGTTTCTGTAAGTGACTTTTAAATAATTGCGGATCATAAAAACTAGCGATTACTATTCTACTAATTGTTATGAACCAACGATTATGCCATAGATTGCAATAAGCAAATTACCAGCAGTTTATTTTGTATTATTTGTCAAAGTAGAATTAAAAAAATGTACGAAAAGAGGATTTAAATGTTCGAAAATGAACAGTTAAGTTACTCATTTGAAGGAACTGACCGGTCAATTACCAATATGGCAACTTTTGAATTCATTCCCATTACCGGTGCTATGGAACGAATAATATCTCCGTCGATACTTTGTCTTATATCATTCGCATTAAGTATCATGGTGTCAGTTACAACAGTGCCTTCATCCTTTTTATCGGTCGAAATTATCACCTTTGAGTTGGATACATCTACTAATTGTATCTTTTTGAAGCCAGGCTCCTTTACAAGATTTGAAAAAAACTGGTTTACCTGTTCCCTGTTATCCCGCAATAATTCACCGCGGATAGCCCATGAAAAGACTTTTGTTGTTTCGTCAATAAATTGACCTGTTATCTGTTGTTTTTCTTTATTCATTCTTCTCTCAACAGTGTAAATTTTTATGATAGCCCAGCCAGTACCAATAACCAGAAGGATCAATAAAAATGTAGCAAATTTATTGTTCTTAATAAATTTGGAAGTACGGCTCTTTTTTTCAAGTGGTAAATTGCTTTTTGTAGTTGTTTCCATGATAGTTAAATTTGTTTAAAACCCAAAAGTTTTGTAAACACAAATACTCCCGATAAAGGAATAAAATCATTTCAAACTTTGTGTTCACTAAAACATTACTTATGAAACAAATAAGGGTCCTATATTTTCATGGAATTATAAAAATAATTTCAAAATTTTAATTCTAACCTAAATTATTTATGAATTTTGACTACCTCACCCTAATCCCCAAAGCTTTCGGGACCTCTCCAAAAAAGGAGTGGGTCTTTAAAAACCCTGCAATCTCGTTCACCTCTCTTTCAGGAGAACTTAGCGAAGCGATCTCACGACTGAAGGGAGTAGCGGTTGAGCCTGCCTGTTGCAGACAGGGGTGAGGTTATTATCTGGCTTAAGAATTATCCAGGCTTACTATTTGATTTCAAAATAAAGATTAAAGGCTGTATTTTTGAACAGATTTAGAATTTAAATGGAGCAAGCGAAAATGAATATCCGGAAAATCATTCATGTAGATATGGATGCCTATTATGCTTCCATTGAACAGCGTGACCATCCTGATTATCGCGGAAAACCTATTGCAGTGGGCGGATCTCCGGAAGGAAGAGGAGGGGTTGTAGCTACAGCCAGTTACGAAGCGCGAAAGTTTGGGGTACGGTCGGCCATGACTTCAAAAAAAGCTTTGCAGCTATGTCCTCAAATTATCTTTGTTCGTCCCCGTTTCGAAATTTACAAAGATGTTTCAGACAAAATCAGGGAAATATTTTACCGGTACACCGATTTGGTTGAACCACTATCGCTCGACGAAGCATACCTTGATGTTTCGCTCGATAAGAAAAATATCGGTTCAGCGATTGATATAGCCCAAGAAATTAAGGATTCTATTTTTAGGGAACTTCAATTAACTGCCTCTGCCGGGGTTTCTGTCAATAAATTTCTGGCAAAGATAGCTTCAGATATTCAAAAGCCAGATGGATTAACCTTTATTGGCCCGTCGCGTGTAATTTCTTTTATGGAACAATTGTCAGTTACAAAGTTTCATGGTGTGGGAAAGGTCACAGCCGAAAAAATGAACCGTTTGGGGATTTTTACCGGTGCGGACCTTAAAAAGTTAACTAAACCCGAGTTGATTAAACATTTTGGAAAAACAGGTCATTTTTTCTATGATATTGTAAGAGGAATTGATAACAGGGATGTTGAGCCGAACAGAGAAACTAAATCAATTAGTGGGGAAGATACTTTTCCTTACGATTTAACAACACTGGACGAAATGAATGAGCAGATTGAAAAACTAACAAAAGTTGTTTTTCACCGGCTTCAGGAGCATAATCTTTATGGACGGACAGTTACACTGAAAGTGAAATACAATGACTTTAAGCAAATTACCCGAAATCATTCCTTTTCTAATATCGTTACCGATTATGAAACTATCTGCGAAACAGCTAAAAAACTTCTTTTTGCTAACCACAGTGAAGGAAAGAAAGTCAGGCTTTTGGGAGTAGGAGTTTCTAATTTTATAGAATCATCAATAAAACCATACTCTCATGAAGAAGATGGGCAGCTTTCGTTATTTTAAAATTCTTGTTAAGGTTTATTTACCCTTTCGCTCTAAAATAATGCCTTGTCAACACCTTTTTAAGGTCACGCACAATAATCTGATGAGCTATAATTTCAACCTGATTATAATCGGGCAGTTCTTTAGCAGATTTCGCAATTTCTTTTTCTGAAATATCTACCTGGTACAATACTGATAATAGCCTGTTGTAATCACGTGTTAACAGTGAATCAATCTGACAAACCAGTTGGTTGAGCAATTCATAATATGCATTGCTGGTATCTCCTGAAAAGGTTATAGTAATGCCAAATATCCCAAAATCTTTCATAATCTGGGCTGCTGTTTCCAGAACAATATCTTCATTGCTAAGGTGGAGTGAAATATTACTGTTGCGGACGTCGGGCAATTGCATGATTAGTTTATTGACTGGTTATAAATAATAAATCGGCTGTTTTAAAAATCAATCAATTATTACATTTCGTCTCTGCTACAATTGACTATTTTTCAATAAGCTGATTTACAGCCATCCTTCGACTCCGCTCAGGATAACCCCCGGGATAAATGTCATTTTATATTGAATTTACTTACTATAATTATGTGACGATTGTTAATTTTTAACAGTCAGGCTGAGCGGAGTCGAAGCCAGACCGAGTTTTAAGACAGCTTCTCCAATTTGTTTATCTTCTAAAAAGTTCTTTCCTGAATTTTTCAAAAGCTGTATCGTGATCAACTTTTTCGGTGATAAGCCTGGAAATAACTTCGATAATTTTATCTGTTTTGCTGTCCTCAAACCCAAGGCCAATAATGAAAGAACGGGATATTCTTTTTTCCGCTGCATCTATAGTTCCATCTGCAAGAATGACTGCAATCATATCGTGAAGTTGTTCAAACTTTTCTTCAAGTTCAAAGGGTGGAATGAAAGCATCGGTAAGCGGTTTGCTGATAAAAACATCCACTTCTTCCAGAGTCATATTAATGCGTTTTCCCATTTTGTACAAATATTGGTGTTCAGTGTCATCAATAACACCATCAGCTTTGGCAAGCCTTACAAGGTTAGCAAAATGAGCATGAAGTTTTTGTCTTTCAGGATGATAAAGGTCTATTTTCAACATTGGGTTTATTTTTGAATTTACATTTTTAAAATTAGTTATTTTACTAAACGATATAACAACAGAGGCATAAAATTGCTTAATATTATAATCAAATTTATAAACATTTTGATCGTTCGGATTTAGATTTCTCACTTCGTTCGAAATGACAATTAGTTGTTTAGGGCTGAGGTGGCTTGATTGGCGGCTTTGCTGCCAAAGCTTGTCATTCCGAGCGAAGCGAAGGACTTAGCGAAGCGATCTCACTGGAGGTGATCTAAATATTTTTTACCGGATAACAGTGTTTAAAATTATTAATTCTGAACAAAATGGAGATATTTATTAAAAATATGGTTTGTCCCCGCTGCATTCGGGTTGTCACTGAACAGTTATCGGCAAACGGTTTTAAGGTCGAAAATGTTGAATTAGGTAAAGCAATAATTACCAGCGATCCTGTCGATCTGGGAAAAATATTGACCATTCTTAAAGAAAATGGTTTCGAACTGTTGGAAGAAAAATCGGCCAAGTTGGTGAATGAAATTAAAACTTTCCTGATCCAATTTATCAGGCAGGCAAACCTTTCGGAACAAAAGCTTAAAGTTTCAGCCATTTTGGAAGATAAGTTCCAACGGGATTATAACTATTTAAGCCACCTATTTTCACAAATGGAAAACACCACCATTGAGAAATACATCATTTCACAAAAAATTGAGTTAATTAAAGAATGGCTGGTTTATAATGAGCTGTCTCTTTCGCAAATGTCATGGAAATTAGGGTATAGCAGCGTGGCACATTTAAGTAGTCAGTTCAAACAGGTAACAGGTTTTTCTCCTACAGACTTTAAAAATTTAAAGAACCACCAACGCAAGAGTTTGGATGCAATTTGATTAGACAAAAGAAGAATTTAAAACCATCCCTAATATTCAACCAGTATTTTAATTTAATTCTCCAAATTCTATAACCTTCCTTCCGAATTTTATAATACATTCACCTCTTCCATAAGCGAACTTTGTATCAAATAAAAAGCAATCACTATGGAAGCAACAGAAAAATTAATCCTCCCCATCACCGGAATGGCAAGTGAACATTGTGCTATCCAGATAGACAATGCGTTGAATACAATTCCCGGAATTATTTCGCACAAAGTTGAACTCAATAATTCAAGAGCTGTTATAGAGATCAGTAATAATATTCCTACTCTCGATATCGTAAAGAAAATCCGGGAGACTGGTTTTAATGTAACAAGTGTGAAAAAAACATATCCGGTCACAGGCATGTCGTGCGCTAAATGTGCGTTGAGTGTCGAAAGTATGCTTCAATCCCATCAAGGGGTTATAAATGCTTCGGTTAATTTTGCCGGAAGCACAGTTTTGGTCGATTTTATACCGGGTGTCACCAATCCCGAAGAATTGAAAAAGCTAATTCAATCAATTGGATACGATTTAATTATCCAGGAAGAAAATGCCGATCAGCTTTTGGAAGATTCGCGCCAGAACTATTTTAAAGTAACAAGAAAAAAAACTTTTTATTCAGCCATTCTCACCATTCCGGTGGTAGTGATCGGAATGTTTTTTATGAACATGCCATATGCCAATTACCTGATGCTGGTGTTATCCACTCCTGTTGTATTCTGGTTTGGTCGCGGTTTTTTTATCAACGCCATAAAGCAGGCCAGGCATTTTAAATCGAATATGGATACCCTCGTTGCTTTAAGTACCGGTATAGCTTATCTGTTCAGTGCTTTTGTTACTTTTTTCCCTCATGTATTGCACAATGCTGGAATGCACGATCATGTATATTTTGAAGCTGCAGCGGTGGTGATTACTTTTATTTTGTTGGGTAAGATGTTGGAAGAAAAAGCTAAAGCAAGTACTTCCTCAGCCATCAAAAAATTAATTGGGTTACAACCAAAAACTGTGATTGTGCTCCGTCACAATGAATATGAAACAGAAATTCCTATCAGCGAAGTAGTTGCAGAAAATTTAATCTTGGTGAAGCCAGGTGATAAAATAGCAGTTGATGGAGTGGTAGTTCGTGGCAGTTCGTATGTGGACGAAAGCATGATCAGCGGCGAACCTCTTTCAGTTGAAAAAAGTACCGATGCGGAAGTTTTTGCTGGTACCATCAACCAGAAAGGAAGTTTTGTATTCCGTGCAACCAAAGTGGGAAGCGAAACTTTGCTGGCCAGCATCATCCGCATGGTACAGGAAGCTCAGGGAAGTAAAGCCCCTGTGCAGAAACTGGCCGATAAAATTGCCGGTATTTTTGTGCCTGTGGTAATTGCAATTTCTATATTGACTTTTGTTGCCTGGTTAATTTTTGGTGGTGATAATGCCTTAACACTCGGACTGGTTGCATTGGTAACAGTACTTGTTATTGCATGTCCTTGTGCTTTGGGTTTGGCTACTCCAACTGCCATTATGGTAGGAGTGGGCAAAGGTGCCGAAATGGGCATTTTAATTAAGGATGCCGAAAGCCTCGAACGTTCGCACAAAGTGAATACCGTGGTTTTAGATAAAACAGGAACAATTACTGTTGGTAAACCATCGGTAACTGGTTTTCACGTAATAAATGACGACAATGAAACTAAAGAATCATTATCACTTTTGGCCCAAATGGAAAAACAATCGGGACACCCTATGGCCGATGCGGTAGTTTCCTTTTTAGGGGGCAAAAATTACATCGGAAAATCATTGGATATTTCTATAGAAAACGTTGCTGGCAAAGGTTTAAAAGGTAGTTACTCCAATGCTCTTTACCTGGTTGGAAACATGAAACTAATGAATGAATACAGCATAGCTTTTCCGGATGAATTATCTGTAATGACCAATCAATGGCAGGATGAAGCCAAATCGGTTTTCTATTTTGCTGCCAAAGGTAAATTGGTAGCCACTTTTGCTGTATCCGACAGCATCAAACCTACATCCTTAGAAGCCATTCAAGCATTGCACAAGTTGGGCATTGAAGTAGTGATGCTTACAGGCGATCAGAAAAAAACAGCCGAGGTTATTGCCAGGCAGGTAAAAATCGACCGGGTGTATGCTGAACAACTTCCATCGGACAAATACGATGTCATTAAACAACTGCAAAAAGAAGGACGGATTGTTGCTATGGCAGGTGATGGTATCAACGATGCACAAGCACTGGCTCAGGCAGATGTCAGTATTGCCATGGGACACGGTTCGGATATTGCCATGGATGTAGCCAAAATCACTATAATTTCTTCTGATCTTAATAAAATCCCTCTGGCATTGATGCTTTCGAAAAGAACTGTGAGGACAATTCGTCAAAACCTGTTTTGGGCATTTGCCTACAATATAATAGGAATACCTGTTGCAGCAGGTGCATTATATCCAATTTGGCATTTCATGCTCAACCCGATGATTGCAGGTGCGGCTATGACTTTGAGCTCTATTTCGGTGGTGACAAATAGTTTGAGGTTGAAATTCATTGCTACCGCTTCGAAAGTTTCGGATTCGAAAAAATCTGCAAGTGTTTCTTCAAGTGAACCCGCATCAGTGGCGGCATAAATCAAGAAGTTGCATCGCGTAATCGCGTCGAACTATTGATTTATTAAAGATGCGAATTAATGGTTAAACGATTAAACTATGCACTTTGGATCCAAGTACCTAACTCGTATTCTTCAGGCTGAAAGCCTGAGACATCGCAACCTTGGGTGAAACCCAAGGCTCTAAAGGCTCCCCACTTCCGTTCAGCCTGAAAGGCTGGGACAAAAGCCGTTATCGAACAGGCGGGTATAAACCCATATCGCAGGCATACAGCCAGCAAAAACAAATGGTATCTCTTTACAACGGGGCGTTGCCCTGTCCTTTGCTGTCTCAGGCTTTCAGCCTGAAAAACGGGTCAGACGATAATTTTGCCAAAATAAAGTGTTTAACCTTAATTCGCATTAAAGATAATTGACTATTATTTTGAATAGATAACAGCAATGAAGTTATATAACAAATCAAAAATGCTGAGGTTATTTCTTAATAAAAAAGGCGTAGTCTACTAATCACGCCTTTTTTATTAATTTTTTCAAATATTCCAATTTACAGAACATTTTCTTTTTTCCTTGGTCTTGCCTTAAATTTATTGGTACGTTGCATTTGCTTCAGTTTTGTAATTTGTTTGTCAATTTCTTTTTCTTTTGATTTGGTTTCAACAGTTTGACTTACAAACAGTGAAGTGAAAAGTTGTTTTAAAAATCTCCGTAACATGATAGGCACTCCTTTCTTTTTTATGAAAAAAGCTGCGCAAAACTTGCGCAGCCAAAATGAAAACAAATGTTTATCCAAACCTAAAAATTAATCATAAATTGTTTATCTGTTTATGGTTTGACCGAAAAAATGATTTAATTCTTCAGCATATTGTTGATGAATAGGTTTGGAAGAGTCGTATTCTGGATTATTTTTAATTGAATCTACGGTCATATCCACATATACCTTGTCATCTTCCCAGCTTATATAGTTAATGTTTTTTGGAGAAATCAATACCTTTTTACCTGGCAACCAATTTTTTGTTTTTACAACAAGAAAAAGTATTGACCATGTATCCTCATCAATAATCATATCTTCAACATATCCTATATCCCCATCCAATGCACTTATCTCATATTCCATCACTTCATCGGCACTTCTTAAATGCGGGTCGTTCGAACTATTCATGGGATCTGTTTTATTCTGAATAGTTTCTTCATTTAAAATGTAAGGCGATGCTAAAGGTATTAAACCATATATAGGCCACTGATTAGGAAGATTTGATTCATGCTGACGCGATACTGGTTTTTTCGTGTCAATTTCCGGACTATATATAATTTGATCTTTAGTTAAACTGACTACCACAAATTTGTCGGATACATTTGGTTTTTTTATAACAACGGGCGATAAAAGAACTTTTCTTCCTTCAAGCCAATTTCCCGTTTCTACCACCAAATAGCGTACTACCCATGAGATATCATCGAAATAGATGTCGTCAAGTTCTCCGATTTCGCCGTCGATAGCCTGAATACGATTATCGATCAGACTTTTAATATTGTATATCATAACTTATGTTTTTAAATTAAATTGAAAAAATAAGTTTAATGTTTACTGTAAAAATAATGCCAGTCTATATTCTCGAAGAATATATTGAATACACGTTTAACAGGGACTTTAAGCCTGGTTAAGCGTAGTGATTTATATTTTGTAAAAGCTGAATGGGGAAGTTATTCTTCAAACCGTGGAGTGTGGTCAACACCCCGCACCCCGCTCCCGATAGCTATCTGGGTCGTAACCGTCAATCTCCTGTTCCAACCGCAACTTTTTCTTCTTTAATATTTTTCTTTTTCCCCTGCCATTTCCAATTTTGGATTTCTGGCATATCTTCTCCGTATTTATGGATATATTCCTTATGCTGTCTCAGTTTATCCATCATCTCTTCCCTGATTGCAATTTCTGTTTCTCTGATTATATCTACCCTGTCGAGAACGTCCATCACTAGGTGAAATCTGTCGAGATCATTAAGTACGACCATATCAAATGGAGTAGTGGTGGTTCCTTCTTCTTTATACCCTCTCACATGAAAATTACCGTGATTATACCTTCTGTATGTTAATCGGTGTATTAACCATGGATAACCGTGAAAAGCAAAAATTACAGGTTTGTTTTTTGTAAATAAAACATTAAAATCAACATCAGTTAAACTATGCGGATGTTCGTTGGCTGATTGCAATGTCATCAAATCCACCACATTTACAACCCTGATCTTTAATTCCGGTATTCGTTCATTTAGAATGCTTACTGCTGCTAAAGTTTCCAAGGTGGGAACATCCCCGGCGCAAGCCATCACAACATGAGGATCGTCGCACATATCGTTACTGGCCCATTCAAAAATGCCTATTCCATTGGTGCAGTGCCGGATGGCTGATTCCATGTCCATATATTGCAATGACATTTGTTTACCTGCCACTATCACATTCACATAGTTTTTGCTTCGCAGACAATGATCGGTAACTGATAACAAGGTATTAGCATCGGGTGGAAGATATACCCTGACAATTTCAGCTTTTTTATTGATAACATGGTCAATAAACCCCGGATCCTGATGACTGAAACCGTTATGATCCTGACGCCAAACATGTGAGGTGAGCAGATAGTTTAATGAAGCAATAGGCTTTCTCCAGGGAATATGCCGGCATGCTTTGAGCCATTTCGCATGTTGGTTGAACATGGAATCAACTATATGAATAAACGCTTCGTAGCTTGAAAACAGTCCATGGCGTCCGGTTAACAGGTAACCTTCGAGCCATCCCTGGCATAAATTTTCGCTTAATATTTCCATTACCCTTCCTTCCTTCGAAATGGCTACATCATTCGCTTGCAGAGGTTCTGTAAACATCCGGCTGGTAACTTCAAATACCGCGTTCAGCCTGTTTGAAGAGGTTTCATCAGGACCCATTAATCTAAAATTATGTGGATTAAGTTTTATAATATCGCGCAAAAACTGTCCCATTATTTTGGTGGCTTCAGCTTCATTTATTCCAGGTTCAGGAACAGGTATAGCATAGTTTGCGAAATCGGGTATTTCAAGTTCCTTTAGTAATAAACCTCCATTTGCAAATGGACTTGCACCCATGCGTTTTTTATTTTTTGGCGCTAATTCCGAAAGATGACTTAAAAATTTACCTTCTTCATCAAAAAGTTCCTCAGGCTTATAGCTGCGAAGCCACAATTCAAGCATTTTCAAATGTTCAGAATTTGAGCCAATTTCGCTTAAGGGAACCTGATGTGATAAGAAGGAACCTTCGGTGGCTTTACCATCAACTTCCTTTGGTCCCGTCCATCCTTTAGGTGAACGCAAAACTATTACCGGCCATACCGGACGAGATTTAAACCCGTGAATACGAGATTCAGCCTGAATTTGTTTGATTTCAGCAAATGCTTCATCCAATGCTGAAGCCATTTTTTGGTGCATGTCCATTGATTCATTGCCTTCTACAAAGTAAGGCTTATGGCCATATCCGTATAATAAACCAGTTAATTCTTCTTTACTTATCCTTGATAAAACTGTGGCACTGGCAATTTTATAACCGTTTAAATGTAGAATGGGCAACACAGCACCATCAGTTACCGGATTCAAGAATTTGTTTGAATGCCAGCTTGCTGCCAAAGTACCTGTTTCGGCTTCACCATCACCAATTACACATGCAGCAATTAAATCGGGATTATCAAATACAGCTCCGTATGCATGTACAAGTGAATACCCTAATTCTCCACCTTCGTTAATTGAGCCGGGTGTTTCAGGTGCTACATGGCTTGGAATTCCTCCCGGAAACGAGAATTGAGTAAACAACTTTTTCAACCCTGCTTCATTTTGTGTGATATCAGGATAAAATTCTGAATATGTCCCTTCAAGATAGGTGTTTGCTACCAGACCCGGACCTCCATGGCCTGGTCCGGTAACATAAATCATATTAACATCCAGCTTTTTTATAATCCGGTTAAGATGAACATAAATAAAATTCAGTCCCGGTGTAGTACCCCAGTGACCGAGTAATCTTGTTTTTACATCGTCAATGGTTAAAGGCCTGCGAAGTAACGGATTATTCAGCAAATAAATCTGACCAACCGAAAGGTAATTGGATGCTCGCCAATAAGCATTAATTTTCTCAAGTTCATTGAGTTCAAGTTCTTCACTCATAAGCAGGAATTTATTTAGATTTTTTTTCGGAAACTGATTTCTTTTTTGGCGGAACTTTAGCACCTTTTTCTTTAGCTTCTGACAGGCCAATTGCAATGGCTTGTTTAGGATTTTTTACTTTATCGCCGCTGCTGCTTTTTAGTTTGCCTTCCTTCATCCGGTGCACGGCATCTTTAACCATTTCCTGGCTTTCTTTTGAATATTTTGCCATAATTTAATTTTTTAATAGTTTTTGACTTCAATTTGCTGTTTTGCAGGCCATTTGATTTTATAATCCAAGAATTGAATTTCGGCCTTGTTTATTTCTGATTTAGCATTTGACATTGCTATTTCTTGCTTTACTTCAACCCATTGATCCTTAAAGAATTTGTTCATTGTTTTATCTAATGCAAGTCTGATGGTTGTATTCATTAATCCCTGATAAAGATCGGCCACGCTATTTGCCATTGATCGGTACGAAACTGCCATTCCTCCTTCAAGGTAAGTATTAAAATGCCAGAAACGGCTTGGCATAAATAACGCATCGCCCGGATAAAGTGTAAAATCGTAACCTTTCACATATTTGAGTGCAGGAAACCTGGACATATCAGGTTTATCCGGTTCAATAAGTGAAAATGAAGAAAATGGAAGTTTGTACAACATTCTGTTATATTCGGGCGAAATAAGAATTACTCTTTTTTGTCCAATTAACTGAATTAACAAAACGTTCGAAGCATCAATATCATAATGAAACCGAACAGTAGAATTCTTTCCTCCAAAAAAGGCAAATCCAATCTTTCCAAGTACACCTTTCATAATAACAGGTGTCGGCAATTCTTTACGAAGTTCGGGAAATTCTTTAAATAGGTTGAATAAAAAAATCCGATAAGGCGTTTCTTTGTCTTGTTTAATTATATCCAAATATTCTGCAAAGGGCATGTATAAATGCGGTTTAACATACGCTGTTGCAGTTTTAATCCGGTTATCGAAAATGCCAACTTTAAAATTACCAACTCTCTTTTTTAGATATTCGAAATCCCAGGTTTTTCCGGCAGGAAATATGCTTGAATAATTATTTATTATCAAAGGCTTTGATTTTTTTAAATAATTATTACGAAAATATTCGGTTGTTAGCTTGTCCGCATTGATCTGATCGATTGTTAAAGTAAGATCCATGGCTTTTGTATTAATGAATATTTGATGGTTTATTTAAGTCATTTATAAAAATTATGCCATATTGGTATCTAATTTTATATCAATATATTATTAAACATTAAACTCTGAAAAAAGCCTTATTTAATACTCATTAAGGGGAATTTTTTTCACATGGATAGGCATTATAGCTTATGTTCCAATGTGCTTTGCTTCTGCTTTTTATCCAAACGTATCGTTTATTTACCAGGAAGATCTTTGATTTTTATGAATATGGTTTAGCGATAAAAATCTTTTTACACTGTACCTTGTTATCTTATATTATTCATGAGCAATTATTTATTCTGATTACTGGCATAGGAGTTGTTATGCAGAGTGAGTCGAATTTGAAATTTAATAAAGACTATGCCTTTACGTGAACCGACGTTATCTCCAAAAAGCAGACGGACACTTATAATTTTGCGAAAAATTGTGGTAAGGACACTATTGGGTCTTATATTACTTTTTTTGTTGATCGTTGGTTTAATTCAATTTCCAGGTATTCAGAACTATCTGAAGAATAAAGTTGTTATAATATTAACCGAGAAATTAAAAACTAAAGTTGAGTTAGGTTATATCAGAATTAACTTTGGAGGAAGCCTTGTGCTGGAAGATCTTTATGTAGCCGATCGTCAAAATGATACTGTAATTTATGCGGGTAAAATTAAAGTGACTGTTAACCCATTAGCAATATTTAAAAAGAAAATTATATTTACTAATCTTGATTTATCAGGCGTAACATTTAATTATCAAATACTTGATAGTTCAGGAAAAACAAATTTGGATTTTATTATAAATTCCCTGGGCGGAGAACAAAAAAACGATAAATCTGCATCTAAAAGCAGTTGGGATATTCAATTTAAAAAGATTCAACTTGCTAAAAGTACCGTTTCATACCAGAATTTTTCAGATAGCATGAGCTTTAATATGAATATCGGGAACCTGCTTGTAAATATCTCCAAAAGTGAATTGGATAGTTTGAAGTTGGATATTGATAATATTTTGTTAAAAAATTCTTATGCCAACATTAAAACTTACAATAAACAGGTTAACACAGTTGATGAAGTTGTTAAAGAAAGCGTTATGGCTGATAAAGATACCGTGGCACAGCTAAAATTATCTTTAAAAAGGTTAGATCTGGAAAATGTAACATTCCGAAATGCCGATTCACTTACTGAATCCGGAGGAACTTATCAAATTGGCGAAGTTCATATAATCCCTAAAACTATTGATCTAACTAACAGATTTCTTGAAATAAGCAGTATTATACTTAGAAAAGGTAATATCCAATATACCGGAGCAACTGTAAATGAAATACAGGTTAACCAAATCAAAAAAAAGCCACCCGACAAAAAAAATAACTGGAAGATAAGCCTTGATGATGGGAACCTTCAACTGGATAAATTAAGGTTAAAAAATATAGTTACTGCTGATAATAGCTCAATTGATTATCTCGGAGACATTTCATTGTCCAACGTCATAATGGATGTTTCGGCCAATTTCAATTCAGATAAAACCTGGATGTTCGATTTGAATTCACTTCGTTTTGAAGATGACCGCACATTCAAATTAATTACGTTAACTGCAGGTGGTAATTATAATGGTGAAGTGGTTACAATAAATCCATTGAGATTCAGATTAGGAACTTCATACCTGATAGGTTCGGTTGAAGGTGCTTTTTTGGAAAATGGAACTGAAGCCATTCCTGATTTTAAGGCAGAAATAACTTCGTCGGACATTGAATTGGAAAACATTGCACCATATTTACCTGTATCGATGTATAAAAATTTACAAAGGGTTCCTTCCCAATTGTCTTTTACTTTAAATGTAACTTCTAAAGATCAGCTTATAAAAGGTAAGGGTGAACTTAAAACTGACCAGGGAAATATAGCATTTAAAGGTCAAATGAACAATAAGCTAAATCAGCCGGTGTATAATATACAAACTGATCTTAAAAATATAAATGCGGGATATTTTACTCAAAATCAGCAATTAGGAAATATTACTGTTAGTTTACACGCATCGGGTAAAGGATTTAAGCCTGAGTTGATGCAAACCGAATTGGGAATGTTGATTTCAAATGTTAATTATAATGGAATTACTTACAAAAACATTCAGCTAAATGGCAATATTGATAAAAGCCAAATAAACGCCAGGCTTACTTCGGACAATCCTATTGCTAAGCTTGCTGTTACAGTTAAAGGTAAAATCGGAAGTCAGTCGAGTTTAAATTTAAATTCCCATATCACTAATCTCGATTTGCATGCAATGGGAATAATAAAAGATACTATTGCAATTTCTGCAATTATAGATGCAAATTATTCGGGAAAAGGGATAACAAATTTTGAAGCACAAACCGATACTCTTCGACTTAAAGTCCGAACTCCAAATGCTGATTTAAGTACAAGTACAAAGGTAAAGTATGCTGTGCTTGGCGATAGTGTTGATGCCAGTGTAGCCAGTAATTTTGGAACCATGGTTTACTCGGGAAATATTCCTTTACAGAATATGCCTGAAGTGCTAAAAAATTATTTTAATCAATACTTTTCGAGCGAAAAAGCTGATTCAGCCCAGTCCAGTACCAGGTTTTTTAATTTAGCTGTTGATATTAAAGATTTATCAATTTTGAACGATTTAATGGCAATGAATATTTCGATTCCTGAAGCGGCCCATTTTAGAGCAGAATTGAAAAATAATAAACTAAATTCAAACATTGATTTTAAAAAATTAATTTACAATGAACTTGAAATTGATGACCTTACATTAGTTGCTTCGGGCAGGGATTCATCATTTAATATCGATTTTCAGACAGCAGCATTACATAATAAAGTTCATACGATAAAAGAAATTTCACTGAAAAGCGATTTGCGACAAGGTAACCTTGAGAGCCGGCTTTCATTTTCAAATGCTGCTTCCCAAAAATGGTTTAATATTGGAATGACTATGCAACCTGAAAATCCTGAACTTAATATCGTGCTCAGGGAACCTTTAATGCTGAACCATCAGGATTGGCAAGTAGATGACAGAAACTTAACTTATAGCAGGAACGATAATATTGTATTCAGCAATGTAAAATTAACCAACGGCGATAAAGTAATTTCATTGTTAAGCGATGCACGTCAACCTGAAAAGCTAGCTGTATCATTTAAAAATCTTCAATTAGCCATGCTGTCAGAAATTATGAAAGGGGATACTACATTTATCTCCGGTAAAATTGATGGGGATCTGATGGCAACCAATCTTTTTGCCAAACCTTTTCCTGTTTTTGATGCTAAATTGGATGTAAGTAACATTATAGTTGAAAACAGGATGCTGGGCGATTTAAACGCAAAAGCTAACAATCTCCAAAATAATGATATTGCCAATGTAGATTTAAATTTTGGTCAGGAAAACATGAAATTCATGCTAAAAGGCACTTATGGACTTGAGAATGACATTCCTATGAACCTGAACCTGACCGCTCAAAATCTCAGTCTGAAAGCATTACAGCCTTTAGTTGAGAATTTAATTACTGATGCATCAGGTTTTGTAAATGCAGATTTAAATATCAAAGGAAGTTTTTCCAAACCTGACGTGAATGGAGAAATAGGATTTGACAAAGCATCTGCATATTTAGAATCGATACAGGCTAAATTTGCCATTGACAAGCAGAAGATTCAGTTTAATGGTGAAAGGATCGATTTTAATAAATTTACGATAAACGATGCAAATGGTCGGGATTTAGTTATTAACGGTAAAGTCGAAATGGCCAATTTAAAAAGTCTGAACTACGACCTGAATATAACTTCTGATAGATTTCTGGCATATCAGGGGCCACCAGATAATTTACCGGGGCAGGACAATAAAGTTATCGTAACAAGCAAGATCAATGTTAAGGGAGAAAATAATATTCCTCAAGTTGATGCTAATATCGGAATAGTTGAAGGATCAAGGTTTTTTTATAAGATTACCAAACAAGCTTCAAACCTAACTGAAGAAGGAGTTATAGAATTTATAGGTACTGATACAACAATTAATAAAGAAGAGCCTCCCACTGCTTCGATTATGGATAATTTGGATTTAACAGCCAATATAACATTAGCAGATAACACTTCTGTAACCATCATTACTGATCCTGTAAGAAATTTTGGTTTAAATATGAAAGCAGGAGGGACATTTTCTATGGTTCAGCGACCATACCAATCGCCCAGGTTAACGGGACGTCTGGAGATTTCGGATGGTGATTATACAATAAGCCTTTCGGGTTTCAAAAGAAAATTTCAGATTGCCGATAGCAGCAACATTGTTTGGTATGGCGACATTACTGAACCAGAGCTGAATCTTAGAGCATATTATGAGGTTCGGACATCGCCTGCAGAGTTGTTGGGAGAACAGTCAACTCAAAATACCAGTACCTTGCCATTTATGGTAAATATGATCATCACCGGGAGTTTGGCTGAGCCGAAGTTAAATTTCAGATTATCGTTGCCACGGGAATATGAAGGGGTAAATAACGGCGTGGTTGCTGCTAAACTTCAGGAAATAAATTCGAATGAATCAGAGTTAAATCAAAAAGCCATGACACTTGTTTTATTTGGGAGTTTTGGTTTTAATAATTTTGCAGGATTAATTTCGGGTGGAGCAGGAGGGACTAATGTCATAATCTCAAATGCCCTGAATCAATTTGCAGCACAAAAATTAAGGTTTGTTGATCTTCATTTCGATTTGCAATCGTACGATAATTATGGTGGAGAATCACAAGATAATCTTAGAACTGAAATGAAAGTTGCTGCTTCGAAAAAATTTATCGACCAACGATTAGATGTACAATTGGGATTCACCTTTGTTTTACAGGCAGATGAACGGGAACAGCAAAAATCGTTATCCGAACGAATTAGTCCGGAATTTAATATTACTTATTTGTTGAATAAACCAAGAACATTGAGTGTAAGCGCTTTTAGGAGAAGTGAGTATCGTGGACTTGTTGAAGGAAAAATTATTAGCACCGGAGCCGGTATAATGTTTCAGAAGGATTTTGATAAGATTTCGGAACTGTTTGGGAAAAAACCGGATGAAACTGAACCAATGGCCGAGATTCAAAAAGATATAGATGAAAAGAAGTAATGCAATTGCTGGTAATAAATGCCAGATAATTAAAATATTGTTTGTTGCACTTGTTTCAATTGTAATGTTGTCAAACTCTTGTGTGACATCACGTTTACTTGAAGATAATGAATATTTATATGCCGGGGCTAAGATAGAAGTACATGCCGACAATGAAATTAAGAAAAAATCGAAAATTGAAAGTTTATTAAAAGATGAAACTTATCCTTTACCCAACAGACGTATATTGGGTCTTCCATATAAATTATGGATTTACAGCGTATTTGCAAGTCGCGATAAAAAGAAAAATAAAAGCTTTTTTGGCAATACATATGGTGAACGCCCGGTACTTATGACTGATGTTCCCATGGAAGAAGTCGCACAATCATTACGAACAGTATTAAAAGCTAATGGATATCTTGATTCTAAAGTTAGTTCTGAAATTATTGACACCAAATTTGGAAAACAGCAACGTAAAGTGTTATATCATGCTTACGTAAGCGCACCCTACCATTTACGAGATATTTCCCTTAACATACACGACACATCTATAGTTCACCTTATGGATTCTGTTGAGAAGGAAACACTTATTCAGCCTGGTAACCAATACAACCTTGTAAAGTTAAAAGCTGAACGCGAGCGTATTGATGCGGTTCTTAAATCAAATGGATATTTTTATTTTTCTCCAGATTTTTTATTGTATAAAGCCGATTCAACTGTGGGAAACCGCCAAATCGATCTGAGCCTTGGTTTAAAAGCAAATATTAATCCTCAAAATACGAAGCCCTGGTATGTAAATGAAGTTCTTTTGGTTGATAATACAGTGAGAGATTCCCTTACAATCAATGATACAGTTAAATACAAAGGTGTTGCCTTTCTTACAGGTAAATTGTTAAAGCCTAAATATTTTCGTCATTTCTTGCTTTTTGGAAAAGGCGAGCTGTTAACTTCCGAAAATTACAGTATTACCAACAAGAATCTATCATCATTAGGTGTTTTTCAATTTGCAAATATTGATGCAGTACCTGATACTTCAGGATCAAACCTTGTTGATGTATTTGTAGACATTACTCCAAATAAACGTAACAATTTCAGAGCTGAAGCTGATTTGGTGAGTAAGTCGAACGATTTTGCCGGTCCGGGTGTTGAATTGGCATACATGAACCGGAACCTTTTTGGAGGTGGAGAGCAATTAACAATAAAAACCAATGGAAGCATAGAAGCCTGGTTGGCAAAATCGGATAAAGAAGTAGTAGGAAGCTTTAATTATGAAGCAGGGATTTCTGCAGAATTAAAATTTCCAAGGTATCTAATCATTAACCCAAATTTTATTTCATCTCGTTATATTCCCAATAATCATATCCGTCTCGATTACAGGTATATCAATCAGATGCAATTCTACCAGATGTCATTTTTCCGCCTTATTTATGGCTACAGATGGGCCGAAAATGAAATGAAAAGCCATGAACTTAATCTAATTGACATTACATATCAACATAAGCTTAAAAGCACTCCTGTGTTTGATTCTCTGGTATCAGTAAACCCACTTTTGAAACAAAGTTTCGCTGATCAGTTTATGGTTGGAACTAATTATACATACCATTATGCCGTGCCTGATAATGATCCCCGAAAGTTTAAAAGTGCATTTACCGGGGTAATCGATTTGTCAGGAAATTTATTGTATGGAATCCAAAGGCTTGCGGGTAAAAAACAAACGAGTGAAGAACCTTTAAAATTCCTGGGAACAACATTTGCTCAATATGTTAAAACTACTTTCGATTACCGGATATATCTGGATGTTTCCCGAAAAAACAGAATTGCAGCACGCGTAAGTGCCGGATTGGGATTACCGGTTGGTAATTCGGGTACATTGCCTGCCATCAAACAGTACTATTTAGGGGGAACAAATAGTATTCGTGCTTTTAGATTTCGGTCGGTGGGTCCCGGTGCTTATGCTGACACTTCGGTAGCCAATATACTTATTAACCACAGTGGAGAAGTTATGCTGCTGGGAAACATCGAAAACAGGTTTCGCATAGCAAAAAGCATTGAGTGGGCAGTTTTTTTGGATGCAGGAAATATTTGGCTTGCAAAAAATGATCCTCTGCGAAAGGGTGGTCAGTTCAATTCAAGTACTTTTTTAAAACAATTGGCTGTGGGCTGGGGAACAGGATTAAGATATTTAAATCAGTATTTTATTATCAGAGTGGATGTGGGTTTTCCCCTCCATGCTCCAAATCTAATTCAAGACGTTCCAAATTCGTTGTGGTCCTTTGCCATCGGATATCCTTTTTAAAGTTACTGGTCACGAGATGGGGGTTACGGCTTTTATCTTGGCTCTTGGCTCTTGATACTTGATACTTGATACTTGATACTTGATACTTGATACTTGATACTTGATCCTTGATCCTTGATACTTGATACTTGATACTTGATACTATTTTATAATACCCGGAAGCGTAAAAATGAATTCACTCCCTTTCCCAAATTCGCTTTTTGCCCAAATTTGGCCTTTATTTTTTTCGATAAACTCTTTACTGATAATTAGCCCTAAACCACTTCCTTTTTCCTGATTAGTGCCATAAGAACTGTATTTACTATCTATTCTGAAAAGCTTGTCAATATTTTCTTCTTCAATACCAATTCCATTATCTTTCACTGAAATTTTGTAGAAACTATTGATCGACTCTAAAGATATATTTATTTTTCCTCCGGGATAAGAAAATTTAATAGCATTTGTAAGAATATTTCTTAAAACGGTATCTATCATATTTTTATCTATTTCAACCAAATAATTACCAGTGGCATCGAAAGCGATTTTTATACTTTTTTTCACTGCCAGATTTTCAACAAATTCGATATTATTCGCAATTATTTCAACAAAATTATAATATTGAGGCGAAAACTCGATAGTTCCAGTTTGTGAACGAGACCAGTTTAAAAGATTTTCTAGTAAATTATAGGCATTTTGCGAAGTGCTGTTTATAATGCCCATAAAGCGTTCAATTTCTTCAATTCTGTATTTGTGTATATTTTTAATCAATAACTCCGAAAATCCAAGGATTGAATTGAACGGGTTTTTTAAATCGTGCGCTATTATGGAGAAAAATTTGTCCTTGGTGGCATTTAATTCTTTTAATTTTTCGGTTAATTCTTTCAATTGATTTTCCCTTTGTACCTGTTCTGAAATATCAATAAAAGCAATAAGAATCTCTTCAGGATTTTGCATTGGCGCGGCAGTAACATTCAACCAGGTAAGGTTATTATTCTTAATAATGCCTACAACAATATTGTCAATAATTCTGTTTTCATTTATAACCTGATTTATCGGAAGATCATTGAGGGAAATTTCTTTTTTATCTTTATCAATAAATTTCCAGCACGATATATCAATTATCCTTTCTTTTAGTTCAGTACGACTAAAACCTAATAGAATACGCGATTTTTTATTACCATAAATAATTTTACCTTTTGAATTAGTGATAGCCATACCTACAGGCATGGATTCAAATAGCATTTTTAGGTTGTCTTCACTATCTTTTAGCGAAAGTTCAACTAATTTTAATTCAGTTACATCCTGTATTACGCCTTTAATTTCATAGGCTTTATCATTTTGGCTGGTAATTATGTGCCCAATGTCAACTAAATACCGAATCTGTCCGTCAGGCAACAATAACCGGCATTCGTGTTTATATCCTACTTTATTCTGTATGGCATTTTGCATTGCATTTTTCACAAGTTCTTTGTCATCAGGATGGATTACAGATAAAAAATTTTGAAAATCTGGTATAAACGACTGAGGTTCAAAGCCGCATATTCTGAAAAATTCATCCGACCATGTGCAAATATCAGTTGTGATGTTGTGTTGAAAACTTCCTAAATGTGCTATGCTTTCGGCATACTTAAAATTATTTTCATTTTCCTGCAATGTTTTTTCCCACTCTTTATGATGGGTAATATCACGGACAAATCCCAAAAAAGAATCAATTTCACCTTCGTCGTTTGTTTCGGCTACTATTCTTAAATTAAAGATTTTTTTTCCTTCTTTAGCTGGGAAGTCAAATTCCAGTTCCTGGATTGATCTTGTTTCCGATGCTTTTCGGATAGTATCATACCACAATTGATAAAGCTCCTTTGTAATTCCTAATTCTTCTTTTGTCTTCCCTAAATAGTAATGTGAAGGTTTGCCGGTAATTTTTTCAACTTCCGAATTTATATATGTAATTCGTAAATCTTTATTGAAACGGATTATGATATCCGGGGTATTCTCTGCAAGCGATTTTAGCCTTCTTTCGCTTGTACTTGGTAAAACTGATAAATTATATTCTTTAACCGATGAAATTGAAACCTCTGTAGTTGTATTTACTAATTCTCCTGATGTGGAAATTAAATTTAACTGGAGTTTTTGCCGTGTTTTTAACGTAAATAAATCTAAAAGCATTGCATCAAATTGCATTTTAGAAGCACGGGAAATAAAATTATAAATACTTTTTTGTTTTAATTCTTCTTCTGTTAATCCCAAAAGTTCGGCTCCGGCTTTATTAACATTAACAATAATCCCATTGTCTTTAACAGTAAAATTACCAACAAGAGAACTATTAAAGAAATCGGAATAATTTTTTACCGATTTTTCCAGATCATTGTTAAACCTTTCCAGTTCTTCGTTTTTTAATTCTAATTCTATTTCCTTAAATTGTAATTCCTGCAATAGTTTTACAAAATCTTCATGATTTCCGGTAATAGAAATCTCCTTGGATTTTTCGATTTTAGACTCTTCGGGTTTGTCAAATAAAAAAGCGTTTTCAGATAATTTCTTTTTGGAATCCATAACAGCAATTTTATTCTTTTCTGAGAACTAAATTTCATAGATCATAGCTGATTATGCTAAGCCGTATTTACTAAAATTCAATTTGTTAATAGACCTATGACCTAAACAAATATATGAAATTTTGTACAAGGCAAGGAATATTTGTTATCAATTATAATTATTTCTAAGTTTGTAATATTATTCAAATACCCAAAATATTATCATTCTAACAGATATTTACAGTTGAATCTATTAAGAAATTGTAATAGATAACTCATTAGGAACCTGAAGATGTAAATTTTGTTTAAACAATATTGAATTTTTAGGGGTTTATTAATACTAACAGGCATATTCAAATATTTATGAGTTTTATACAATCGGAGAAGAGTGTTAGAAATGGGTATGTAATGGCCTTTTTAATCCTGTTGCTTTCATATTTCCTTATTTATCTCAATACCAGGGAAATGGAATCCAGAGCTAAGATAGTAGATGAGACTAATGGAACAATTTTGAATTTGGAAATACTTTTATCCGGTATAAAAGATTCTGAAACTGGAATACGCGGCTATGTTTTAACCCGGGATAGTCTGTTATTAATACCTCAAAAGATAGTGAACGCCCGAACGGATTCAATTTATAATTTGATAATAACCTCCATTTCGAATGATTCAGTGCAGCAAGTAAGGCTAGAGCTTCTAAAATCCTATATCAAAGCAAAACTCCAAATTCATGAACAGATTGAAGCGAAATTGAGGAATTCTGATAACAATATTGAAGAAATAATCAACGCTGAGTTCCCTGATTCTAAATGGATGAATGGAATCAGAAAAACAGTTAAAATTATGCAGGATCACGAAAATTATAAATTACAGGAAAGGGTCAGGAAATTTAATGAAACTTATAAATCATTTAAATTTACTAATTTTGCTTCTCTGCTTTTGGCAGTAATCCTGGCAATTTTCTCACTTATAACTTTTGAAAAAGAAAACAAGGCTAAAAAGATTTATCGGTCTGAATTGGAATCGGGTATTGAAAAACTTAAAATTGCAAATAAAGAACTGATTGACTTAAAAAGCATAGAAAAATTTGCTATCAGCGGACGAATTTCCCGCACTCTTGCTCATGAAATCCGCAACCCATTAACAAGTATTTCACTGGCAACAGATCAGTTAAAGGAATCGGTTGCTCATAATGAAGACAATTCATTTTTATTAGAAGTTATCAAAAGAAATTCTGAAAGAATAAATTCATTAATTTCTAAGTTATTAAACTCAACAAAGTTTTCAGAACTACAACTTTCACTGATTTCACCAGGCTCTCTATTAGATGAAACGTTAGATTTAGCAGCCGACAGAATTAACCTTCAAGGCATAAAAATTATTAAAAATTATTCTAATGTGAATAATAAAATTGAAGTAGATGCCGAAAAAATGAAGTTTGCATTGTTAAATATAATTGTTAATGCTATTGAAGCAATGGAACCTGATAAAGGTGTTTTGGAAGTTAAAACTGAAAACCGCGATAATAAATGTTTGATGACAATAAAAGATAATGGAATTGGAATGAGTCCTGAAGCAATTTCTAAAATATTCGAGCCTTATTTTACTACCAAAGAAGCAGGCAATGGTTTAGGACTTACAAATACTCAAAACATTATTTTAAACCATAATGGAAATATTTCACTTGAAAGTACTTATGGAAAAGGTACAACATTTTACATTTTTCTAAATCTACGGCTTGCAGGTGTTTCTATGGAAAAAGCTGAGCAATATTCATAATTTGAAATTTTAATTGACTTTAGTATATATTAAAATTAAATTTGTACGTTAAGCAAAAATCAATAAGCTAAAAAGTTATAAAACTTTGAAAATTCAACATATAAATTGACCAGTGGTTATAAATATTACAACAAGAGATGTTTAATTAAGGTTCTTTATCGTATTTTTGTGATTGAACATTAATATCTTTTATATTGTTCTTAACAACGAGTGTACCAATGATACAGCCATTATTATGGGGAAAAAAGTTTTAATAATTGATGATGATGCAGATATTTGTGCATTATTGTGCAGATATTTAAATAAAAACGGATATGAAGCTGAAGCTGCTTACACTGCAAGTGGAGGACTTTCTAAATTCAAAGAAGAAAATTATGATATTGTTTTATGTGATTATAAATTAGGAGATAAAAACGGAAAAGATGTTTTAATTGAAATAAAAAAAATAAATCCCAACGCAGTTGTTATAATTATTACAGGTTATTCACATATTAAAACGGCAGTCGAGGTAATCAAGGCCGGAGCATTTGACTACATTGCAAAACCTTTAATTCCTGATGAAGTTCTTAATGTATTATCAGCTGCAAGTGCTTCTTTAAATGTTGTTACAGAACCTCAGGAAGAGGTAACGGTTAAATTAAAGAAAAATTCACATTCATTAAGCAGCAATTACCTGGAAGGAAAATCCAAAATTGCACAGGAGCTTTATAATCAGGTCGATATTGTTGCACCTACAAATTACAGCGTTATTTTGTATGGCGAAACAGGAACAGGAAAAGAAGTTATTGCACGTACAATTCATGAACGAAGTGACCGTAGTTCACAACCTTTTGTAGCTATTGATTGCGGTGCCATTTCAAAAGAGCTTGCCGGTAGTACATTGTTTGGCCATGTTAAGGGTTCGTTTACAGGAGCTATGTATGATAAAGAAGGTCATTTTGAATCGGCTAATCTGGGAACTATTTTTCTCGATGAAGTTTCGAATCTTTCCTATGATACACAAGCTACTTTATTACGTGTTATCCAGGAACGTAAATTTAAAAAAGTAGGAGGTAATAAAGAAATCCCTCTGGATATACGAATTATTGTAGCTTCTAACGAAAGTCTTCAGGAAGTAACCCAAAATGGAAGGTTTAGAGAAGATTTATATTTCAGGTTTAATGAATTTACCATAAACATACCTCCACTTAGAAACCGGCGGGAAGATATCCCTGCTTTTGCCGATTTTTTTCTTGATAAAAGTAATAAGGAATTAAGCAAGAAAATTGATGGCTTCGAAAAAGATGTAATGGACATTTTTATGCGATATTCCTGGCCTGGTAACTTACGTGAATTTAGAAATGTGGTTCGCAGAGCAGTTTTACTTACCAAATCGGGTTTCGTTTCAGTTAATAGTTTACCTGTCGAAATAATCAATCCCTCTCATTTTCTTAGTAAACAGGAAAATGCAACAGAACCTGCGGTGATAAAAAGGGATTATGGATTAAAAGATGCAGCATCGCGAGCTGAATATGAAACCATTATGAGTGTTTTGCGCGATGTTAATTTTAATAAAAGCAAGGCAGCTGAAAAATTAAATATTGATCGAAAAACACTTTATAATAAAATTAAAAATTACGAGGAATCTCAATAAAAATTTGCCTCATAAATAGCAAAAGTCATGAATTCCGAATTCATGGCTTTTGCTATTTTTATTTTACATCTTTAGGTTTTTTTTCGATAACTTTCGTTTCCATTACGGCATAATTATTTGGTTTTATAACACCGCCCTTTTTATTTACATAAACCTTCGTAAATTCTAACTCCAGATATAGAATGGTTGAGGTATAATATACCCAAAGAAGAATTATGATAATTGATCCGGCAGCACCATGTGTTGAAAGATTTGCAAAATTTTGCATGTAATAATCTAATAATAACCTTCCAAGCATATTGCGGCGATGTCAGACTTATCTCTTTGCTCAACATTTCCTGCACGCCGCCGGGTTATCCGCTAATCATATTTAATCCTTTCAGGATTGGCATATCAGAAAATTATAATTTCCCCCACGTACCGACTGTTGACAGTATGCCCCAAATTGGAGAAATAACGCAACAACTTTTTTATTTTCTTATTATTAATTAACTGATATCTAATAATATAAAAGTTGGGATATAATATTGTAATTATTTAATTCAAAACCTTTAAATAATATAAATATGGCACAGTCAAAAGATACCGGAAAATCCGGTTCAGAAAAAGGATCTTCCAAAGGAGGAAACAAGGGTAACCAGAGTGGAAAAAATGACAAAGGTTCTAAAAAGGAATCCTGATCAATTGAATAATATATACTGCCTGGACAAGCCAGGCAGTATTTCATTCTTTTCTCTCACAACCCAATTAACCTGATTAATTTTTATTTATTTACCAAGCTTAAAATACATGGACACAGCAGACTTTAACAAACAATTGGTTTCCTTAAGGGAAAAATTAAGCTACATAGCTTTCAATTTTACAACCAATGAAGAAGATGCCCAGGATTTATTGCAGGAAACCTTACTTAAGGCCATGAAAGCTAAAGAAAAGTTCAGGGATGATACAAATTTATTTGCCTGGACTTCTACAATTATGAAAAATACGTATATCAATCATTACCGTAGAAAAAGCTTATACCGTAAAGCCTTTGATGATAAAGGTCCGGATATAGCTGTAATGGATTATCAAAAAGATATGGTGCAACCAGCAAGTTCATATTCCGAGATAAATGAAATAGTACGCATGATCGATACTATTGAAGACGTTTACAAAATTCCTTTTAATATGCATGTTGAAGGCTTTAAATACAAAGAAATTGCCGGAAAACTTAATTTAAAAATTGGAACTGTAAAAAGTCGTATATTTTTTGCAAGAAAAAAACTTATGAGCATGATAGCTAGTTAAAAAAGAGTAGTTATTCACCGAAAATCTTAAAAGAATGGCAATTTATGTGGTAACAATATCGAACATAGAAGGAGGATGGTTAGCAAATACCAATACCTACTTTTCATCAGAGGGAGATATTCAGGAATCGCATGAGAGAAAGGGAAATTTGTATCCTACTAAGATGAAAGCATACGAGAGTGTTAAATTAAGATTTTCTGGTTTTGATTTCGAATCGGATAAAGTGATTTTTAATGGAAATGAAGCACACTCTATGCTCGACCTCGTTAAAATAATAGGTAGTGAAACGGTTAATTAAAATCCGATTTTTTTCAGTCTGCGAATGAATTGAAAAGCATAGGTTGTTGCTAACGGCAACAGTCTATAGCTTTTTTGTTATTATATAACTCCCAACTTATATTCAAAATCACATAAAACTTTTTATATGGAAGGTAAAGATAACGTACTCGAATCCCTGATTGAAAGTGCTGAAGAATTTGGAAAAACAAGTTTAGAATTACTTAAATATAAGGCACTGGATAAAGCGACTTTCGCTGTTTCATCTATTGTATTGAATGTTACTGTTTTTCTAATTGCAATCCTGTTTGTAATTATGTTAAGCATTGGAGCTTCCTTATGGATTGGAGAAGCTTTGGATCGTGTTTTCCTGGGTTTTTTCATTGTTTCGGCATTTTATGCTTTATGCGCATTAGCTTTTTACTTTTTATTTGGCCCAAGCATTAAAAGGTTAGTAAGCGGTATTATTCTAAAACAAATTTTTAAAGAAAACTAATTATGCACAAAGTAACCTCTACCTCCGAATTAAAGGAAGCTATAAAGCAATTGGAATACAAACAGGCAGAACAATGGACTGATTTGAAAGGCCATATAAATGATGCTTTTGATAGCCTCAAACCGATAAATTTAATTAAATCAACTTACAGGGAGTTTTTAAGTACTCCACATATGGCTGAAGATCTTGTAGGTTCAACTATTGGATTAAGTACGGGGTTGATTACCAAAAAACTTATTGTAAGGCGTTCAGGAAACGTCTTGAGAAATCTTGCAGGAGGATTGGCCCAGATGTTAATTTCCAATTTTGTTGCGAATAATGCCGGCATCATAAAAACAATTGGCTCTGGTTTAATACACAGAATATTTTATAAAAAGAAGTTGGAAACCGGAAGAGCTTAAATGGAATCTTCGCACAAAACTTCAGAAATACCCAGAGCCCCATTATATTTATTGGGGCTTTGTGCACTTATTGCTTTCTTATATATTGCCAGAGATATTTTAGTTCCACTGGTTTTTGCCGGCTTGTTTGCCATTATGCTCAGTTCTTTGGTTAAACGGTTATTAAAAAGAGGAGTTTCACGCATACTTGCAGTAGCTTTAACTGTAATTCCGGCAATTTTAATACTACTGGCATTAAGTGTACCAAAACCCTGATTACAAAGCAGTTCCAAATCAAAAAGAAACAAAAAAGATTCGTTCCAACAAACAAAGAAGAGTAAATAAATAATCTATGCTTTTGGTTTGGATGCCGCTTTTATGATTAGCCTAAGCGATTGATCATAAGTGATGTAATTCCATATCCAATTAATAAATATGATTACTTTGTTTTTAAATCCTAGAAGGGATATAAGGTGTACAAACATCCAAATCAGCCAGGCCAAAAATCCATGAATCGATAATCCTTTTAGTTCGGCTACGGCCAAATTGCGGCCAACAGTGGCCATACTTCCTTTATCTTTATATGAAAATGGAATAAGCTTTTTCTTATCTCTCATATTACAGAAATTGTTGGCCAGTTGTTTTGCCTGTTGAATTGCTACCTGTGCCACCTGAGGATGTCCGTTCGGATAAGCTTCTTCGGTCATAAGTGCAATATCGCCAAGGGCAAAAATGTCGGTAAATCCATTTACCATATTATTTCGATTAACCAATATTCGTCCGCCACGACCTAAACTTTCTTTTGGCAGCCCTTCTAATTTTGCTGCACTAACTCCGGCAGTCCAAATCATCATATTGCTTCTGATAACCGTATTATCAGCAAACATTACATTTTTTCCGTCATAATCGCTTACCTTTTTATTTACTAACACGTTTACTCCTAGTTCGTTTAGATATTGGGTTGCTCTTTCGGATGATTTTTTAGAGAAAGAATTAAGCAAACCTGGCATTGCTTCCACCAGGTAAATTTTCATTTCATCAAAATTCAATTCAGGATAATCTTTTGGAAGAACAAATTTTTTCATTTCTGCAATTGCCCCTGAAAGTTCCACACCAGTGGGTCCTCCACCAATAATAACTAAATTCAGTAATCCCGTGCGTTCATCCGAATCGTCGGTAATTAAGGCATTTTCAAGGTTTTGTAATAATGTGTTTCGTATTAATAATGCTTCAGGAACGGATTTCATTGGGAATGATTTTTCTTTAATTTGTTCATTACCAAAATAGTTGGTTTCTACTCCGGCGGCTATTACAAGATAATCGTATTTAATGTGGCCTATTGGTGTAATTATACTTTTATTTTCAACATCAATGGATGTTACCTGAGTAATACGTATAAAAATATTTTTGTGCGATTGAAATATTCTTCGAAAGGGGAAAGAAATTGAACTGGGTTCCAGTCCTGAGGTGGCTACCTGATAAAAAAGAGGTTGAAACTGATGATAATTGTACTGATCTATTAAAACGATCTGGAGATTTTTTCTGCGTAGTTTTCGCAATAAATTTAATCCTGCAAAACCTCCGCCAATAATTACAACCCGACTTTGGCTCACCTCAGGAATTCGTGCTCTCATCCTTTTTTAATAATTTTTTGCCGCTAAGGTAAGAAGAATATAGAACCCGGATAATTATCGAAAACTATCCGGGTGATTTGTTATTTATAACTGAGAACGAACATCTTTTTGAAAATCATCAGCACCATAATTAGGGTTTTGAGCAAATTCAGATGCATCATCTTTAACAGTTTCATATCTTTCGGTGAGATTATCAACGAAATCGTTAAACTTCTCCTTTAAATCAGAAACATAATCGTTGCTTTTTTCCATAATTTTACGACGTGTTTCAGATCCTTTCTCAGGTGCGAATAATATTCCCAATACTGCACCTGCGGCTGCTCCAGCCACAATTCCCAAGATCATTTTTCCTGCATTCATATTTTAGTATATTAATGGTTAATAAAGTGTCTAAGCGTAATTACCAACAAGACTTTCGTTTTTCGAATTCTCCTGAGATATATAGAGTTTTTTTCTTTTTACCTCCTTAAATTGTGATGGAGTAAGGCCGGTTATTTTTTTAAATTGATTTGAAAGATGAGCTACACTGCTATAATTTAATGTGTATGCTATTTCTGTGAGATTTAGCTGCTCAATGAGTAGCATTTCTTTAACTCTTTCAATTTTTTGAGTTATATAAAATTTTTCTATTGATACACCTTCATTTTCTGAAAATATATTAGCAAGATAGGTATATGCATAATTTAACTTATTACTGATATAGGTTGAAAGGTTAGTTTTATACTGTTCATCGGATTTATAAACCATCTCCATAATGATTTTTTTAATTTTATCAATGATAACATTTTTGTGGCTGCCAATTAATTCAAGCCCATATTTTTGCAATGTTACATTAATTTTTTCGCGTTGCTCAGCGGATATTGTGCCTTTGTACTTCTGATCCGGCCCAATTTCACGGTAATGCAATCCGAGTTTTTTTAACTCGGACTGCATTCTCATCTTGCATTGGCTGCATTTTTCATTATTGTAAGGTCCCATAACAAGATCTTTTAGAATTTAGACAATTTTAAATTGCGCTCGTACCGCCTCTGATAAGTCTTAAAATTATTGCAATAATGGCTATTACAAGCAAAATGTGAATTATTGAACCTGCGGAATAGGCAAAGAAACCAATAGCCCAGGCTATTATTAAAATTACTGCAATTATGTAAAGTAAATTTCCCATGATATATATGTATTAAAGGGTTAAAATTTTTGAACTATTATAAATCTCTCAACATTGAACGTATCTCCTCATTCGACTTTCCTAACTTTCTTTGAAGTCTTCCAAGGAATTCATCTTCTTTTCCTTCTTCAAAAAGAAGATCATCATCTGTAAGGCTGGAATAACTTTGCTTTAGTTTTCCTTTAAGCTCATTCCAGTTTCCTTTAAAAATTGACATGTTCATTTTAATTTATTTTAAGGTTAATACTATAACTATAAACGAATACCCAATGTAAGCTGAGCAACAACATTTTTATAACGTGGTGATGTTGAAGTTCCATCCGCATCGTTATGCTGTAAATCCCATGAAAGCCTACCTGAGAGGACTACACGAGATAAATAAACATCTAACCCCACAATTGCACCTAAAGTGTTTTTTCTAATATCAGTATCTTCAATCTCTTTTTGCTGATCAACAGATATAGAACCAGAATTAAAATCAATACCTTTTTTCAAAAGAAATGAGTATTGAGGTCCGGCTAATAATGTTAAAAATGGAGCTGGTTTAATTTGTAACTGTAAGGGTACGTCCAGGTAATCTGTTTTGCGTGTATAATCGTAATTGGCAACTAACAGAGAGCCAGATGCTTTGTATCCTTTTTGGGAATACATCACCTCTGGCTGAAAACCAATTACTTTTCCCAAAGGAATGGAGAGAAAACCACCAAAAGCCAAACCTAACTTGGATTTATTATCAAAATTCTCACTTTTTGTATCATATAAGTTGGAACTGTTAACACCAGCTTTGAAACCAATTCCAAACTTATCCCTAAGATCCTCCTGACTTTTTACCTGACCTGCAGTTATTATCAGGACAAGCAATACATTTAACAAATAATAATTTATTTTCATAATCTTCTTTTTTTTGTTTATAATTCTAATCTTTCCTGAATCGCTTTCAGCTCATCATACTCTGTTTTCAAACTCGACAGAGAAGTTATAGCCAAAGTTGATATTTCATTATCTTCTGATTCTTTAGATATTTTTTCAAATAGTACAATGTCTTCCTTGTGTTCATTTTCCATTTGATTTAAAAAAATTTTATCTAATGTAATAGCTTTATTATCAATAAGTTTATTTAAATTACTTCTTTGTCTTTGGTTTAAATTTGAAGGAAGCGAAATCTTTTTTGCACTTGCAATAGCATCTAATTCATCAACAATTTTTTGATGAGTTTTTACAATTCTGTTTGCTACCTCTCTAATTTCTTCGTTGTTTGTATTTTCTTTTACAATTTCTGCAGCTTTAATGGCGTATATTCCTTTGGTATATGAATCAACTACATACTCTGCTTCTTTAGTTGCATCAATAACAAATTTTTCTTTTTCAGAACTTTTTTCCTGATTGGAACTATTTTCCATTTTAGGTGCCTGGTTTGGTTTGCAGGAAAAAAGTAAAACGATGAATAGCAGATATATAAAATTTAAATTCATTTTATTTTTATTTTGTTTCTGTACTTGCTGAATAATTAATATCGTTTTTAGCGATTTGAGAGAGAAGTTCATCTGTTTCTTTTTCTTCGTTTAAGGTTTCTTTTAAAAGTTGTGAAATTTTTACAAGACCTAATGTGTTTGCTAACTGTGTTAAACTCCCATATGTTGCTATTTCATAATGTTCTACTTTTTGAGCGGCTATAATCAGTCCAACATCACGAAGGGATGAATTTTTATCAGTTTCTTTAATAACGTTTATAGCTTCTTCAATCAAACCTTCCATTGCTTCGCATTTTTTCGATTGAGGCCTGCGGTTTAATAATTTAAATGCATCTTCCAAACGCGAAATTTGCTCTATAGTAACTTGATTATGATCTGCAAATGCCTTTTTAAGACTCGACGACAATGCTGCATCTTTCAGTTTATTTAAGCTTTTCTGTAATTGTTTTTCCGCTCCGTATATATCTTTGAGTTCTTCAATAAAAAATTTTTCCAAAATGGTGTTTTGAATAACCGTCTGTTTTTTTATTGTTGAAGTTTCCATAATTTTCATTTTAAGTTATCTGAAATTATGTAGTAAAAAATTGTGCCATGAAACATAATAAACATACTATCAGATACATACATTTGTAGTTTTTACTGTTTTGAATAAATATTAACTACAATTGGGGGAATATTTTACTCATTGTATTTATCTTTTTTTCATTTTTTTACTTACCTGATTCCGGAGAATTTTCATTGTTTGTCTTTCCATTCTCAGGCATTTTTTCAATATTGGGGTTATCAACTTCTTTGTCTTTATCTTCCTTGTTTATTTCAATGTCGAAAGTGGGATATGGTTCCTGCAATGTATCCGGATAAAAAAATGAAATTTGAACGTTAACAAACAAGCTCATATTTTAAAGTTTTAAATGGATGAACGAATCCGTTTTCTGTATTAGCAGATATGCCATCCTGCTGCCTTTGAATATGAGATTTATTGTATTCTTCCTGAATTTGTATACAAGGCTGTATTGTTTGAACTTTCGTGAAATTTTTAATTCAAGCAATCTGAATAATCTTCCAATGTCTAAAATGATCGCAAAAGGCATTAAAAACATACAGAAACTTAATAAATAGAATGACCTGATAATATCCAGAATAGCCACAATGCTTGAAACAAAACTATTCTGTGGTTGATACTGATCGAATAACGAATAATTACCGTTGATAAGATAACGGGTGTATTTCATACTAATACCCCTAGATAAATTTGACGAGTTCATATAAACAGATTTATAAAAATAAATTGGTTATTATACCTTGTTAAAAATCCATGCCACACCTTGTATGGATTGAAATTTAGACTGTTAGTTATTTTTGCAATTTGGGTTGTGAAAGTTTAATTCAACAACTGGGGGAAAATTTTACACATCATGAATTTAAATCGTTAGATTTTCGAGACTTTTCTTTGTTTTATCACGTTCAAAAATCTTCAATCCACGGTTATTGTGAATGTGAATTGATTTTATCTTTCTTTTTTCTTTCGGCTTTTTTAAATCCTGTACAATGCTTTTATCCAGGTAACCAAAATTGAATGCGTCATTTTCGGTGTTACAATAAAAAATTGAGCTAATCTGGGCCCAGTAAATTGCTGCTAAACACATAGGACAAGGTTCGGAAGATGAATAAATTTGACAACCCGATAAGTCTAACGATTTCAAGTTTTTACATGCATCCCGTATTGCCATAACTTCTGCATGAGCCGAAGGGTCAATGTCTCTGTAAACACAATTTCCTGAACTTCCAACAATATTTCCTTTATAAACTATTATTGCTCCAAATGGCCCACCATTTTTAGTGTCTAAAGCATATTGAGACAAATCAATAGCCATTTGCATAAAATGCGCTTGTTCTTCAGTAACCATATATAATTTTATAAATTATTAACGGGGATATTTATTAACGGATTCCTGTCTTGTTTTATAAACAATATCCTGTCTTGCTTTAGTTCTCGTATTTCTGGATATTTTGAATGCAAAAAGTAAAATAGCTACGATAAGAAGTAAGTGAATTACTGCACCTAATGCATATATAAAAAAGCCTACAGCCCAAATAACAATAAGGATTGCAGCTACAACGTAAAATATTTTTCTAAACATTCGGATATTTTTTATAGAGGCTGTCTCAAAAGTCAATTATATGCCATATTTCGTACTTCGACTTCGCTCAGTATGACCTCAATATGACAAACAATTGACTTTCAAGTGTCAGGCTTGCGAATTCGAAGCCTTTTTAACTTTTGAGAAAGCCCCCGTTATTATTTATCTGTTCCAATTAACGTCCTGGTTCTGATAATTTGAAGTATCTTTTGTTCCATAAATATCTTCAACTTTGTTTTCACGCCAGTCGTTTTCAATGAATTCTTCATCAGTATGGTCTTTTGGATTTACACCCAATACAATACCACCTTCTTTAACTTTATCTTCATACAGGCGGGCTCTTTCTTCGGGAATGCCCCAGCCAATAAGTGCACCAATAAGTCCCCCTGTAAAACCTCCTGCACCTGCACCTGCTAAACCAATGGCAATAGGGCCTGCAATAACAAGGCCAAGACCAGGAATAACCAAACTGGTACCCAATGCAGCAATTACACCGGCAACTGCTCCAACTGCTCCTCCAATGGCTGAACCTTTTCCTGCTCCCTCCATTGCTTTTGTACCAATTTCAGTTTCACCCTTAGCCTCAATAAAATGCTTTTTACGGGTTTCATCCGACATGATAAGATTGATTTCATCTTTTGTATACCCACGATCGTGTAGATAATTGTAAGCACGTTCAGCACTTTCACGATCTTTAAATAAACCTGTCATCATTCTCCGTTCCGATTTACTTTTATCGGTTAAGGAATCGTATTCATTTTCCATCATAATTGTATAATTTAAGGATTACTAAGTTTTTTATTTTTTAAAGAATCATTTACCAAATACATTTTATTCTCTTCATTTTTTTTCTTTCTCGATTTCCTGCTATTTTTTGCAGTGTCGTTCCCGGTTTTAAATGCTGGATTGGGTATAGCTTTTTCTTTATTTATTTGAGTATTATCTTGTTTGGTGGTATTATTTTCCAAGAGTTTATTTTCTGTAGTTTGAGCGTTTAACAATGCAACTCCTGTAAAAAGAGTAAAAAGAAATAATAATGTTCTTTTAATATTGGATTTCATTTTAACGGGATTTTAGTTTTTCATTTCACATAACATAAGAAGTTTAGAAAAAGAAAAATCTATGCCGAATCACCTATTTTACAGAATTTCAGAAACATGATAACTGTTAAATTGAGTACGCACCCGAACATTGTGGATATTTTTACACAGTTTATTATCTGTTATTCATTAAAGGCGAAATTGTAATCAGCAAAAAAGTTTCGTTAATTGCCTCCAGAGAATATTTAACTTTATCGTATAAAGTAAACTTTTGGCCTCTCTCAAGAGTTGTTGTTTGTTTCTGAATCCTGATTTTTACACAGCCATCCAATATGTGAAAGTTTACCCAATTATCTTTCTGTTTAGATTGTATTTCAGTTTGCGGATGCAAGGCTGTTAGTACTACTTGCTTAAATGCCTTATTAACAATAACTACCGATTTTAAATTACCCATTTTCCAACTGCAATCATTTTTGATTTTATGAATTAATGTTGGTAATTCACGTTCATAAAACGACGTATCAATTGTTAAATCAAGAGGTAGTGTATATGTTTCCATAATTTTTATTTTATACCTTCTAAAATTTTCATTACAACTTTTTCTTCTTTGGTAATGTCTACTTTGTTATCGTCAATTTAAATATCATCTATTTGCCTAAAAATACCAAGCTGTTTATCCGATACATATATCAGATTAACAGCCTGGGAACTCTTTTCAGGATTCTGAATAATACTTTTTATCTTTCTTCTGGTGAGTTTAACTACTAACGGCGCTGTAGATTTTTCAGTTACTACAATTTGATTGTTATATCCCATTCCTCTATGCTTCCTCCATTACTGGCATCTGTTGTTTAACTTTAATGTCTTTGTATTGGTATGGTGTTATTCCAGTCCTCATTTTAAACTGTTCCACAAAGCTTTCGTTGCTTGTGTATCCTAACTGATAGGTTACTTCTGTTATATTCAGGTTATAATAGGTTAATAATTTTTTAGCCCATTCCACTTTTTTCTTATTGAAATATTCTTCTATGGTTAAACCAGTTTCAAACGAGAATACATTGTCTAAAAAGATATAGCTTAAAACAATTTTGTTTTGTAAACAACCTGGAAGCATTCTTCTCATTTCATCGTCCGAGTAATTTAAAAGTTCTTTAAGAGCTGATTTGATTTTTTTAACGGTTATACCATTATTTTCAGGAGATACGATCAAATTACAAGGTTGCAGAGTTTTGTCCAGTTCTTGAATTTGTCCGTCGGAAATTGAACTGGTAATTTCGATACCTAATTCATCTATTTTATAGTTCACGCCCAGTCTTTCCAATTCCGGACAAACAATATTTTTTAAGTAAATTTTCATATAAAATGATTTTAGATGTTTATTGGTAATATAAACCCACTCTGAAAAAGAAAAGGAATAAAATTATGCCAACAATTTAAACCATTGTTTTCAATGGTATTAAACTTTTAAGAGCAATTGAAATTTCAAAAAAAATCTACAAATAGGGGAATTTTTTACTCAAACGGATCCTAAAGATTTCATGCAACTCAGAATATTTATCCCATCGCTCATAAGACCAGTGAATAGGTCTCCACTCTTTTTTAATCTTTCGGGAACTGTAAAAATATTGAAATCGAATGGGTTCAGATCATCCTTTAATTCTTCCCAGGAAATTGGAGTGGAAACAGGGGCTCCGGGAAATTCTCTGACACTATATACCGAAACAATCGATTTTCCTCTCATATTCTGCATATAATCAAGAAAGATTTTATGTTCTTTATTGGCCTTTCGTTTATCCATGCATGTAATTTCAGGAATACGTTTATTTGTTAGCATGCAAAGTGTATAGGCAAAATCACGAATTATGGGAAATGGATAATGTACGGCCAAAGGTATAAATACATGAAGACCTGTTCCTCCTGATGTTTTGCAGAATCCTTCGGCACCGGCTTTGTCAAGTATAGATTTAAGTACTTTTGCCACTCTTTTAATCTGTGAAAACGTATTCTGATCGGATGGATCCAGGTCTATAACCATATAATCAGGATAATCCAGTGAATTAATATTGGAATGCCAAAGATTTATTTCGCTTAACCCTCTGTTGATCAGATATGCGAATGATTCGCGGTTATTGCATAGCAAAGTAGTCATCCCTTTTTCCATTTGGTGCGAGCCTTTCAGTTTATCAAGCATAATTGGAATATCATGCGTTCCTTCCTTTAAAAAGAATGCTTCATCGAATGTGAGATTACGTTTTACATATTGGGGTCGATTAATTATATAAGGAAGAATAAATTCTGCTACTTTATGGTAATATTCCGAAATCATTTCCTTTGTAATCGGCTCATCAGGATTATATATATGACTCTGTTCATGCGATCGGGTCGGCATATATCCAAAAGAGATTAACTCTTCATCCGGAAGTTGCCTTTTAAGTTCAGTACTGTTCATTGTATGTTTTTAAGTTTATTTCATTTTTTACTGAAAGAAAGACGGGTTGTCGCATTAAATGATTCTTGGTAATGTCAAGGTATTTTACTTCACATTTTATAACCGGATGAACCCACACAATATCATTTTTTGATTTAATTTCGGTTTCAAAAGGAGACTCATCGGTTACAAGAGGAATAAGCTGAGTGTATAGTTGCTGGATATATAAATTATCTAAACCTGCAACTATATGACCCGAGTATGAAAACGAATTATTTTCTTTAAAACCTGCAATAATTGAGCCTATTTGCTTATTTTTTACTGATGGTTTTGTAAATCCACATATATAAACTTCTTTGGAAATATTTTTCCCTATTTTAAGCCAATCCGGGCTAATTTTTCCTGGGTGATAATAGCTTTCCATTTTTTTTGCTGTGATTCCCTCAAGCTCTGCTTTAATAGCCGATTTGTATATATCACAGCCATCTTCAATCACAAAATTGTTATATTTCAGATATTTGAAATTTCCCTGGAATATTTCCTCTAATAAATATTTTCTTTTAATCAAAGGTGTTTGAAGTAACGATCTTCCTTCGAATAACAACAGATCGAAAATGTAGTATCTAATCTGTAAATGCGGGTTTTGCTTATAATTAATTAATTTTTGAAAATCAGGTTTTCCTTCTTCATTCAACATTACAATTTCACCATCGAGTACTACATCGCTTGAAATCGAACTCAGTTCTTTTTCCAGCAGAGGGAAGTCCTGATTGAATGATTGTTTCTTAAATGAGTAAATATTGACCTTTTGATCGGTAATAACTGATATAGCTCTGTATCCTCCATGATTGTATTCGAAAAGCCACTCTTTGTTGTCGAATGGCCGGGATAACTCATCTGAAAGCATGGGCTTAATGTAATATTGCATAGAATTTTAAATATTTTAGAAGAAGTGATGTTTAAGAAACTTTTTTATGCTTGATTTCCAAGCTTGCTTTCAATTGTTCCATAAGGTTCTGAGTTGACTTATTCACAACTTTAAGCTTTTGAGGAGGCTTTTGAATTCCTTGTGATTTTTCTTTTATTATTTTCAGGATTTCATCCTTATAGTTATCCTTATATTTTGAGATATCAAATGGCGCGGTTATCTGATCAATAAGAGTAATGGCCATCTTAAGCTCTTGAGCCTTAATTTCTCCGTTTTCTGGAATTTCCAGGTCATCCGGTTTTCTGATTTCTTCCTGAAAATGTATTCGTTGCAAAATAATCAACTTCTCTGTTGCTCTTAATACGGCAAGGCCTTCCTTATTTCTCATCACAAAACTGCCCACCCCGGCTTTTTGTGTTTTTAAAAGTGCTTCTTTTAATAAAAAATAGGCTTTCGTACCTGTTTTGTCGGGCAATACATAGTAGGGTGCTTCATAATAAATACTATCTATTTCCTGGATATTTACAAAATCATTTATTTCAATGGTTTTAGTTTTTTTGGCATTTGCACGTTCAAAATCTGCATCTTCCAAAATCACATAATCGCCATCCAAATTATAACCTTTTATAATATTTTCCCAAACAACTTCTTCCCCGGAGTTTTCATTAACGCGTTTATATTTTATTTTGGCATGATCGTTTTTATCAAGCATATCCAGATCAATTCCTGTAGACTCAATTGCACTATACAACTTTACAGGTATATTTACTAATCCAAATCCAACCGATCCGGTCCAAACAGGTCTCATACATAAAGTCTTTAACTATTTCCAGCATGGATTAAGTTGCTGTAAATAATATGCCATTCCTGTTCAGCGGCCTTAGACCATTATAACAAAGTTTTATTTCCACAAGGTGAGGAAAAGATTTCTCAAAACATAGCCCACAATTGTTGCATAGAGATGCTTTTGGTTAATGTATGAGCAAACCGGTGTAACGTGAATAGGGTATAGTAAGCTGTCAAAAACGAATAACATATTTCATTTTAAAATTCAACGTTCCTTCTTTCACAGCAAATCTTTCCAAAGGGTTATCAGTTATAGAATTCCACACCAGCATTATCTCATGCTCAGGCTTTACAATCCACTGAAATCGGGATTGCCATCCCATCGATTTAGAAAAATTATCGTATTGTAAAAAGTTGTAAAGTGTAATGGTAGGAGAAAAAAGAATATTAATATTACTTCTCAGAATTTCTGCGGTAAAAGAACCACTTTCAATATCAATTTTTGTTTGTTGATATTCGAAATTTAAATATAATGGAACCGCAACTTTATATCCAATAGCCATATTATAATCGCGCCGGTTTCCATTATAAAAATTTCCTTTGCTGAATCTTGCTGTTATCCAGATATTCCGCCTCATTGCCGATTCAAGTGATATATTTGCTTTTGTAAAATTATAAGCACCTGCAGGAATTTCGTAGGCTGAATAAATTCTGAAAGGAGCATCCAGGTATTCATATTGAGTTACAGTACTTAGCCGAATAATTTCGCCCGACCGGAAACGGATTTGAAAAGGGGTGAAATCGATTTGCCTGGAAAGCAGTCTGTTTTTAAGATTGGTAATGTAATCGATTCCACCTGTGATTTGAACCTGGAGAATACCCCATTTTTTTGGCCTTGGACCAATTCCCATATTCAAATAGCTTTCGCGTATTCCGGTTCGGGGTACAAAACCTGCCCCGGCTACGAAATTATTTCCAATTTCATGATATCCTCCTAAAAAATTAAAAAAATCGTTAGGATAATAAACTGAACCTCCAAAGGCATGATCATTTCCTGTTAGCTTTTCAGTATGAGATTTTAATGCAAATAATGTTAAATCGATGTTTTTATTCTTCTTAAAAGCGGAAGTGGCAAAATGTACATCGGCACCTAAAACATTGTTAAGAGCTGTGCTGTTCGCGTTTCCAAATGTGCTAATAATACCTACTGATGATTGTTTTCCGATGTTACGTGAAATACGCGCTACCGAAAATTTTCCAAGGGTGGAATCCCGATCGTCTGTTACATGCTGCAGTCCCAGATTCCATTTCCCTGCCTGACCAGTTATTCGTGCTCCCCAGCGAATTGGAACAGGATTTCCTTTTGAATCCAAACCAATTCTTCTGGAAAAGAAAGGTATGATTTTTTGGGAATATGGATTTTCAGTATTAGCATCGGAGCCAAAAGAAAAATAATTGGAACCATCCAGGAAAAAATCTCTTTTTTCAGGAAAAAATAAACTGAACCGGGTAAGGTTAATTTGCCTGGTATCGGCTTCTGTTTGTGCAAAATCAGTATTAACAGTCACTGCTGCTTTAAGTTGGGGTGTTACCTGATAAAATATGTCGAATCCCCCGTTCGCTTTCAAATTATTTTTTCTGCCCTTATCAGTTTCACTGGTTTTCAAACCTAATAATCCATAAGGTATAATATCTAAACCTATTCCCTGTGATATATCTTCCAGTCCTTCGATTAAACCTGCATCCGAAATCTGAAATTTAAAAGAATTTAGGTTGGCTTCAGGCCAATACGATGCTTCTAAGTTTCGGCGTATGTTTCTGATTAGTTTAAATCCCCAGGTTGTCTGACCTTTTTTAAATGAAAGTGATTTAAACGGGATTGCAATTTCGGCATCCCATCCTGTTTCATTAATTCTGGATTTTCCGGTCCAAATGCCATCCCAGTCTTTATTAAGGTTCGCACCATTCTGACTAACCAGTGCATCCCCAATTGATCCTCTTGGACCAATCTGGAACCAATACCCATTTCTCCTGTCTAAAAAAGTATCGAATATTATCTGTACCCTGTCGTCCTCTCCCAAACTTACATCACGTGCCATTTCTTTGGCAGTAATTCCGCCAGGTGCGCTGTAACAATGCATTCCGATATAAATATTATTTTTATCGTAACAGATGTAGACTTCGGTTTTTTCCGATGCTGCCATACCCGGATTAGGTTCTCTCTGATAAAATTCGGTGATTAAAGCAGCCTGTTTCCAAACGTCTTCATTTACCCATCCGTCAATTTGTGGTGCTGTTAATGTTTTAACTATTTTAACCGATTTTTGGGCAGATATAGTTATGGTAAAGCTTACAAAAATTAAAAATAACAGGTTAAGTTTCTGCATTTTAATAGTTCTATCCTTAATTATTTCAAAACTTTGAAAATAGTTATTTTAATTATAGGATTTCACTTTTAATTATTTAAGTTCATCTATTTCATCAAGAAAAAAACAGGCCAGATGTTTCTTCATTCCAATATTTGGATAATATTCGATTGCAGCAGGTGCTGCCAAAAGTATTAGTTTTGCCTGAATTGATGCTTTTTTGGTGTGCCTTATCAATTCTTTTCCAATGCCAAGCATTTGAAACTCTTTTGAAACAGCCAAGTCGGATAAATAAGTTGCATATTCAAAATCGGTAAGAGAACGGGCAACTCCAATGAGCTCATTATTCACTCTGGCTGTAATTATTAAATTTGAATTCTTTAACATTGCAATAATTCGGTCTTTATCATCAACAGGTCTTCTTTCGGCCAGTCCCGAGTTTTGCAATACCTGTAAAAATTCATTAACGCTTAAATCCTTCTCGATTGCATAGATTATTTCCATAAACTTTTTTGGTTTACCAGAAATAACAATATTGTAAGTATTAAGTTAAGGGCAGTAAATTATTTCTACTTTGACAGATTTACATTTTTTTTAAAATTCCGAAGGGGATTTAATGTGAAGTGCGCCAAGCATGCTGATGAAAAAAGCAAACTTTATAAAATAAAAGAACCCGAGGGAAGCGAACACATAATATTTTTAAAAGCTTAATTCATAACCCGTTATAAATTTTCTTAATTGCTCTTCTTTCATAGTCAAACGCCGCTACCAAGCATTTAACTATTTTTAACATTTAAACTCCGTCACATTTAGCAAGTTTTAATCTCAATTTTTGTCAAACAGGTACAAACAATTAAAAATATAGATTATGAAATCTTCTCATTTATTTGCGGTTATTGCTATGGCAGTATTGTTTACAGGAAGTATTCTGGCTCAGCCGGGAAGTAGACAAAACAGGGAAAAAGATAATTTTGGAAAAGGTGTAAGGAGTGAGATCCTGAATCTGAATGAAGATCAGAAAGTAAAAATAAAAGAGCTACGGCTTGCTTTTTATAAAGAAACTCAGCCTCTGCGAAATCAGTTAGGTGAACTGAAGGCACGGCAGCGGACACTTACCACAGCCGACAAAACAGATATGAAAGTGATAGATGCCAATATCGACGAAATCACCAAGATTCAGAACCAGCTAATGAAAAAATCAGTAGCCATGAAACAACAGTTCCGGTTGCTCCTGAATGATGAACAGAAAGTATGGTACGATTCCCGTTTAATGAAAAAAGGGCAGCAGAAAGGGATGAACCACAAACATGGGGTTTAGCACCAGCATTTATCAAAAATGCAAAGTTACAGATATATGACCGGTGAAGTCTGAATTGTAACTTCAATAAACAGCAATTGGTTTGATTCAATCAACTGTCTCCCGATTGTATTCCGATTTTCCGGATGCAATCGGGAGTTTTTTTCACTTCACCCTGCAAAAGAGAATCCTGATTTTTATTTGATACAGACTTCGATTGTTCTAAATTTGCAGAAAGCAACCATTTTTTTAATCCTGAATTCTCGAACTCATGAAAAAAGCCGGAATTATTTCAGGGATCGTAATTGTAATAATTGTTTCAACTTTTTTCCTCGTTACCAGGCCTGTTGACCATACCCCGTTTTACGAAACAGAATATTTCAGAACTGCTTTAGAGGATATAGGGCAATTAAATAGAACCACCCAAACAGTATACGATTCGGTACAGGCAGGATTTGCCAGAGTGAGCCTTACTCCCGAATTGAATTGCCCTGTCGATGTTTCTTCCGAAGGTAAGTTTAAGCAGGTGCCTCTGGCCGGATATGGAAAAAGAAATGGCAAATATGCATCAGGAGTTCACGATTCCATATTTGTGAAAGCCATCGCATTAAAAATTGGAACAAAGCGGCTGGTGATGGTAGGTGCCGATATGTTGATTTTACCTCCGCATCTGACCGATTCGATAACTAACATTCTTGAATCAAAGGGAATTAACCGAGATGAAGTGTTTTATTCAGCCACCCACACCCATTCAGGCATTGGAGCGTGGGGGCCCGGCTATTTGGGTGAAGAGTTTGCCGGTAAATACAACGCAAATATTCAGAAATGGATAGTAGATCAATTTGCAAAAGCCGTTGTTTCCTCGTTAAAAGAGTTAAAACCTGCATCTATAGGTTCCGGTATGTTTAAAGCCGGACATTTTATCCGAAACAGGTTAGTTGACAGCCTGGGGATAACAAACCCCGATTTTGATTATCTGCTGATTACGCAAACCAATGGCAATAAAGCTGTTATAGGATCTTTTTCAGCTCATTCCACCACGCTGGGAGCTCAGAACATGCTCATCAGCGGCGACTACCCTGGCTATTGGCAAAGAAAAATGGAAAACTCCGTGGATGTGGCATTGTTTATGGCAGGATCGATGGGCAGTCAGGCGCCATTATCCGAAGGAAAGGACTTTGAGCAACCCAAATACCTCGGTGAGGCATTAGCCGACAGTCTTACTTCTTTTTTGCCGGCAACCCGCATGGACAATAAAATTCATTTTAAAGCTGTTTCGTTGAAATTTGCATTACCGGAATTTCGTATGCGCATTAGCAAAAATCGTAATCTGATTCCCGCAGTAGGGAACAAGCTGATGCCTGAACCACTAAATCCATATATTCAGGTTGTCAGGCTGGAAAAAACGGTTTGGATTTCTGTTCCGGCAGATTTTAGCGGGGAATATGCCGTTCAGATTAAAAACAGTCTGATGGCAAAAGGCTATAACTGCAACATTTCAGGATATAACGGAAGTTATCTGGGATATATATTGCCAGGCCGGTATTTTTATCTCGACAATTACGAATCGCAGATTATGGGGTGGTTCGGTCCAAATATGGGTGAATATACCGTTGATATCATCAGGCAGCTTTCGGAAATTGTCATGCAATAATCAACAAATGCTTTCTGTTTGGCTATTCTCCATATCATTTATGTGATTTACTTCGTACTCCCGATAGCTATCGCGAGTACTTATTACTTCTTACTGGTTCCCGGGTCGCCCGACATACTGAGCGGAGTCGAAGTACTCAGGGTGACTGGTGTCTTTTCGGTTTATTTGAATTGTTGTCTGACATCGCCGCAAGGGTAATCTCTTATTGGATTAGCTGTATTTTCAAAGCTTCCCTTCTAATCTTATAAAGCAGAATTATTTGTTCGCTTTATAATCTTTTTTAAAGAAATAATAGCTGAGAGTGATTCCGTAAAGTTGATTTTGGGACTTTCCCAGATCTGTTTTACTATCAACAGCAAAAATATTTTGTAGCCCGTAAAGGAATCGAAATTCGAGTTGAAAATCGCCTAAGGAAGTTGATTGTGTTATACCTACGCCACCAACCAGGCCTAATTCAAAATTTTTATCCAATTTACGTCCGTAATATAGCAGCGTATCGCCTACACTTGGTAAATGAAAACTTTCTTTATTATTTAAGTGGAAGGAAAAGCTTGGTCCGACATTTAAAAATGCCCGTGTTTTCTTTTGTCCAAAAATAAAATGGGTTAAAACAGGAATTTCAAAATAATTTAGCTCTCTTTTATAAGACTTTCCGGAATCCAGATTTTCTGTCCATCCTCTTTTCGAAAAGTTTAACTCCATTTGGATTCCAACATGTTTTTCGGAGATATATTTAAATGCCAATCCTCCTGTATACCCAATTGTGGTAGTTTGATCGACAGTGGGAACAAAGTTAATTTTGGATAGATTGACACCTTGTTTAACCCCTATCATAAAAATGGATTGTGTGTCAGGTTGGGCAAATGCAGTATAAAAATTTACAAGCAGTAATCCCGTAAATAGTAATATTTTAAAGAAATGGCTTTTCATGAAAATAAATGTGTATTAAGATCAAAGAAAGAAAACATTTCTTTAAATTTTCTAAATTGATGGTTAATTATATAAAATCATTTAATACCGGAATATAAACAGATAGTTACCCATCTGTTTATATTCCGCAAACATTTAGGTGGTTTGGTCGCCAGTTCCGCTCTTTTTGCGCATAGAAGCAATATCTTTATCGAAAAGATATAAATTACCGTCACCTAATAGTTTTAATTTATCTTTTATTCCCTTTACCGAAGCTTCTTCTTCAATTTGCTCGTTTACAAACCATTGAACCCAATTTTGGGTAGTAAAATCTTTTTCGTTAATACAAATTGCAACAATATCGTTAATAGAAGCAGTTATATATTCTTCATGTTCAAGAACTTTATCAAAGAGCTGATGAACATTGGAGAAATCCATTGGTGGCTGCTGAATGGCCGGTATAATAGCTCTACCGCCACGTTCATTCACATAATGGATAAATTTAAGCATATGCATTTTTTCCTCTTCAGCCTGCGCGTATAACCATTCAGAGGTGCCTTGTATTCCTTCTGCTTCGGCCCAGGAAGCCATGGATAAATACAAAAAAGAAGAATAAGCTTCTTTTTGTACTTGTGAAATTAGACTTTCTTCTACTTTTTTTGTTAACATAGCTGTATTGATAAGGTTATTAAATTAAATTTTACATATTCCTGACGATTTCTTCACCAAATTCGGAACATTTCAATTTAGTTGCTCCCTGCATTTGTCGTTCGAAATCGTAAGTTACCCTTTTATTTTTGATTGCACCTTTAATACCCTTTACAATAAGGTTGGCAGCTTCCTGCCATCCCATGTATTCAAGCATCATCACACCCGAGAGGATCACTGAACCAGGGTTTACCATGTCCTTGCCGGCGTATTTCGGAGCAGTTCCATGAGTTGCTTCAAAAACTGCATGTCCTGTTTCGAAATTGATATTTGCTCCGGGTGCAATACCAATTCCACCAACAATGGCAGCAAGTGCATCCGAAATATAATCTCCATTGAGGTTTAATGTTGCAATCACTGAGTATTCTGCAGGTCGGGTAAGGATTTGTTGCAGAAACGCATCAGCTATAACATCTTTAACAATAATATCTTTTCCTGTTTGAGGATTTTTGAAAGTACACCATGGGCCACCATCAATTTCAGTTGCATTAAATTCTTTTTTAGCAAGGGCATATCCCCAATCGCGGAAACCACCTTCTGTAAATTTCATAATGTTGCCTTTGTGCACCAGTGTGAGCGATGGAAGATCGTTGGTAACAGTATATTCAAGAGCGGCACGCACAAGTCTTTCTGTACCTTCCTTCGAAACTGGTTTTATTCCAATGGATGAGCTTTCCGGAAACCGGATTTTCTTTACCTTCATTTCCTTAATCAGGAAATCGGTAACTTTTTTTGCTTCATCTGTGCCAGCCATCCATTCAATTCCGGCATAAATATCTTCCGAATTCTCCCGGAATATAACCATGTTGGTTGTTGTTGGGTCCTTAACAGGAGTAGGAACTCCTTCATAATAGCGAACAGGGCGTAAACAAACATACAAATCGAGTTCCTGACGGAGAGCAACGTTTAATGAACGTATTCCGCCACCAACCGGGGTGGTTAATGGGCCTTTTATAGCTACAATATATTCACGGATAAGATCAAGAGTTTCAACTGGTAACCATTCATTTTTTAACTTGAAAGCTTTTTCACCGGCAAATACTTCTTTCCATACTATTTTCTTTTTGCCTGAATAAGCTTTTTCAACTGCAGCATCCAATACTTTAACCGAAGCTGCCCAAATATCAGGTCCGGTTCCATCTCCTTCAATAAAAGGTACTACCGGGAAATCAGGTACTTTCAGAACTCCATTGGTACATGTAATTTTCTGTCCTTCCATGTTTTTACTTATAAAAATTACTATTCAAAATCAAGATTAAACTGCTGTTTTAACTTTAACAATTCCGGATTTTTTTTTGCCATATGATCAAATTTATCCTCCGAAGTGTACAACTTATTACTTTCAACCTTTTCTGTAATTGCTGTAACAATATCAAGGCTATAGTTGTTTAAGCTTTTTTTCAGATATGTTAACAAGTTTATCCTGATGTTGTTTATCATTTCCTCCTGAAGTTGATTGCTTACAGAGAAATCGATTTTAGAATTTTCTGTAAGAATTGGTTGATACGCAACTAAAGTACTATAAATGCGGGGCTCATTTGATTTATATCCTTCTGCATATTCCTTCCAGCTTTCTTCGAGCTGCTCTTGTGTAACCTGTTGATCCCTTGCAGCTACCTGAATTCCTGATGACTCTTCATTTAATGTTATTTCCTGTACCACTGGTTTTTGATACGATCCCTTTAATGCATCTTTTAAAGATGGGGTAGAAGAACGTGAAGGAGTTGCAACTAAAGGTTTATCAGTTGCATTTTGATTTCCGGCACTTATATTTGTTGTCGGATTAACAGTGTTTGAAGGTGTAACTGGCTTATTTTGAGGAATTGAAGCTATGGATTGTTTAACCTTTATTACCTCAGGTTCAGAGTTTTTTTTTTCCGGGTCGATATTGTTGAGTTGGATGAGGGCAAGTTCGACATGTAAACGCTGGTTTTTACTGATTTTATACTGGACATCGCACTGGTTGCAAATGTTCAATGCTTCAAATATAAATTCTGCCGGACATCGGACTGCCTGACTCTTATATTGTTCTTTAATACTTGCCGATACTTCCAGCAGTTGCAAAGTCACCGGATCTTTACAAACCAATATATCCCGTAAATGTGAACTTAGGCCACTGATAAAATTGTGCCCGTCGAAGCCTTTATCCAGAATTTCATTAAATATTAAAAGTGCCTCACTTACATTATGTTCCAGAAATGCATCAACCAGTTTAAAATAGAATTCATAATCCAAAACGTTAAGGCTTTCGATAACACCTTTATAAGTGAGATTGTTACCAACGAAGCTTACCATCTGATCGTAAATGGACAAGGCGTCACGCATACCACCGTCAGCTTTCTGCGCAATAACACTCAGGGCTTCAACTTCGTAATTTACGGCTTCCTGTTTCGAAATATGTTCCAGGTATTGAACTGAATCTTCTATTCGAATGCGGTGAAAATCGAATATCTGGCAACGCGATAATATGGTTGGAATGATCTTATGTTTTTCGGTAGTGGCCAGTATGAAAATTGCATGTGCAGGCGGTTCTTCCAGAGTTTTCAGAAATGCATTGAAAGCCTGCGACGATAACATATGAACCTCATCGATAATATAAATGCTGTATTTCCCAATTTGGGGCGGTATACGGACCTGATCGATCAGCGTGCGGATATCTTCTACTGAATTATTGGATGCTGCATCGAGCTCGTGAATATTGTACGAACGTGATTCGCTAAATGCTTTGCACGATTCACACTGGTCGCATGCTTCTGTATCGGGAGTGCGGTTAAGGCAGTTGAGTGTTTTTGCAAAAATTCGGGCGCAGGTAGTTTTTCCTACTCCTCGCGGACCACAAAACAAATAAGCATGAGCAATATGATTTGTTTTAATGGCATTTTTCAAAGTATTTGTAACAGCATACTGGCCTACCACCGAAACAAATGTGGAAGGTCTATACTTACGCGCTGAAACTATAAAATCACTCATCTTTTTTCTCCTTCCTGCAAAGATATGTATTTATCTTTTCTACCAAGGAGGTTGTTAATAAATTTAGAAATTCAATTTTTGAATATTGTGCAAAGAGCCAAGAGCCAAGAACCAGGACCTAGGACATTCTCTGTATTTGTCTTGATACTCTTAAGAAACTTACTTATTTCATATCGTTATTGCGCCGGAATGAACATACGTTTCTATCGTCCATTGTGGTCCGGCTTAAATTATATGATTTCAACTTTTTACCACGGGTTAAAACCCGTGGCTACAAATATGTCGCTCCTCTGAAGCTTAAAATTCAGGTTTCATTCGCAATTTGCTCAATTGCATTGATAAATCACTTGGTTCTTGATATCTGGGATAAATAATTAAACGTTAATTCATTAAATTACTTTTAAATAAATTAAATATTAATGTTTGTGCGATAAATTTAAACTTCAATGATACTTCATTCTAATCCGGAGTTAAAAAGTGCTTTTTTCCTCTGTGGTACTCTGTGACATCTCTGTGAAACTCTGTGTAATAAAAAAGTTAAACAGAGCACAAACGGAGATACACAGATTTTTTAAAAAAATTATATTCTGGCTAAAGCTAGGAAAATAGCGTGAATGGAAATGGTAAGAAAAAGATAAAGTTTGCGCGCCGTTTGTGGTTTCAATCTTAAAAAACGATATTTAATCGAATTATCGCGACAGGCTGCAAGACAATCGCCACAAAGCGTACAGCTAAATCCGGGTTTTTTGTTGCGAACATCCTGAACATTCAAAGCATCGTATTTGCAAAAGCTGGTGCATTTCATACATAACGAACAGCTTGCATCGATATACATGCGAAAGGGATTTGCCGGTTTCATTACATTTACCATGGTGCCTATGGGGCAATATACTGTGCAATGTACCATCTTTCCTTTTTTACGGGAATAAAGGATCATAATTCCAATACCAGTCAAGCCAAAAATACCTGCAATTATGGTTGAAATGATTACAGGCACATTTAGCCAACGTAATAAAAGTGTTATTGCAATTACCAATAACAGTAAAGTATATTTGATTGCTTTTTTATTTTTCAAGGCTCCTCTTTCTGTTTTCCCGGATGAAGCCATGCTGTCGAATGCGCCAAAATAGCAAAATTGGCTACACCATGCCGGACCAGTTAAAATAATGGTACTTAAGAATAAAATAGTCATTACAGATAGCTGGCCCCGGTACAATGGCCCCGCTAGTATCATTGTTGGAATTGGGAGGTGAAGCTTTCCGGTCATCAGGAATTTATCGACCCCTAATAATCCTATGGCTAATTGAGTAAAGAAAAATATTGAAAATATCGACCAGGTAATTCTTCGGTACTTTGGAACATTTACAGGGTTTTGCATTTTAAATGCTATAAACGCTGCATAAAATCCAATTGCCAATATCTCCAACCATCCTGCTCCGGAAAAAAACCTTTCTAACAGCAGAAGAGGGTTTTTATCAAGTTTTACCTGTACAAACGTGAGTATCGTTAAGGTAAATACAAAAACATAAATTGGCAATTGATATCTCTTGAGATTATTGATTTTTTCCTGAATTGTCATGTGAAAATAGAAGCTTTATTTATTGATCAATTGGAGTCTTTAATAAATCCCCTTTCATTTTATATTTCATGGCCAACGATTGTATAGTTTCATTCGTGACAAGAGCATTGAGGGCATTTCGAATTTCAGCATATTGTTCGTGCATAGGACAGGGGCTTTCAGAACTACATTCTTTAAGTCCAAAGCCACAGCCTGATATGGTTTTATTTCCTTCCGTGGTAATTATTAAATTTTTGATAGGCAAGTCTGGCTTTTCCTTTTCGAAAAAGAAACCACCGCCTTTACCTTTACTCGATTCAACGAACCCGCTTTTAACCATTCGTTGTAATATTTTTGCAATATAAAACGGGGGGGCATCTATTTCTTTGGCAATTTCGGCAACACCAGGTTTTCTTCCATAATGGTTCTGTTGTTGAATGTATACCAAGCCCCTAAGTGCATATTCAGTTTCTTTATTAAACATCGTTTTTTGTTTTCTGAAACAAAGATAATAATTATTTTATAAAATTACTAAAAGACCTTTTTGTCCTTTAATAGAAAATACATATATTTGCGTCTATAAAACTTAATTAGAAAATTATGTTAAAGGATGCAATATATAACGAACTAACAATTGGCGAAATAGTGGTAGCCGATTTCAGGACAGCCGAAATATTTAAAAAAGCAGGAATAGATTTCTGTTGTGGCGGCAAAAAAAGTCTTGAGCATGCATGCATGGAAAAAAAGATTAACAAAACTTTTTTACTGAATCAGTTAAGTGAACTTCAAAACCTGCCTGAAGAAAAAAATCAAAATTATAACGATTGGGAGTTATCATCGCTTATTGACCATATTGTTGGTACCCATCATCAATATGTATTAAAAACTTTACCTGAATTAGTATTTTATACCAATAAAATTGCCAAGGTACATGGTGAAAATCATCCTGAGTTAATTGAAGTTGCAGAACTTTTCAGGACTATAAACGCAGAACTTTTGCAACACCTTCAAAAAGAAGAAGAAGTTCTTTTTCCGGCTGTTAAAGAAGCGATCAGTAATAAATCACCCGGGTTAAGAGAGTTAATTCATTCAGAAATCGACAGGATGAATGATGAACATGAGCTTGCCGGAGGAGCTATGGATAAAATTAATACACTCACTCTCCAATATCGCATTCCGCAAGATGCATGTAATACTTATAATGTATCATTAAAGCTTTTACATCAATTTGAAGATGACCTGCATATTCATGTTCATCTCGAGAATAATATTTTGTATCCGAAAGCATTACTTCTATAATCCAAAAAGTAAATAAATGAAGACAGCAACACAAAATTTAGAAGAAGACCATGTGTATATTCTTCGGTTAATTGATGTAATGGAAAGAATGTCACAATCATCGGGTGGCTCTGTTAAAGATTTTGAAACAGTGGTTTATCTTATTAAGAACTTTGCTGATGGGGTGCATCATGCCAGGGAGGAAAACCTGCTTTTTCCGATGATGGTTAAAAAAGGTTTTTCGAATCAACAGGGACCAGTTTCTGTAATGCTCCAGGATCATATTCAGGGAAGAAATTATGTGAAAGGAATGGCCGACGGAATTAACCGTTTGAAAGAAGGAGATTCAATTTAATTATAAACAAAAACTATCTTTTATGACAACAAAAAAATTGTGGTTTGGCTTTATTGCCGTCATGACCATTTCGTTTGCTGTATTAATCTATTATGGGAGGGAAATTTACCGACAGGCTCCACCTATTCCTGTAAAAGTTGTGAATGCCGACGGTAAAACTCTTTTTACCGGACAGGATATCAAAGACGGCCAGAATGTATGGCAGTCGATGGGAGGCCAGGAAATGGGCACAGTATGGGGGCATGGCGCTTATCAGGCACCCGATTGGAGTGCTGATTGGCTTCATAAAGAAGCAGTGTTTATCCTTGAAAGGTTATCTGTAAAGAATTATGGTATTTCATATGATAGTATTGCAGATGAACAGAAAGCTTTTCTGAAGGTAATCCTGCAAAAGGACTTGCGTGCAAATACTTACAACAAAAACTCTGAAGTGCTTACTGTATCAAATATAAGATCGGAAGCCATTGCAGACAACAGTAAATATTATGGTGGATTATTTACCAATGACCCGGCGCTTGCAGGTTTACGCGATTCTTACAGTATTCCATTAAACTCTTTGAAAGATCCTGAACGTGTACGAAAACTTAATGCCTTTTTCTTCTGGATTTCGTGGTCGTGTGTTACAGAGCGTCCCGGGCAAAGTATAACTTATACCAATAACTGGCCCGCAGATGAAATGGTAGGAAACAGACCTACAGGCTCATTATTGCTATGGACTGGGTTCAGTGTAATGTTATTGTTAGCAGGAATTGGTTTGATGGTATGGTTTTATGCCAGAAAACGTAATGAAGCAGCGGAGCCTATTCCTATAGATTTTCCTTTAAAAAATGAAATTCAAACTCCGTCACAAAAAGCTACAGTAAAATATTTCTGGATAGTATCGGCTTTGTTGCTTGTGCAGGTGATTATGGGAGTTATTACTGCTCATTATGGTGTAGAAGGGCAGGCATTTTATGGAATTCCACTTTCCGATTGGCTTCCTTATTCAATTTCGCGAACCTGGCACATTCAACTTGCTATTTTCTGGATTGCCACATCCTGGTTAGCAACAGGTTTATATTATGCTCCTGCTATTTCGGGTGTTGAACCTAAGTACCAGCGATTGGGAGTTAATCTTTTATTCAGCGCTCTTTTAGTCATTGTAATCGGTTCGCTAGCAGGCCAATGGTTGGGTGTGATGCAAAAATTAGGGTATATACAAAATTTCTGGTTTGGGCATCAGGGATATGAATATGTTGATTTAGGAAGGTTTTGGCAAATATTTTTATTTATTGGTTTATTTATCTGGTTGTTCCTGATGGGACGGGCAATTTTACCGGCATTAAAGCAAAAGTCGGAAAGCAGAAGCTTGCTTCTGTTATTCTTAATTTCCACCATTGCTATTGCTGCGTTTTATGGTGCAGGTTTGATGTGGGGACGCCAAACTAACCTCGCTGTTGCCGAATACTGGCGCTGGTGGGTGGTGCACCTTTGGGTCGAAGGATTCTTTGAAGTATTTGCTGCTGTTGTTACTGCATTTTTATTTGTGAGGATGAAAATTATAAAAGCCTCTACTGCTACTGTAGCTGTTTTGTTTTCTACGGTTGTATTTCTGGCAGGCGGAATACTCGGAACATTCCATCATTTGTATTTTACCGGAACACCAACTGCTGTTTTAGCCTTAGGGGCAACTTTCAGTGCGCTGGAAGTAGTACCATTAGTGCTGATAGGATTTGAAGCATACGATAGTTTAAGAATAAGTAAAAGTAATGAATGGATAAAATCGTATAAATGGCCTATTTACTGTTTTATTTCAGTTGCATTCTGGAATCTGGTGGGAGCAGGCATATTTGGATTTTTGATTAATCCTCCTATTGCTCTTTATTACATGCAGGGTTTGAATACAACTCCGGTTCATGGTCATACTGCCTTGTTCGGTGTTTATGGAATGCTGGGAATCGGACTTATGTTATTTGTATTGCGCGACTTGAACAAAGATGACGTATGGAAAGAAAAATGGATAAAATTCTCTTTCTGGAGTATAAACATCGGCTTGGCTGCTATGGTATTTATCAGTGTTCTGCCAATTGGTTTGGCACAGACAGTAGCAAGTGTTCAGGAAGGATTATGGTATGCCCGTTCGGCTGAATTTATGCAACAACCTTACCTGGTTACCTTTAAATGGCTTCGGGTTTTTGGTGACACCATTTTTGCTGCAGGAACTGTTGCCCTGACTTGGTTTATTTTCGGCCTGAAAGGAGGCTGGAGCATTGTAAAAAAGTAAAAAAAGGGAAAAAAATTAAACACGAAGGCACAAAGGCACGAAGAAATATTTTACTTTTTTGTGTCTTTGTGACTTCGTGTTCTATTGTATTTTTTAATTTATTAGCACGCGTTGCAAACGCACGCTAGCAGAGCTCAGCGAAATATGCGAAGCGCTCGGCGAACGTCTCCGACTTCGCCGTCTTAAATCGCGGTCTCTGACCGCAAATTATTCCACTTTAAAAATACGTTTTCCATTTCAAGTCAATAATTAACCGCATCTATCCAATCTACCACCTGAATGGTAAGATAATGCAATGCTTGCTGATCTTTTATCTGGTAACCTGTTGACATAAGCGCAAAATACTGTTTTTAGGCTTAATTTGCAAAAGCGGTATTGTATGTAAC